>JBDSLD010000389.1:0-41660 GCA_039916545.1 Ferruginibacter sp.
AATTAGCGAAGATAAAAGCCAGCGCGCCAGCCAATCCACCATAAATATAAATCGGAATTAATTTTTTATTGCCGGTGAGTTCCTGCAAAATAAAACCGAAGGCCCACAGCCAAAGCATATTACTTAAAATAAGCATCACTTTAGTGTGGCTGAACATGTAAGTCACGATTGTCCAGGGCCGCTCACTTAGTTTTGTCAGGCTCGCGGGCATTTCAAAATACTGAACTACCTGGGCATTGAAACTTGCTTCATTTGATTGAAAAAAAGAATATATAACCTGTATGGTGATCAGCAGTAAAAAAAAGATAATATTTATGGTAAACAATGCAACAAGCGCATTGCCATCGCTGCCGAGGGTTAACCTGTTTCGCGGCCGCTTATATTCAGGGTATCTTTCTGATTCTCCCATTTAAAAAAGTTGTGTTACAAATTTACAAACACCTTACCAATAATGTTGTTAACTTTTAATAAAACGTTTTTTTCTCTTTTTTGTTCCAGTACAGCACTAATAAAAATCCGATTAGCGCTCCGCCAATGTGTGCGAAATGGGCAATATTATCACCTTGTAATTTCACTACGCCGCCAAAAACATCTAAAGCGATCATGCCCAAAATGGCCCACTTGGCCTTGATAGGCACCGGTATCGGTATGATGATTAATTCCATATTGGGAAACAGGTAACCAAATGCCGCCAGCACACCCATTATTGCACCCGAGGCACCGACAGTGGACGTAAATTGCGCCATTTGTTGCTTTTCCAACATATCCGCCATGGAAGTAATCATGCCGTGATCCAGCTGCCAAAAATCATGGGCATACGATCCCAATTGGAAAAAAGCCGAACCTATACCACAAATAAAATAGAAAATTAAAAATCGTTTTGGCCCCCAAACACTTTCTACCATTGATCCAAACATCCACAGGGCAAACATATTAAATAGCAGGTGAAAAAAACCTCCGTGCATAAACATATAAGTTACCACCTGGTACGGCTTAAAAAAAGTGGACTTATAATGGTGCAATGCAAATAGTTGTTCTGCGGTACCTGAATTCTGGCCGCCGCTTGTAACCAGCTGTGCAAGGTAAACCAACACGTTTATTATTATTAAATTGAGCACAACCGTAGTAGTTTGCTGAAAACGGTTTCCGAAATTATTATTAGCCATCTATAATTTATTGATTATGCTGCAATTTCGCAATAGTTATTGGATTTATGATACCATCCAACAAGGTTTTGTGATACTCTTAAAATTAATTGATGAAGAAACATTCGTGATAAAGCATATAAACAACAATACATGCACCGCAGCCTCCAATAATACTCCTATTTTAATAGTTCATATATATTAATTATTCAATATCCATCCCTTAAACCCTGCTGCGCAACAATGTATTTTTCTTTAATATCTGTGCAATTGGTGTTTCAATTAGGGTGCTCGACTATTTTTGTTTATCCCTCCGCTGGCACACGCATATGATGAGCTGAACCTAATTTTTGATGATAAGTTGAAGAGTAGTCTTTTTGGTAAGCATTTCCTACCATAAGTGTTCAAACTTTGGAACCCTGCGCCTATACAAAGCCATTGCGACTTTCATTGAATTTTATATCCCTTTTTTAACTTATCCAGTAAATTATTCTTCAATTCAGCCGGTATAAAAGCCGCTTCCAGCGCGTATTTATTGCAGGTATAAAAATCGGCTGTTGTCCAGCCAAATGCATCTTGTAGCTTTTGATATTCCCTGGTCAGGTTGATGTCTACAATTGTAGGAGCATCTGTATTAATACTAAGCGATACGCCGGCCCTGTATAACCTGTCGACGGGATGATCCTGGTAACCATCATATAGGTTGATCTGAACATTGCAGGAGGGACAAAGTTCCAGGTGAATGTTGTGCCGGCGAAGGTGCGCTACAAGCTTTGGATTTTCGATGCTTCTTACGCCATGCCCAATACGGCTTGGGCCAAAATACTGCAAAGTTTCCCAAACGCTGTCGGCTCCTTTTGCCTCACCTGCATGTGCAGTGCAATGAATGCCTTTTTTCTTCGCGTATTTAAATGCGCTGATATGGTTATCGATCGGAAACCCGGCTTCATCCGCCGCGATATCAAACCCGGCAACCATACTGTCTTTAAATTGTTCAACCAGCTTTACAGTCTGCATGCTTTGTTCCGCTGAATAATGACGAAGTGTGCATAGGATCAGCCGTGCTTCAATCCCTGTTTCAGTTATGGCCTGCACAAAAGCTTCTTCCGTAAAAGATACAACCTCGTAAGGTGTAAGCCCTTTTTCCAAATGCTGCAAGGGGGCAAATCTGATCTCCGCGTACAAAGTATTGGTAGCAGCCAATTGCTTAAAAAGATCATGCACCACTAACTGCAACTGTTCTTTGGTCTGCATCAGCTGGTAACCTTTTACGGCGCGGGTTAGAAAATCAGCGAGGTTAAGGCATTTTGCCGGTGCGACAAATTCCTGCTGCCAGGCTGCTTTCGTTACGGCAGGATCTATCTTTGAAACAACTTCAAAACTCAATCCGCAATCAAGGTGAAGGTGCAATTCTACTTTGGGTAATTGATTTAAAATCATAAGATCATCTTATTTACCAGGCATTTTATCAAAGAAGGGAAGGTAATATTTCCATGATTTGCGCTACGTGCCGGAAGTTAGCATGATCCACATTGTGTTCTACCTGTTCATGTGCCCAGGTGGTATGGTAAGGAATATGGACGGCGTGCCCGCCAATAGATAATACAGGAAGCACATCCGATTTCAGCGAATTACCGATCATTAAGAATTCGGCCGGCTGTATATCAAGGTGCTTGATGAGTTTAAGGTAATCGGATTCCTGTTTGTCAGACATTATTTCAATATGGTGGAAGTAATGTTCCAAACCTGATTTTTTTAGCTTGCGTTCCTGGTCGAGCAGATCACCCTTGGTAGCAACCACCAGCCGATACTTTCCTTTCAATGACTTAAGCACATTGTCAACGCCATCCAATAGCTCGATGGGCTTTTCCAATAACTCTTTTCCAAACCGGATCGCTTTTTCCAGCACTTCAATATTCAATGTGTTATTGGAAACACGAAGTGCCGTCTCGATCATCGACAGCATAAAACCTTTTATCCCGTAACCGTACAATGGAAGGTTTTGTATCTCGGTTTTAAATAGTTCTTTAACGAGCGTATGGTGCGGTAAATAATCTTCCAGCAACGCACAAAATTTGGTTTCTGTTTCCTGGAAATAAGGCTCGTTTATCCAGAGCGTATCGTCTGCGTCAAACGCAATTACTTTAATGTCCATGATCTTTAATTTTTAACCCGGTATTAAATATAAAACTACGCTGGTTCTTATCAGAAAATTTTTAGTGTCAGCAATACCACGCACTCGATGTGATGCGTATGAGGGAACATATCGACCGGTTGTATTTTTTCAACTTTGTATTTTTCGCTAAGCAAGGCAAGGTCCCGCGCCTGGGTGGCGGTATTGCAGCTAACATACACGATCTTCGGGGCCGCTATTTCCAGTAATTTATTTACCAGCTTTTCGTGCATACCCGCCCTTGGCGGATCGGTAATAATTACATCCGGCCTGCCGTGATCAGCAAAAAATTTATCATCACAAATTTTAATTACATCTCCGGCAAAAAAATCGGCATGCCCAATATTATTAATTGCCGCATTTACTTTTGCATCTTCAATCGCTTCAGCAATTACATCAACACCAATTATTTTTTTTGCAAGTTTACTTACAAAAATACCAATACTCCCGGTGCCACAATAAAGGTCGTACACAATTTCATTACCGGTAAGCCCGGCAAAATCCCTTGCGATTGAATACAGTTTTTCTGCCTGTTTGGTATTGGTTTGAAAAAATGATTTCGGGCCGATCTTAAACGAATATTCCTCCAGTTTTTCTATCACGAATCCTTTACCGTAATAAACTACAGGAGTAAGATCGTAAATAGTATCGTTCCACTTGGTATTGATCGTGTAAAGTAAAGTTGTAATAGCCGGAACCTTTTGCAAAACAAAATCCAGCAGTTTTTTTGTTTCTGCCTCCTCTTCGTAACCCAGGCAAATATTCACCATCAGCTCACCTGTGTTGCAGTAGCGGATGATGATATTGCGCAGCCAGCCCGTGTGTTGTTTTATATCGTAAAAAGAATAATTATTATCCAGGGCAAAACTGCGAATACTGTTGCGGATGGTATTGTTAAGGTCATCCATCAGGTAACATTCCTGTATATCGATGATCTTGTCAAAGATGCGGGGAGCGTGATAGCCTAAGGCACCGGGACCGTTTTCCCTTTCTTCCAAAGGCGCCGGATACGGCATCGTTTTTATTTCCTCCGTGGTCAGGTATCTTTTATTGCTAAATGTAAATTCTAATTTATTTCTATAGTGAACAGTATCATCACTGCCTGCAATAGACATCATTTCCGGCAGCTCCACTTTGCCAATCCGCCGGAAATTCTGAGCTACTTCCTGCTGCTTATATTCCAACTGCTTTTGATATGGCAGCATTTGCCATTTGCAACCTCCGCAAACGCCAAAATGCTTACAAAATGGAACAACTCTTTCTTTGGAGTATTCATGGATATAAGTGGCCTTGCCTTCCCCGTAATCTTTTTTATTGGTACTTACAAAAACATCCACCACATCTCCCGGAACGGCGCCTTCAATAAATATTACCTTGCCATCCTGCCTTGCAAGGGATTTGCCCTCAGCTGCATAACCGGTAACCAATACTTTTTCCAGTAAATATTTTTTTCTTTTCACCGGGCAAAAGTAACACCTCATTTTATCAAAAGCACTAAAATAAACCGCTAATTATTTTTGTTAATGATTCGTAATTTTAAAGGCCGATATTGCCCGAATGCGCTTTAACCATTGATTTTAAATACTTTTGCAACCAATATTATTCAACCGATGAAACGAATTTTCACTTTTTGGCTGGCATCCCTGGTTTATGTCAACACATCCGCACAAAACTTCAAAGTCACCTTACAGGCTCCCCAGTATAGAAGTGGCATCGCTTATCTTACCTATCACATGGGTAAAAATTTGAATGTGGAAGACTCGGCGGCGGTAAACAGCAGTGGCGTTGCCGTATTCACAGGGAAAAGGAAATTGCCTGGTGGTATTTATGCCATGGTTTTGCCTGGCAAAAGGATCACGGTCGATTTTTTTGTAGATAAGGAACAGGTAATTTCAGTAAAAGTAGATACCACTGACCTGGTTAATAAAACGGTCATTACCGGTTCAAAGGAAAATATTTTATTTCAGCAGTACCAGCAGTACATCGCTGTAAAAGGCAAACTGCTGGAAGCCGAGAAACAGGCTTACCTGCAATCCACCACCAAAAAAGATTCTGCACTGCATGAAGCAAATTACCTGGCTTACAATAAAGAACTGACCGATTTCCGGGAAGGGATCATCCGGAACCATCCAAAGTCAATGATGGCTACTTTGTTAAATGCTATGAAAGAGCCAAAGTTGCTGGGCAATAAAATACAGAGCCACAACGATTCACTTGAAAATTATTACTACTACAAAGCGCATTATTGGGATGGTATCAATTTTATGGACGACCGCATTTTAAGGACGCCTTTCTTTCTTCCCAAATTTGAAAAATATTACCGGGAGATTATTGTGCCACAGGCAGACAGTATTATTAAAGAGGCGGACTACCAGTTATTGCTCGCGCGCAGCAGCCCGGAAATATATAAATTTTTATTGAATTGGCTAACGGACGAATACATCAATCCAAAATACATGGGGCAGGACGCAGTTTTTGTGCACTTGTTTGAAAAATACCATAGCAAGGGTTTGACAAGTTGGCTCAACGAAAAGCAAATGGAAACGATTAGCCGGCGGGCGTACATGTTGATGGCCAACCTGATCGGTTTAAAAGCGGCCGACCTTGAAATGCTTGATACAACGGGAAAACCTTCACCGCTTTACCAGGTTGTAGCCGACTACACGGTTATTTGTTTTTGGGATCCTACCTGTGGCCATTGTAAAGAGGAAGTGCCAAGGCTCGATTCTATTTACCAGGCGAGCTGGAAGAAACACGGCGTTAAAATGTATGGGGTTTTATCAGCGGATTCAAAAGAGGACCTGAAACCTGAATGGAAGAAATTTATCCGTGAACATAAGCTCGGTGACTGGATAAATGTTTACCAGACAAAGGAAATGGAAACAGCAGCTGCCGCCTCACAGAAACCAAGCTACCGGCAATTATATGACATCACTTTAACACCTACGCTCTACCTGCTCGATAGTGAAAAACGCATTATCGGAAAAAAATTAACCTGGCAACAACTGGATGAATTACTGCAGGTAAAATGGAACGCAACAACTAACTCAAAATAATTTGCTGACGATGAAAAAAATTGTAACACTTGTTGTTGTTTGTATCGGGTCACTGCAACTTTTTTCTCAAGCGCTTTTTACCTACGGTCCCCACCCGGTAAGCAAAGATGAATTCCTGCGGGCCTATAATAAAAACAAAACGCCGGTCACAGATAAGGAAAAATCTTTTAGGGAATACCTTGACCTTTATTACAAATTCAAAGTAAAAGTAAAAACCGCGCAGGAGCAACGACTGGATACGTCGCAGCAAATGAAATACGACCTGCAAAATTTCAGGAGCCAGGTTGAAGATGGATATATGAATGATGAAAAGGAATTGAATGCACTGGTGGAAGAAGCGATATTGCGCAGCCAGAAAGATATTCACTTAGTTCATTTCAGCGTACCTGTGAATTCAAAAATGAGTGCCGCGGATACATTGAAAGCGTACGCGGCAATGGAAGAAGTGTCGGCGGAACTAAAAAAAGGCAAGACCGGGTATGCAGAGATAGCAGGTACGATCAGCAAAAAATCTTTGGAAATAAAAGAAAGTGACCTTGGCTATGTCACCGCCCTGTCTGTGCCTTATGAAATTGAAAATTTAGTATATAGTTTAAAGCCCGGTGACGTCTCTAAAATTTATCGCACTAAATCAGCCGTGCACCTTTTTAAAAACCTGGATGAGCGCAAGAGTGCGGGCAAATGGAAAATCGCGCAAATATTACTGTCTGTTCCGCCCGAAGCAACTGCTGAAGAGTTAAAAGAAATTGAAAAAAGGGCCGACTCTATTTATGAATTGTTAATTGCCGGTGCAGATTTTTCCCGGTTGGCAAAAGAGTTCAGCGAAGACAAACTGACTTATATCAACGGAGGAGAAATGCCTGAATTTGGTACAGGGAAATTTGATCTGCCATTTGAAAACAAGGTATTTGAACTAAAAAAAGATGGAGATATTTCAAGACCAATTTTTACAGGATATGGATATCATATCGTAAAGCGTTTGCAACAACGGGACATACCTGCAGATAAAAGCGATGAAGCATTTGTATCGGCTTTAAAGCAACAAATATCACAGGATTCAAGGATCGATCATGCAAAAGCCGACTTTCTTAAATCAGTAAAGATAAAGACCGGGTATAAAAAAAATACGGCATTAAAAGATGCAGCGCTATTCCGGTATGCGGATAGTGTAACTGTAACCAACGAGGTTAGAACTTACCCCGTCAGCAATAAGACGATCTTTTCTTTCACTAAACAAAATGTAAAAGGGTTCGATTGGTTGAATTTTGTTAAGGATTATAAATTGAATGCGGATGTTTACAAAGGCGAAAACAATGAAGACCTGTTGGATAAATATATTGCTACCGCCTCGCTTGAGTATTATCGCAAACACCTGGAAGAATTTAATAGTGATTTTAAATACCAGATGCAGGAATTCCGGGAGGGTAACATGTTATTTGAAATTATGGAAAAAAATGTTTGGACCAGGGCGGCGGCAGACAGTACTGGTTTACAGCAGTATTATGCCGCACACAAAGACAATTATAAATGGGGAGCCAGCGCAAATATCTTATTATTTAATTGCAGTGATGTAAAAGTTGCTGAAGATGCTGCTGTTGCATTGCGCAACGGTAAAAACTGGAAACAAATAGCAGAGGAAAGCGATGGGAAACTGCAGTCCGATTCAGGCAGGTATGAACTCACCCAATTGCAATTACCTGCCGGTACAGTAGCCACCGAAGGCCTAATATCAACGCCATTTGTTAACAGCGGAGATAACACCACAAGTTTTGTACAAGTGTTGAGAATGTTCCCCGAAAATCAGCCAAGAAGCTTTGAGGACGCAAAGGGATTGGTAATAAATGATTACCAGGGTTATTTAGAGGAAAAATGGGTAGAAGAATTGAAAAAAAAATATCCTTTAAAGGTGGATGAAGCTGTTTTTCAGTCTTTGCTCAGGTAGTTGAGCAAAACTTTAACAAAAGCTGTCTTGTTATCAAATTCTGATGGCAGGCTTTTTGGTTTTAGGGAGATAAGGAATTATTGACAGCATTATAAAAAAAATAACTAATGCTGTTAATTTATAAAAACCTCTAAAATCAAGTTATGATCATTAAGAAATTGATGGCAGTGTGTCTGCTAACTGCAATGGGTATTTGCGCGAAGGCCCAGTTTTACGTACAAGGTGGATTAAACCTTGCTAATATCACAAAAACAAAAGACGGACGGACAGAAAAAAACAATATACTTCCCAGCTTTAACGCCGGTTTTATGGGTAGGTTTGGATTGTCCGAAGTATTTGACCTTGAATCCGGCGTTCTGTTAACAGGAAGGGGTGCAAAGGCTGAAACGTATTTTACAAGCGCCACTGATGACAATTATGTTAAAGCAAAATTTCATCCTGTTTATGTTGAAGTGCCCTTAAATGCGGTTGTCAAATTTCCTTTGGCAGCTAAATCAAAATCAAACATTTTTATTAACGCCGGTCCGTATATAGCGATGGGTGTATTTGGTAAATCCAGGATCGATCAACGCGTGCTGGGATTTTCATCCAGCTCCAGTACTGATATCAAATTCAGCAATGACGACCCGTTTACTTCAGAACAGGACGATGCGGGTTACAATAAGTTAAAGCGTTTTGACTACGGTTTAAATTTCGGTGGCGGAGTAGATTTTGGAGCGTTTATCTTAAAAGCGAATTACGGAATGGGCCTGGCTAAGATTGGCAGCACCCAAAGCGATAATTCTGTGAATGATAAAAATAAATATCGCACATTTAGTATATCAGCTGGTATACCGATTGGCAGATAAGGCAATTTTTAGTCGATCAGTCCTGCAAGACATTTTTTTTATAACAGGTAAATGATCGGAAATAGTTTATGCACAGAGGCTACAATTGATCACGAAAGTGTTCAGTTGTAGCCTCTGTTTTTTAGTTTATGGGATAGATGAATTTGCAGCAAATATTTTGCAAAAGCATTGCATCTGGAAGAAAATATCTTGTGCGGTTTTAATACAATACATTGAACTTATCTTTGTTACTTATTAATAATTTAAAAAGATATTTATGCGATACCTGATCACCTGCATGCTGGTAACTATTGCTTCAGTTGCATTTTCCCAGACTGTGAGCCTTGATAGTGCGGAAGTAAAAAATGCCACCATCGAATTTAATGGCGGCAAATACAGCGGTTACACTGTTGAGTTAAATGCGCCGCCGGATATTGTGGAAGATGCAGTAACAGAGCGTTTTAAATCGCAGGGAGTAAAGCCAAAGGAAACTAAGGATTTCAAGATCTACCGGAATGTAGTAATGCCGCTCATTGATCCGTCAAAGCCGATTGATGCATTTATTAAAGTAGAAAGGAAAAGTAAAAGCGAGAAGGACAAGAGCATCGTATATTTTATAGCAGCAGCTCCTGGCGGAATACCGGAAGACAAGGTAAAGTCAGGTGCCGTGGCAAGCTCCTCAGTAATTGCTGTGGAAAGTGGGGGTGCTTTTCTTACCGGAATTATACCTGATATAAAAAGAGGAGTACACGAAAAGAATGTTGCAGATCAACAATCCCAGTTGAAAAAAGAAGAGAAAAAGCTGGCGTCACTGCAGGATGATAAAGAGGATATGGAAAAGAAATTAAAAAAGCTGCAGAGTGATATCGAGTACAATGCGAAGGCGCTGGAGCGGCAAGCTGCTGAAGTAGAAAAAGCTAAAAGTTCTTTAAATGACCTGATCTCAAAAACCCCAAAGTAATAGAAGATTAGTTTTATTTTTTAGAAGTAAGCCATCCACCATCTTATTCGTATAAAAAGTTTTGCAATTTGATATTTGGCGGTATTAAAAATATAGATAGGTTATGCGGGCAGCGTAACCTATTTTTTTTTAAATCAAATGGAGAATTAGATCCAGCGAAACAACTTGTAACTCGTAATTGAATTCGCGCAGCCGTTATTTTAAAGATATTTTAAAGAGGTAACGAAGAGTGTATGGCTAAAAGGTTACAGCCCCGGTTTAAATTAAATAAAGTTCCTATTTCTACAAAGAAAATTATCACAATCAAATCTCAAAGACAGCGTCTTTCTTATAGTATTTATATTCACGCTGTTTCACATAACCCAATTGGTTAGTTATCAATTCCGTATTGCCGATCGTGAACGAAGGTGTATTGTAATGGTGATGACCATATATCCAGTAATCAATATTTGAATCATTTATGTAGTCGTGTAGTTCTACAGCAAAGCCATCACTCAAAACACTCTTTTTATATTTTGTTGGATAATTATAAAAGGTAGGTACATGATGAGTAAGGACGATATTTTTTGATGTTGCCTGCTTACCTGCTTCACTTTTTATAAAAGCTAAGGAGGCCTGGTGCAATTGGTTAAATTGAAAAGGCAAAAACGGCCTGCCGTTAAAATAGATAGATGAAAAATCAGCCAGGCTTTTCTGAAGTATAAGTTCATTTTCAGGGCGTATATAACTCCACATGGTACTGCAAATAATACTCACATTATTGTGATCAATAGTTTTATTGTTTACTAAAAAAACATTGCTGTATATTTTTTCGTGAATCGGATCGTTTGACTTTCCGATATCGGATCCGTAGTATTCATGGTTACCGGGTATCCAATATACAGCTTCAAAATTGTCGGCAATAAATTTAAAAAAGGGATAATGCCGGGGATCCAAATTAAGCGGCAATATGTCACCAGCCAATAGTAATATTTCACCTGCAGGTTGTACAAAATGCTTTTCGATATATTTTTTATTTTCAGGAAATTCAAGGTGCAGATCCGAGCAATACTGTATTTTCATTTTTAGTTGAGGTTGCCTAAAAATATTTTTTTAACATGCACCGTTTAATGCTACTCCGGCGTGCTGGTATAGGCTTCAATAAATATAGTGAAATAAAAATGAAGCAATATCGGGATAAAAATTTTAAACTGAAAGCGGCTTTTTGCGACGTATAATTACTGGCTGATTGCTCAACCAGCTAACAATGATTTTGAAGTACCCACCAATACTCGCGGCAATAGGTCAAAATACAGTTGAACTGTTTACCGGTTTGCCTTTTTTTCTTCCTCGGCAATTTTATATGACCATGGCCCGTTGCCGGCAATCAGAAAATAAATGAGTAAGAGCAATACGATTATTGAAAGGAACAGTTCTGAATATGGCCGCATGATCTCTCCCTTCGTATTAACAAGAATCACGGCTGCCAATAGAACGGGGATCTGGATGAGGCTGGCAAAGCGTGTAAATAATCCTATTGTCATTAGTATGCCTCCTATGATATGCGCAAATACAACATAGTGTCCCAATACAATAAACATAAATGAGCCGAACTCTACTTTGATTGGCATCAGGCCCATCAGCGTTCCCATGTTTCGAAGAAAATCGATTCCTTTATAACAAAGAAAAATACCGAGTGTAATACGAATGAGATCTAACCATTTGGGGTGATGACTGTCGCCCCAAAATTCAATACGTTGAAGGATGTTCATATAACAAGGTTTAAGTTTGAAAAGAACGTGAATAGTCTACTTTTTACTGTTTAAAAACAGGAAACAGGCAGGTTCTTTATCAATCCTTCAGGCAATCGTTTTACTGTTAGAAGGCCATCATTGATGAGCTTACCTGTAATTTACAACGGGTAGATTTTTCGCAGGAAATGCGAAACAGTATAATTTATACCGGACAAAAAAACTCCAGGATCATTCAGAAATGAGTATGCTGGCTGATAGGATGAATGAAATGGCTCATAATCCTTAATCACTATCGTCCAGGTGTAATTTCTGGTGATGCGCACCTGCTGCTATGTGCAATGCAAAACTCGCAATGGCAGTGTCTTTCAACAAATTTATCAAATGAGTTTGCCTCATATCCTTGTCGCCCGCATTCAGGTAATTGGGCAGGTGAATACTTAATACAAATAAGATCAGTAATACGGCCAGCAGGTAGCCGGCTACCTTAACCATTTTATTAGTTAAAAAAGAAATTGCCACCAATATAAAGGCGGTCCCCACAAAGTACACCCAAATTAAACCACCCGGTAAAAAAGAGGGCACATAACCCAGCAGGTCGCGGGGATGTAGAAAATGAAAAACCCCAAATGCAAACAAAACAACCGATAGCAAATAGATTGCTATTCGGGATATTATGTGGTATTGTTTCATAATAAGGAATTTAGAGTAAAAAGTTACGACAAATTAGACGGTATTGCAACCTTTTTAACCATTTTTTGAAATAATAGCTGGGGTAAAATATTCCTGATTTTTAGGAGATAAGCTTTGGAAATCAGGAACTTCATTTGATCAGGAACAAATGGGGCACGATTCGAATTTGCAATCGCTAAACCGGTTTGCTATAGTCTCTCTGTGTTACATTTTGCCTGCCAGAAGATATCGAAAAGGCAGATAAAAATGAGCTATAGAATTAACCTGCATAAATGAACCATTTATGCAACGAAAGGATGTCAGGTTTTCAAATATGTTTACCTATGTTGAAGCTGGCAATCTGAGTAGCAAAGCATGTTGATTCCCCCGAAGTACGGGTCGATTTGAAATGTATCTAAAGCCTTTTATTTATAAAAATAAATGGTGATATTCGTATAGAGATTAAAAGGCAGATGCAACGGCGCTCTGAAAATGCTCAATGAAATTCCGAAGGACACGCGTATTGGGCACAGTTTTTTGTATAGAGTATTATTCTTAAAAATAAAATTTCAGCGTATGTTATGGCAAGGACGTAGAGAAAGCAGTAATGTAGATGACCGCCGTGGTCTTTCCGGCGGCAAGATAGCTGCGGGTGGTGGCATCATAGGAATCATCGCTTTGGTGATTAATCTCTTGTTAGGCGGCGGCGGAGATGGTAACATCCAGATTCCCCAGATGCCTGCTCAGCAAAAGCAACTTTCGCCGCAGGAAGAAGCAGCGGATGCGGAGCGGGCTAGTTTTGTAAAGGTGGTATTGGCAGATACAGAAGATGTTTGGGGAGATATATTAAAGAAGATGGGTAGTACTTATCCTCCCCCAACCCTTGTTTTATTTCGTGATGTGGTAGAATCGGCTTGCGGAAATGCCAGCGCTGCTTCCGGGCCTTTTTATTGCCCGGCGGATAAGGACCTGTATATCGACCTTTCATTTTATGAAGAATTGCAAACCCGTTTTAAGGCTCCCGGAGATTTTGCTATGGCCTATGTAGTGGCGCATGAAGTTGGGCACCATATTCAAAATTTAATGGGCACCTCTGATAAAATGCAGCAGTTACGTGGACAGGTGAGTAAAGAAGAGTATAATAAATATTCAGTGCGGCTGGAATTACAGGCAGATTTTTATGCAGGCGTTTGGGCCAATCACGCTCAAAAGATAAAAACCAATGATGGAAGAAATATTATTGATCCATCCGATATTGATGAGGCGCTTACTGCTGCAAATGCAATTGGCGATGACCGTCTTCAACAGGAAGGGCAGGGATATGTGGTCCCCGAATCATTTACGCACGGTACTTCGGCTCAACGTATGTACTGGTTTAAAAAAGGATTTGAAACAGGAGATATAAAACAAGGGGATACTTTTAAAGCGACCTCACTGGAATAAATTAAATTTTGCCAACCTGCTGTTATGTAGTAGGCATTATAATCTGCCCAATTGCTTTAGTCCAGGCCGCCGGACGAAGATGTTATTATCCATATAGATGGGAATTTTTTTTCGTTTGTGTAGAAAAATCTGCTCATAGACCAGTTATTTTCAATGGAGGACTTCTGGCATAATTTTGCTTGATAATATTTAATATTTTTCAGATCGATAATCGGATTATGTTTTAGAAAGGATCGTTATTCAACTATTTATTTCTTTCTGTCAACCATAATTTTATTACTGCATCTATAACTTTTAAAATAAAATGCACGACTATGACAACAGTAAATAAATTAATGATCGGAGTGGCGGCAGGAGCAATCTTGGGGATTTTATATGCGCCAGATAAGGGTTCAATAACAAGGAGAAAGCTTTCCCGTACCGGGAATGATATCAGGGATAAATTTAATGATATCCGCGATACAATAACTGACAAGATAGATAGCTTAAGAAGTGATGTTAACGATATCGCATACGAAGAAACGACAGCGGTAGAAAATGAAGCTTCCATTGCGCCACCTTCCTGGAAGTAATAATATTCCTTTTACATACTTTTAGTAAACATGGTTCACGACTGGTGTTCGGGTTTTAATATTTATGCATTCTTGCATTTAAAATATTGAAACCCAAATATCAGTCGTGTTATATTAGTACAGGCAAACTACCGGAACTGCATGTTTTTAGATAACCGCACTCACTTCTCAATAAAATAATATTCATACTTGTTTTGCTCTAATCAATAAAGCTGGATATTCCTGAAAAAGTGAAATCACAATAATAACCAGGATGCCCTAAAAGAAAATCACGGGATAAATTGCCTTGTTTTACAGGCCCTATTTTGCAGCTAATTTCTGTATGGTTTAAAAAACGTAAGACTACGATAGTTGAAAGCGCTATCTCCGTAGATTTACTGTTCAGTTCTGTAAAAAAATTAATTTTTGTAAGGCTTTAATAAAAGGTTGCCTTATTATTGTGTAAATATTGTTACTGAAAACCCAACCCAATGTCTGTCTATATCCATTTCTTACATGAGTGATATGCAACAAACTTTTGCACGACTCAACAGGTTTTCCAATTTATCGGATAAGAAGTGTTAGCGTAAATCATTTCTGCACCTGCTTGCAGTTCCTGCAGAAAAAGTGTGTAACCCATGATTTTTTGGATACAGGCCATACGCGGAAAATATTTAGCAATAAGGCATTTACATAAAACAATTTTTATGAGTTATGAAAATAAATTAGCAGTTGCAAAAGTTTTGTATTTAGCAATCCTGGGAAAGCAGCACCGAATGGAAAATCAACTGGCTAAAAGGTACAAATTCTTTATTAACCCTTTCCAGTTTTCAGATTCACCTGCCGTTAAAAACGAAGTTGCACAGGAATCAACAAACGAAATAGTTGCGGAGATAGAATTGCAGAAAACCATTGATGAAAAAAACTGTTTGCTTTTCAATGCATTCAGTTTAGCCAGGCCTGAAATTTTTCAACAGGGTGCACACGATGACATGGAATACCTGGCAATGGTGAGTGATGCTTTTTTTAAGTTTCTTGATGAACTTTGCCTGATGGGAAAACATAGTTTATACAGTGGTAGCCAAGCTTAAAATGCTATTGATCCTGGTTTCTAAATATTAAAACTTATAGGGATTCTTTACTCCGGCGGGGTAATTTAGGCGGATTGTGTTATCACCAAACACGGTTACCAACCATGCAATTTGCAGCCGCTTCAATCTGTATTTATTGTTACAGACCCGATGACAAGCATTGCTACGCCATGCTAAAACAGCTATAGGTAATGGTTATTTTTTGTTGTATAGCATTTAACTTTGCGGTATGACATTCCTTCAAAGAAAAATACTCTGCGTAGACGACGATGTCGATGACCTTTCTTTTCTTACAGATGCCATCCATGACATTGATCCGTATTTCGAAATAGTTGAATTGAAAAATGGACAGGAAGCGATTACTTATTTAGACCAGGCAAAACAAAATAGTGAATTGCCTTGCCTTGTCTTGCTTGATATCAATATGCCACTTCTTGACGGCAAACAAACACTGGAAAAAATCAGGACCGAACTGGACCTGAAAGATTTGCCGGTTGTAATGTTAACATCCAGTCAAAATCCCAATGACAAAATACTTTTTAGAAGTAAGGGCGTACAGATGTACACCAAGCCAACCAGCATATCAGAGTTGCACTCGATGGTAAAAAGCTTTCTGTTATATTATTCCTGATATCCATATAATTATGTCCGGTGGAATAATGACGAACAATCCTGGGAAATCATTAACCTTTAGCATAGCCTTACAGGTCATCAAGTCGTTCCGGATTATAATTTACCATTTGTTATCATGTTCCCGATATTCACTCCAACATCCCGCATATTAATGGTAGTAAGCTCTTAAAAACAATATAGGTATAAAGGAAACGAGTGAAACAAAAAAGGAGCTGAAAGCGACCGGAAACCACCACAAAATATATCTTGGTACTTACTTATTGTTATCACTGAGCTGCCTGGTTATGTATGTCCTTTTTCGGATAGGAATTATAAATTTACAGGCAGGTATCAATCTTTTCTATTAAAAATATTTCTTGCCTGTTATTGCAATCTCCTGTGTTTAATTATTCCTGGAAAAAATTTCCATATATCTGGAACGAGACACCTTTTCAGGTCGCATACGAAAGCGACTTTGCTTATATAGAAGCGACCATTAAAAGAATTGCAAAAACACAATTAGGAGAAAGTATGGCCGAAAATGTCCAGAAAATGAAAGACTATCTTAAAGACACTCCTGTTGACGAGATCGGATTAAAAGAATACCCTTTTGTTAATTTCAGGATCAATCCAAATACCTGGGTGTAAGTTTTGCTGGTTTATTTAGTGCCGCCTAAAATGGCCTCCTCTATCAGGAGCACACTGATCAAAAATATTATCACCAATTATTAAAAGAGCCTGGTATGGTCATGTTCCCAAACAGCAACTCCAGGTAGTTATCCACCTGCCTGTAAATAAATTAAAGCATATTTCTAAAGGCGCTGTCGGTAGTCTATCCCAATCAAATTAAATGGTTATTAAAGCAAATACGTTAATTACAAATGGCGTATTGCAAAGCATTGATTAAAGATATAAATTAATTGAGATTAAGTCCAAGCGCAAGTGCTAACCACCATGGCTTCTGTTGAAAACCCCACCACTTATGGTTATGATCCAGTAAATTATCCTTGCCAAGCGCCAGCCCGACAGTAAAATTATTAACAGCAATTATTCCTGCAAATCCCTTGGTCCAAACCACCCCATCGTATTCGTAGGCAATATGGCTATTGGTAGTTGAGGGATTCATAACAGTTCCACCGAGGCCGGTGAAAAGGCCATAAGAAAAACCGTAATGATTTGTTTCTCTTTCAAATTTTCTAACCGGGCTTTTTTCATATCGAAGTTTAAAGATATCATTTCTGAAACCTAAATAAACAGCGCCATTAAGCATAGTGTTAAATTGTTTTGGAAGATTTTGTTGGGCAGGCCTGTATTTGAAAGGCAAAGTTAAAAAGTCGATATCGAATGTAGTTTTATTAGAGGTCCGCGTATCGAGGTTAGTGTTTGAAAATTGTTGGGGCAAAGATAAAGTTGACTTAGGTAAACTGTTGAGAGTTACCAATTTCCTGTTTTTAGCTGCGAGATAAATATTAATACTTGTATCACTTTTGTACACATAAATGTCAACCTTCTTTTTGCCATCTATATTGCTTTAATAAAACCATCCTGCAATTTATATTTCAGAGATTCTTTTAAATAGAGCACCCGGTCAATGCAACAAAAATTGCAAACACCAGAAAGTTTCTTGCTCTTTTCATCTGAATGTTGACTATTAGTAATTGAAAAATCAGTTAACAGGAAAGGCAATTTAAAATACTCACCAAGCCTTGGGACCGGGTCAATGTTTTGTAGAAAACTTGTCCCGGCCTTTTGAAAGAAGGATAAACTGAACCTTATGAAAAGTAACCTGTTTTTTGTAATTTTCAGTAAGTATAATTTTGGGTGATGATCATTTCCCGTAACAGATCCTGCCCATCCAATAATGCGTCTGCCGATGGACTGTGAAGCGTTCGAAGCATGTCGCCAGGTCCATCCCATAACCCGGATTGGTGCCAGTCATCCAGGTTATCCCAATCCGGCCGGTCCACAATCGGGTACCAGCATATGCCCCATAATGGAAGTCCCTCTGCCAGTACGAGCGCGCATTCCCTGGCAACCATTTTTATCCAATGAGGCCGATCTTCTTTCGGATGGCTGGTTTCTGTTAATACAAATGGCCGATTGTAACGTTGATAAGCAAGCGACAATAATTGATGCAATGGAATAAACCTTTCATCAAAATTATCCCTCCATTTCAAAAATTCGAAAGTACCAGTTGACCATTGATTATTATAGTAATAATTGTATCCTAAAATGTCAAGATAGCCTGGTTTTCCTCCAAGCTCCGGGCACATACGACCGCTGAGCATGTCAGTAACCTGGAACTGATCCTGGTGTAAGGAAGCAGCGAAATGTATTTGTTCAGCACTTGCATTTTGCGGTGGCACAATATTCACCAATGGTTCAGTAGTTAATATTCGTACGGAAGGATCTGTTTTTTTAATTGCTTCTACCCCCTCGATATATGCTTTCATTAACCGGTACTTCACTTCCCATCCCTGGCCCACACAGTATGGGGACGTGCCGCGAACGTCACCTCCAAGCCAGGATAAAAAACTCACTTCATTGATCGGTGTTATTATCAACGTGCCATGCGGATCGATGCTTCGGTAAAACTTTACAAACGCCTCACATAAATGGGAAAACCGCCGGGCAAACATTGGATGTAATGGCGTCAGATCATCAGGAAATCCAAAGTGGCAAATATCCCAAATTTGTTGAATATTGTTTTTTTTACCACTGCTGATCATCGCAGCTACTACTGACCAATCATATTGATATGGAACTTTTTCTACCTGGCTCCACCTGATCCCTTCTCTTACTGTTCCCATTTCAAACAGGGACAATCTTTTATAATCTTCATCGATCAATTGCAAATGTCCTGATGTATTTAGAAGGTCCACCCGGTTGCCGTATGCATTCAATTTATCAGTGCATTCAAAGCCCGCCATCCAAAAAGATTTAAAAGGGTTTTTTCGGGATGGTAATGCTGTATAAACATTGTTGCAGTTTCCAAAAATATCACCAATGCTTTCAATGTTAATCCTGGCTTGCAGCAAGTTTGTATCCATTTAATTTAGGTTCTGTTTGAGTTTGCATTAATTTTTTAAACAGTGTCAGTGATTGTGCCACCACCTGGTCCATATTATAATATTTATAAGTGCCTAACCGGCCGGTAAAATATGTATCCGGCTCAGAGGCTGCCAGTAATTTATATTTATTATAGATCTCTGTATTCTCCGGGCGCGGAATTGGATAATAGGGATCACCCTCTGCAGTGGGATATTCATATACGATGGATGTCTTAGCATGTTGTTGACCGGTAAGGTGCTTAAATTCTGTGATCCGCGTATATGGCTGACTGGTAGGATAATTGACTGTGCCGGTTGGTTGAAAGTTTTCAGTATCAATCGTCTCAGACCTGAAGTCTATTGAACGATAGGGCAATTTTCCAAAACAATAGTCAAAATATCCGTCAATAGGGCCGGTATAAATTAATGTCTTATACTCAATAGCATCTAACACTTCCTTATAATCAATATTAAGCATCAGCTTGATATTCGGATGATCCAGCATTTTACGGAACATATTTGTATAGCCATGTTTTGGCATTGCCTGGTAAGTATCTGTAAAATATCGATCATCTTTATTTGTTCTTGTAGGTACCCTGGCTGTAACAGACGAATCTAATTCAGACGGATCAAGATCCCATTGCTTGCGTGTATAATGCTTAAAAAACTTTTCATATAACTCCCTGCCTACCGCATTAACCACTACATCCTCAGAGGTACGTATCTGTTCTTTTTTTTCTGCTTTGGAATTAAAGAAATCCTGTACCTGTTCACAAGAAAGATTTAATCCATAGAGCGAATTAATGGTTGTTTGATTTATTGGAATAGGAACGAGCTGGCCATCGACACTTGCCAGCACCCTATGTTCATAAGGGCGCCATTCTGTAAAGTTTCCCAGGTAATCAAAAACATCTTTTGAATTGGTGTGAAAAATATGTGGTCCATACTTGTGCACTAATATGCCATCATTGTTGTAATAATCATAGGTGTTTCCTGCGATGTGATTTCTTTTATCTATCAATAAAATTTTTTTATTGCCCTTTGTCGCCAATCTCTCGGCTAGTACAGATCCAGCCAGGCCTGCGCCTACTATTAAATAATCAAACATATGCTTCTATTTTTTCGGTTCTTGAATGTTGCTTGTTGTAGATTTCCTTTTTTATCAATTGGTACATGTGGAACCAGGTAATATCCCATGAATTAGAAACAAGGTGTTCATCCACCCTTTTCAGCCACTCCTTGTTTTTTGTATTATCTAATTCTAGGGTTGCTTTTTCCACGAGTTCGGATGCATTATTTATAATGTGCACTAACTCCTTTGTACCGTATGGATATATCACATCAGTGATGGGCGTAGAGATTACCGGCTTGCCTGCTGCCAGGTATTCCGGAGTTTTTGTAGGACTTATAAATTTGGTAGATTCATTTATTGCAAATGGAATCAGCGCGATATCCCAGCCGCTTAAATAAACCGGCAATTCCTTGTAAGTTTTAGACCCCAGGTAATGAATATTATTATTTTTCGGGAGGCTGGCAGGATCAATCTTAACCACCGGACCAATCAGTATAAAGTGCCAGTCAGGCTTTAGCGTTGCAGCTTGTTCAATTATTCCAATATCAAAACGTTCATCTATTACTCCAAAAAAACCGAGCCTGGGATGCGGGATATTTAACTGATCAGCATACTCGTCAAGGGTTTGTCTTGCTATGGCGAAATGGTCCTTATCAATGCTGCTGGGAAAAGCATGTACATTGTCATGCTGATTTTTTTTTGCTTCAAATAGACTATTGCCGCCGGTGAAAACAACGTCAGCTTTTTGAAACAAGGCTCGCTCTGCGTCTTTCAAGTTTGGATCAGCAAACTTAAATGCTGATAATTCATCCATGCAGTCATAGATGGTTACAACGGGCCGCAGGTGATCACTGAATAGTAAACTCATTGGCGTGTAGTACCACAAAATATAACTGGAGATATTTTCAGCAACAAAAAGTTCATTCAATATTTTGCGTTGCCTTTCTAAAATATTGTCATGGTGATCGTTTCTTAAATGAGGTTTAATTATCCAAACCTGTTCATTGCTTTGGTCAATACTATACCCATCAGCTATGTCAGTAAAGGAAAATTCCTGGATATAAAAAACCCTGTATTGCGTGGTGAAGCGGCTCAATATATGTTGAGGCCGCTGGTAAACAAAATCCCAATGAAGGTGTGAAAAACAGACCAGGTCCATAAAGTATTTATTTAATTTAAGAGAAATATTTTATCGAATAATTATTATTCGCTACCGTGCCGGAATACTATATGAAACTGGTCTGTTGTAATTATAACCATTGTCTTTTAGTTAACCAATTCATCCGTTCTTTGCAAGGCACACTTAGCAGGTTTATCGCGTCATTACTTAAATGACATTCCATTAATTATAAAGCCGGAAGGCTAACAAAAGTTATATACTATTTGCATAGGGTGCATTTGTAAAACTTGTAAAATGTATAAGTTTCTGATAATTAAAATGCACCCGTTATAGATTATTTAGAAGATGCTGAAATTTATTTTATTTTGGACCGGCTTTTTTTGGGAGGAGCCATTGTAGGTTCATCTTCCACGTCCTCACCTTCTTCTTCGTCTTTTTTTGCAGCTTCTATATTTATGGCGCTTTCTGCCACTTCTGATAATTTTTTATCAGCATCTTTTTCTTCCGCCAGGGTTTCAGTTAAAAGATTGGCAGCCTCATCTTCTCCCAATATTTTTGCAAAGGCACACAGTGTCCCATATGTTGCAATTTCATAGTGTTCAATTTTTTGCCCGGCCGCAATAATGCCGGCATCACGTACCACGCCTTGCTCCGTACTTTCCATTATTTCCTCACCTTCTTTTATCAGGCCTTCCATTGCCGCACATTTCTTTGCCTGGGCCTTCACTTCAATTGAGGCGAACACCTCATCCAGGCGTGCAACCTGGGCCTTTGTAACTTCAAGATGATCTGTAAGCGCTGCTAACAGTTCTTCCGAAGTAGCGTTCTTTATCATTTTTGGAATTGCTTTGGTAAGGGCTTTTTCAGCCCAATAAATATCTTTCAGACTGTCCTCGAAAAAATCGCGTAAGCCGGTAGCGGCATCAGATTTTGCAGGTGTCTTATTTGTTTTTACGGATTTGGATACGCCGTTTTGCGATTGAGTTTTTACAGATGATTTCATTGTTTTTGTTAATTAGCTTGTTAGTGATAGAAATTTTATTAGTATGAATAATTGGTTAGATATTTACCAGTATTAAAAATTCGTACCAATATTTTTTCATATTATGGCGAAATAAAATGTAGATATTTATTCTCAAAATCAATTTAATATCTGCTGTGTAATTTGGTAGATACAAAAAATGGGGAATACAAAAGCTACGCGGATGATATAGAAATAATTTAAAATAACATTAAATAGATAAGGTTTTGTTACTCCACTTTTCATTGTTTAATGTTGTTAGTTGGTTTAATATTATATGTCAAACAAGCAACTCGTTTTATTCGCATTGTTATGTTATGGACCTGCATACATACTTGCCTTTGTGTTTTTTTCTAACCAGTAAAAAAATTCACTCGGTCCCTGACTAACTATGGCGTGCATATGCTAACTGAATTATTGTTTACGCTCACTTCGTTTTGCGTTTATTTAGCGACAAAGATGTGGTGTGGAACGGCATGCTATAGTTTTATTGTTGCTCTCTAAAAAATAGCTGGCATAATTTTACTTTATCATATTATATAATTTACCTAATTATTTTTTATGAAAAGAGACGGGGCATGTAAAAGTATATGGCAAACCAGTTTAGGTGATTACAAATCGTCCATCCTGGAAGAAAATATTGTATATGATGTAATTATAGTTGGCGCTGGTATCACAGGTGTAACTACTGCATTGTCGCTGCAAAAAGCGGGAAAATTATGCCTGCTTGCGGAAGCAGTCAATCCTGGTTTTGGCACTACTGGCGGTACCACCGCGCATTTGAATACTTTCTATGATACGCCTTATTACAAGATCATAAAGGACTTCGGGGAAGAGAACGCAAAACTGGTAGCACAAGGCGCGAAGGCGGCGATCGGGCTCATCAAAAGCAATATCGCTGAACATGCAATTGATTGTGCATTTGAAGAAAAAGATGGTTATCTTTTTTCATTGGACGAGAAGCAGGAAAAAGAACTGGAAAATATTGTTGAATCTGCCAATAGGGTTGGAGTAAAAATGGAATTCACCAATGAAAATCCATTTCCCATTCCGCATTTAAAAGTTGCGCACATACCTGAACAGTCGCAATTTAATCCAATCCAGTATTTAAATGGACTATTGGAAGCCTATAACGAAGCAGGTGGCAAATTTGTTGAAAACTGCCGCGTACTGGAAATTAAAGAGGGCGATATTTTAGAGGTTCATACTTCTCTTGGACTGGTCAAGGCGCGCGCAGCCGTGTATGCCACGCATATTCCGCCGGGCATCAATCTATTGCACCTCCGCTGCGCTCCTTACCGCAGCTATGTGCTTGGTTTGAAATTAACATATGAGGATTACCCGATTGCAATGGGATATGACATGGATGATCCTTATCATTATTATCGGACACAAGTAATTGACGGCGAAGATTATCTCATCGTTGGCGGAGAGGACCATAAAACAGGCCACGAGGAAAATACAGAAGCCTGTTTTCTTCGCCTGGAGAGCCATGCCAGGAAATTTTTCAGGGTAGAGGAAGTATCGTTTAAATGGTCTTCTCAATATTTTGAACCAAATGATGGACTACCATATATTGGGCACCTGCCGGGCCATGAAAAAAATGTTTATGTAGCTACCGGTTTTGGTGGAAATGGAATGATCTATGGAACCCTTGCCGCACTTTCACTTTCTAACATTTTGGTAAATGGTGAAAGCATTTACCAAAAACTGCTGGATCCTAACAGGATAAAGCCGATTGCCGGATTCAGTAATTTTATAAAGGAAGGTGCCGATGTTGTGAAGCAATTGGTAAGCAGCATTTTTCCTGCGGAAAAGTTAGCAGGGTTATCTGAATTGGCAAAAGGGGAAGCGAAAATTGTAAAATATGAAGGACATGCCATGGGAATCTATAAAGACGAACATGGGACTGCGCACGCAGTCAATACTGTTTGTCCTCACATTAAATGTTCGGTAAGTTGGAATACCGCGGAAAAATCCTGGGATTGTCCTTGTCATGGATCGAGGTTTTCTTATGATGGAGACTTGCTTACCGCGCCAGCTGTGAAGGGTTTGCAAAAAATAGATCTTAGTGAATTGGATTAAATATCACCTGGCTCCAGGTAGTATTTTCCTGCTATAGGCTTTGAGTGCCTTTGTCTACTTTTTGATAATAAATCCTTTTTTAAGCAAGCCTGTAATTGCTGTCTTACTCTCCTTCGGCGTAGTAGCCTTCAAAATGAAACCATTGCCCCCGTTACTGATCATTCTTGTATCGCCTCCTCATTGTAATCCATACTTAAGCAGGTAAGTATGGAAGGATAATTTTTTGATCCATGCAGAAGTTTCACAGCCATCCATCCGGACCAGGTTTGACAAGTCAGTTTAATCAAGTGATGTCAGAAATTGTTTCTCTTGCGGCATTTTAAATGAACCGTATGGCCAAGGCTCTGTACCATCGATCCAAGGCGTCGTGGAAAGGTCGTATAAATTCCCTTTTTTAATTTCATTGCCTGTTATTATAATGTCATCTAATTTACGAATTTCACTCCTGCTATCCTGTTAGATTGTGAACAGGGAATACATTGAAAAAGGAATGTCTTAATTCATGCTGATAAACTAAGCGGTTTAATTTACTTAATTTCATTTTAAAGAAATAACAATGGAGCATTTTAAAACCAGGAAGGCAAATTTGGAAGATATTGACGAACTATACCGGTTGGAACAGGGTGTAATTTCGGCAGAACGTCCGTTCGATCCAACATTAAAAGAAGACCCCATTCACTATTATGATTTATACGAAATGATAAATGCTGCCCATATTGAATTAATTGTTGCCGAGGCAGATAATAAAATTATAGGATCGGGTTATGCCCGTATTGAGAAATCGAAGGCTTACTCAAAACACACTGAATATGCGTACTTAGGTTTTATGTACGTTCATCCCGATTACAGGGGAAAGGAAGTGAATAAAAGAGTTATTGAAGTGTTGAAAGATTGGGTATACCAGCAAAATATTAAAGAGTTCCGGTTAGAGGTTTATTATAATAATTTACCGGCGATTAGGGCATATGAAAAAATTGGATTTACAAAACACATGATCGAAATGCGCTTTAGTCCGGAGTAAAGTATAAGGAATTGAGATTGATATTAAAATAGTAGGATTAGGTAGATAAAGCGCATTGCCTATCTATTCCTGATTAGTTTTTTCTGTTGGATTCATATCTTCCGCCTCCGCAGCCGGTCCGCCAATTTTCTTTTATTAGCTGAATGGCTTCGGCGCATTTAACCTTTCCAATACTGTAATCTTTTCCTGCTTCTTCATTACAATTGCTGAAAAACGATTCAAGCTGGTTCAATATTTTTTCCGGTAACTCCTCCAGGTTTTTGATCCCGGCATACACTTCCTACTCGGTTAGTACAGCGAGGAAAAGAACGTTGCGCATGTTGTTACAATCTCTTTCCTTTTGCTCAGCCTTTATTGCAACTATAACGAGACACTAATCAACAATACAACTTGTGAAAGTGGCAAATTCAGCGATCAAAATTATAACCAGCCGATCGCCATCTTCTCCTTTTGTAGCAGGAATAAAACCAAAATCAAATGGAAAAACCATTCCTTCCGGCAAAAGTTTTTTTAATTTAAAGTCTTAATCGTTTTTTTCTTTGCTGCCTTTGGTATTTCGATTGTAATGATTAACATAGCTCTACCAGTTTAATTAATCATCCCTGTGCTTAATCAATAACCAATTTTTATCACTGTCTTTCAAACGAATCAATACATAGCTCCCCTTTAATTTTTTACCCTTGATCTTGAATTTAAATTCTCCATTTTTTAAATTACTGATCGCCTTTCTTTCACTGACATTTTCAAATTTTTCATTGATGGGCGTGTATTTGCCTTTATCCCAAATCTCTACTTTGCCTGCTCCATAATTTCCTTCGGGAATGACACCTTTAAAATTAATATATTCAACCGGGTGGTCCTCCACCATAACCGCCAGTCTTTTTTCACCAGGCTCTTCCGAAGGCCCCTTAGGTACCGCCCAGCTTTTTAGTACGCCATCCAGTTGAAGCCGGAAATCATAATGAAGCCGGGTAGCATGATGTTTCTGAACAACAAAATTATAAATGCCTTTTTCTCCTGCCTTGCCTTCCGGCTCTTTTGTATGATCGAAATCCCGTTTTTTATTATACAGGGCAAGTTTTTTCATGATACTCTTTTTAATATTTTGTAAATCATAATGATAACCCGTTAAATAATTATGCCAATCCGGCCATACGGAATAAAAAAAGGAAGACTACGAATAGCTTCCTTAATTATTATCATCATTTAATTTTATGCGGGAATCTTATCAGGTTTCTCCCTGTCCCAAAAGCGATGTTGTCCCATTGCTTTGATAAATAAAGCAGATCCTAAATTAACATCATCCGTTATCACGATACCTGTCATCATTACATTTTCTTCCGTGCACTCTTTCGGTAATTTTCGTGAAAAATAAGTTTCGTTCAATACCTGGATGGCTTCATCATCTGCAGCGATAGGCTTACAATGCTTAAATGCTTCATTCAAAAAATGAATGGCATCGGGTTCGGATGCGACAGAAGCCACACTGTTGATACCGCCCGGAACGTACACTGCATCATACAATACGGAAGCAGTTGTAAGCAGACTTTTCATGATAGGATACTCGGTGTCATTTTCAGATTTTACCGGGCACATTTTTGTCGCCACTAATTCTACTACCGCACCTTCAGCTTCCAATGCCCGTTTCATACTATCCACTGAATTTTCATTTACGCCATCTGCAACCAGGAAAGCTACCTTTCTTGTTGTGATATTATTTTTAATAGTATTTCCCATACTCAGGGCCGCCGACCTTTCCAATGAACTTTTTACCATTACAGAATTATAATCCGCAGGATCAGCATCTGCCGGAACACTTCCATTTAACATAGTTGCGGGATCATTCGGTGGAATATGGATACCCAAATAAACTGCTACTGAAGCGGCGAGTTCCATATCGACCTTTGACAATAGGTTTACCATTCTTACACGGATAGCAGCGGTTTCTACTTTACCTAGTTCAAAACATAAAGCATCGATCAGGTGATTTTTTTCAGCATCAGACTGGCTATTGAAAAAAAGTTTTGCCTGGCTAAAATGATCGAGGAAACTTTTACTGCGTGTCCTGATCTTATTGCTATCAATTCTTTCGGGGAAACTTGTAAATCCGCCTTCTGTCGCCTTGGCCTGGAAAGGGCATCCACCGCCAAGACTATTTGGTTCATAACTTACTCTTCCGGTATTTATTGTTTGTCGCATGTGGCCATCACGCTGGTTATTGTGTACCGGTGCAACGGGCCTGTTAATGGGTATCTCCTGGAAATTATGCGTTCCAAGACGAGATAACTGCGTATCGATATAAGAAAATAAACGGCCTTGTAAAAGTGGATCGTTAGTGATATCTATACCGGGTACCAGGTGGCCGGGGTTGAAGGCTACCTGTTCTGTTTCAGCAAAGAAATTATCAGGGTTCCTGTTTAAAGTCATTTTTCCAATGCGTTGAACAGGTACTAATTCTTCAGGTATTATTTTCGTTGCATCCAATAAATCGAATTCAAATTTATGTTCATCTTCCTCCGGAACAACCTGTATCCCCAGTTCCCATTCGGGGAACGCGCCTGATTCAATCGCTTTCCAAAGGTCTTCCCGGTGAAAATCTGAATTCTTACCTGATATTTTTTGGGCTTCATCCCACGCAACGGAATGTACACCCAATAAAGGTTTCCAATGGAATTTTACAAAATGAGATTTACCTTCCTCATTGATCAGGCGGAACGTATGTACACCAAAACCTTCCATCATCCTAAGACTACGCGGAATAGCGCGATCGCTCATCACCCACATGATCATGTGCATGCTTTCCGGCATCAGTGATATAAAATCCCAAAACGTATCATGCGCGGATGCTGCCTGTGGAATTTCGTTGTGTGGTTCTGGTTTAACCGCATGGATAAGATCCGGAAATTTAATAGCATCCTGGATAAAGAACACAGGTATGTTATTTCCTACCAGGTCGTAATTGCCTTCTCCTGTATAAAATTTTACGGCAAATCCTCTTACATCCCGCGCCAGGTCAGTAGAACCACGTGAGCCTGCCACAGTAGAAAACCGGGCAAATACCGGCGTCTTCACACCAGTTTCGTTAAAGAGCCGGGCCTTGGTATATTGGCCAATCGGCTCAAACAATTCGAATACGCCGTGAGCCGCGGAGCCCCTTGCATGCACGATTCTTTCAGGTATGCGTTCATGATCAAAATGATGAATTTTTTCACGGAGTATAAAATCTTCAATTAAGGTACCGCCTCTTTCACCCGATTTTAGGGAGTTTTGGTTATCATTGATCCGCAAGCCGTGATTGGTAGTCAGAAATTGTCCGTCATCATATTTTTTTGCCGGCTCGAGGTCGGCGATTTTTTTATTTTCTTCCGAAGGAGTTGATGTTTTTTTTGCCATGATATAATTTGGTTTAAAAAAAAAATTGAAATAAGAAGTGTAGCAACTCAATATCAGTAAGACATAAAATATCATTACCCAGGAAATTTTACTTTACTGGTTAATGATAAAACTATGTCTAACGGTCGTTATCGCATAATCTACACGAGAGAAATTTGAAAAGATCCTTTATCAGACAGCCCGTCAAAATTTAAGGGAAATTTTATTATTCTACAGATCGCTTTCCAACGAAAAACGAGAGGATAAATAGTACTATAAAAATATAAAACAAAATTTTGGCGATGCCAGCAGCACCAGCGGCAATACCGCCAAATCCCAGTATAGCAGCTATTACTGCGATGATCAGAAAAGTAACCGTCCAGCGTAACATAGTTGTAAATTTTAAGGTTAAATGAATACTTAAAAAGTTTAAAAACCGTGCCATATAGTTTATGCACTTTTAGTCATTAGAATCGTTGCTAACAGGCAAACTGGTGACCATTTATTTGAAAAATGATAGTCAATTTTTATTTAATGTGGAATTATTTCTCCAATGTGAGTACGGCAGAGTCAGCTAGGAAGGAAGGGTGATAATTTTTGTGCTCAGTAATTAACTTCTTCGGAATCCGGCTCCCTTTCCCTTCGGAGAGTGTGGAGGGGTGGGATCAAATTACAGGCGCTTGGTTCTGCCCTTTCTTTGCTTTGTTGCTACAGTTCTAAATGTTTAGAAGTGGTTGGCGAAAAACTTACTGTGTATTTTGAAAGCATTTATCAGTAGCAAGGTAGAAACAGGCAGAACCCAGCGCATGTGATGCAGGCTTCCAAGATTTCGAACACTTTGGGCCTGGCGCTTTTGTCTTCAGAGTACTGCCGTCGCAAACAAAGGACTTCTATTTCTTATGCTTAAATTCCGTTGGCGTAATGCCCATCTTCGCTTTAAAAACGGTAGAAAAATAAGCGGGCGAGGCAAAGCCCACTTTGTAGGCAATTTCGGCCACTGTTAACTCGCCCTGGTTAAGCAGGTATTTGGATTTTTGCAGCCGCACATTCAATAGATAATCATTTACATTGCAATCCAGCAGCGCCTTTACTTTGCGGTAAAGCTGCACCCGTGATATATTCATTTGCCTGCACATATCATCTACACTAAATTTTTCATTGGGCAAGTTTGTCTCGACAATTGAAGTAAACTCATTTATAAATCTACGGTCCAGCTTATTTGGGTTTTGAGGCGCATTATCCGTGTTGATCTCACTTGTGTAATGCTCCCTTAAAATCTGCCTGTTCTTGAGTACGCTCCTGATCGTTTCTTTTAAAAACTGTACATTGAAAGGCTTGGTAAGATAAGCATCAGCCATATTTTTCATTCCTTCGATCTGCTGGTTGATCTCGGTTTTAGCGGTTAATAAAATAATTGGAATGTGCGATGTTTTGATATCGCTTTTTAAAATATTAGCCAGGGAAAAACCATCCTTTCCGGGTAGCACCACATCAGATATAATTACATCGGGGATATTGTCAAAAGCTTGTTGAAGGCCGGTAATTCCATCTTCGGCGGCGATTACGCCGTATTCATTGCTAAGAACCCTGGCAAGAAAATTCTTCAGGTCGGGGTTATCCTCGATGATCAGCACGGAATGTTCCGGTGCATCGGCGATATCAATACCCGTCTCAGGTACACCCACAATTTTATCAATCCCGGTCGAGTATATTTTTTGATCAAAATACATCACCTCCTCGATTGATCTTCCCTTGACCATTTCATGTTTTTCCAGGTGGCCGGTACCTAATAATAATGTTATTTCAAAAGAGGTCCCCTTGCCCTTCATACTGCTCACCGAGATCGTTCCTTTGTGCAGGCCGATCAGTTCTTTTGAAAGAGAAAGACCCAGGCCACTTCCCTGCTGGTTGGTGATATCGGCCTGGTAAAATAATTCGAAGGCGTGCTCAGCAACATCCTTCGACATGCCAATGCCATTGTCGGCCACTCTAATGACTACCATTTGATCCGGTATGTTTTTCTCCAGCGTAATGTGGATATACCCGTTGTCATTGGTAAATTTAAAAGCATTGGTCAGTAAATTAAACAACACCTTATCCAGCATAGAGATATCAAACCACAACAAAATGTTACGTTCTTTGCTGATCACCCTCAGGTCAATGCCCCTTTTTTTTGCTGTTTCCTTAAATGCTTCTGTGATATCGTTGGTGAATTGCACCAGGTCATTTTCTGTTGCTAAAATTTTCATTTTGTCGGATTCGATCTTCCTGAAATCGATCAACTGGTTTACCAGTCTTAACAGCCGGATCACATTTTTCTGGATCAACGTAAGGTATTGCCTGTCGGCGAAGCGTATGTTATGGTTATCGAGCAATTCTTCCAGTGGCCCGAGTATCAGTGTCAGGGGCGTACGGAACTCATGCGATATATTTGTAAAGAAATTGATCTTGGCATCAGTTGCTTCTTTGGCCTGCCGGGCAAATTCTATTAACTGGTTACGCTGGCTCAGGATCTGTTCGTTTTGCAGGGCGAGCCTTGCAGTGATCTTTTTATTCTCCCGCAGGTAATAAAACAATATCAGCCCGAGGATCAGGGCCAGGGCGAGCGATATAGAAATAGTGTAAATAATATTGGCCTGGCTGTTGGTGATAATTTCCTTTTTCTCAATCTCCTCCTGGGTCCTGTCGATGTTTTTTTGCTGCTCGATAATTTTATTATTCTGCAATTTCATGATCCTTACATTAGAAGAATCGATAACGGATGTCATCAGCCGCCTCTCTTTTTTATAGGGTTTGTTTTCGAGCACGTTTGCCGCAGTCAAAATTGCCTCTTCCCCACCGGTCGGGTATAAAATCGTTGCTTTTAAAATTCCTTTTTCCACCAGGTCGATACCCGCGTTTTCACCAGCCAATCCATCCACACCGATAATTGAAATTTTTTGATCCAGGCCCATGCTTTTGCAAATTTTATAAGCCGAGAACGCCAGCCGGTCGTTTTGCGCAAATATGAGTTGGATGTTTGGGTTGGAAGTAAGGAAACGGCGCACATTTTCGCCGGAAGGATGCTCATCTCCTTCTTCGTACACTTTGGATATGTAACGGATGCCCGGATATTGTTTAATAAAACTCTTAAAGCCTTTGTTACGGTCGATGTCAGCTGATGAGCCGGGAAGATCTGAGACCTCCAGCACGTTGCCCTTGCCTTTTAAAATTGAATTGGCGAAAGTACCTGCATTGACACCTACCTCGTAATTGCTTGCGCCAACATAAGCCGTATAATTTTGAGAAAGGGTCCTGCGGTCGACAATGATTACCCGGATGCCTTTATTAAATGTTTTTTCAACAATGGATGTAATAGGTGCGGCTTCGTTGGGGCAAACAATGAGCAGGTCAATTTTTTGGTCGATCAATTCCTGGATCTGTTCAATCTGCTTTTGGGTACTGCCACCGGCATCTTTGAAAGTAAGACCCATTTCGGGATGAAACGATAATTCCCGCCGCATTTCCTGCAGCATGGTTTGTCGCCATTTATTCGCCATTGTGCATTGTGAAAAACCTATGGTAAATTTCTTTGCTTGTTTTTTTGAATTGCAGGATACGGCTGTGAAAAATAAAAAAATCGCCAGGGAACTGAAGCGAAAAAAGTTCGTCAGCAGGCTTTTTTTTCTTATACATGCAAGCTTCATAACGCGTGGAAATTTATACAATCGTCTATAAATATATAGAAAGAGACTTAAATAGGTAAACAAAATCCACGGGTTGTTTTCCGCGCCTTGCCAGAGATGGTACAATATCGAAAATTCATGGATCAATTTTAAAAGCAGCCGGTAAAATTCATGGCTTGCAGCTTATTAATTAATTGATTTTCAACATAATATTGATTTTAAAAAATTAATAAAAGTTTATAAGCTTTTGATACAAATTCAAAACACATTTCTTACAGGCGGTACTAATTTTCGGTCTCAACGATTGCGATATGAAAAAAAGAAAAGTAATTATTTGGTCCCTGGTGGTTGCGCTTGGAGGTTTCCTTTTCGGGTTCGATACGGCTGTTATATCTGGTGCAGAAAAATCTATCCAGCAATACTGGAATCTGTCTTCAGCAGAACATGGCCTTACAGTGTCCATTGCATTGATCGGCACAATTTTCGGAGCTCTATTCGGTAGCATTCCTTCTGACAGATTTGGCAGAAAAAAGACACTGTTCCTCGTTGCAGTTTTATACCTCGTAGCTTCTTTAGGAACAGCTTTGGCGCATAACTGGTACCTATTTTTGTTGTTTCGCTTCCTGGGGGGCATTGGTGTGGGCGCTTCTTCAGTTACCGCACCGGTTTACATTTCAGAGATATCTCCCGCAAAAAAGCGAGGAAGCCTTGTAGCGCTCTTCCAGTTCAACGTGGTATTTGGTATCCTCATTTCTTATTTTTCAAATTATTTGATCGGTACCAGTACAGAAACTTCCTGGCGCTGGATGCTGGGTATCCAGGCCGTACCCTCCCTAATCTTTCTGCTATTGGTGCGATTGGTTCCTGAAACACCCAGGTGGCTCATATTAAAAGGCGGCAAGTTTGAAGCGGCCAAATCGATCCTTCAAATCATTAATCCACAGGGGTATGAGACAGATTATAATAAAATAATGAAGGGCCACGAGCTGGTTGCTGAAAAACGGGATAGCGAAAAATTATTTCAGCGTAAATACAAGTTCCCGGTGACGCTTGCTATTTTATTCGCCGTTTTCAACCAGGTTTCGGGTATCAACGCCATCATTTATTATGCGCCCCGCATTTTTGAAATGACAGGTCTTGGTACTAAGTCATCTTTATTATCCACCGCCGGGATCGGCCTCGTAAACTTTTTATTTACGCTTCTTGCAATCAGGTTCATCGATAAGATCGGCAGGCGCACCTTAATGCTTATCGGGTCATTTGGCCTGATCCTCTCGCTCGGGATGGTTGCGAGAACTTTCTTTGTGCACGACTTTGAAAATTTTACCGTGGTTATCGGGCTGCTGCTGTTTATCGCCTTTTTTGCTTTTTCACAAGGGGCCGTTATCTGGGTTTTTATTGCGGAAATATTTCCCAACCAGGTGAGGGCAAAAGGACAAACACTTGGCAGCGTAACGCATTGGATAATGGCAGCAATTATCGCCTTTATATTCCCTGTATTGGCCGAGCGCCTGGGCGGAGGCGTGACCTTCTTATTCTTTACCGTAATGATGATACTGCAATTACTTTTTGTTTGGAAGATGATGCCGGAAACAAAGGGCAGATCCCTGGAAGACATTGAATTGACCATTGCGTCCGGAAAAAAGGGCGATTTAAAGGAAGATATTGAAACATCGATACTGTTACACTGATCGTAAAGTTTTTATATAAACGGATCAGAAATTTTAAAAGAACAGGTCGGTACTGAAACGGTTGGGATGGCTGCTTTTCAGGAAAACGGGGGAATAAAATTTAAACACTAAATAGCTTGCATATGAATAACAGATATTACCATCTTATTGTGTCGCTTTGCAAAAGCGATATCCCCACTGCAGCAATTATTTCCAAATTGACCGACCGCGCTGCGCCGGTTTAATCTTACTGTAGTAAGAATTACTGGTTCAGTACCTCAACATCCTGCAAAACCAATAGAAAAAGTCACCAGGTATTTATACTGATTAATAAACCAAAATTATAAAATCGTGAAAAAAATTTTAATAATTGCTGCTATCTTTTTAATAAGTATCCCTGTATTTGCGCAGCAGAAAAAAATAACAGGTACTGTTATCAATAAAGCAACCCTGGCGCCGATACCAGGGGTTTCTGTTACCTCCAAAAGTGGGACCGTTTTGACGGATACAACAGGAAAATTTTCTATCGATGCTTCGCCGGGAGAAACAGTAAACCTCTCTTTTATTGGAATGAATCCTTTGAGTTTTAAGGTCAGCAATTCATCCGCTGCCGTAGATCTCACGATGGAGGAACTTATTACGGACCTTAATGCAGTAGTGGTCACCGGCTACCAAACGCAAAAGAAAGCCGACCTCACCGGCGCAGTGTCCGTAGTGAATGTGAAAGAAATAAAAGACATTCCTTTTGGAAACCCGGTAAAAGCTCTGCAGGGACGGGTACCCGGAGTATTTATTACAACAGATGGTTCACCGGGTGGTGGTGCAACGGTTCGTATCCGCGGTGTAGGCACATTGGGAAACAATGATCCTTTATACGTGATCGACGGGATACCCACCAAGCGTGGATTGCAGGAATTAAACCAGGATGATATCGAGTCCATCCAGGTCTTAAAAGATGCTTCTTCAGCAACCATCTATGGTTCCAGGGCTGCGAATGGCGTTATCATCGTTACCACTAAGAAAGCGAAAAAGGGCTTCACCAGGGTAGACGTAGATGCCTCTGCCTCTCTTCAATATTATGTAACCAAACAGCAGATGCTCAATACCGACCAGAAGGCAAGGGCCTACTGGCAAGCTTCAGTAAATGACAGGCAGGATCCAAACAACAACCAGATCTATCAATACAACTGGAACGGCGACTTCAACAACCCGGTATTGACCAACGTAATCCTGCCTGAGTTTATAGATGCTGCCAGAACGATGAAGCCGGCCAATACGAACTGGTATGATGAGATCGGACAGACATCCCTTATCCAGCAATACAATGTATCGCTGAGTAACGGCAGTGAAAGAGGCAATAGTCTATTTTCAGTTGGATATTATGACAGCAAGGGCATAATCAAAACATCACAAAACAAGAGGATCACCGCCAGGTTAAATGCAGATTACAGCTTTTTCAATAACAGGCTAAAAGTAGGCGAGAACCTCAATTTCACGTATTCTAAAAATGCCCTGATCGCGCTGGGAGATATTATGTTTACCTCACTGGTGCAGCATGCTGTGGTGCCTGTACACACGGTGGATGGCGGATGGGGTGGACCGGCACCCGGCATGACCGACCGTCAAAATCCAGCCCGCCTGATCGAAGACAATAAGCAAAACCAAAGTTATTTTACACGCGTTTTTGGTAATGTATATGCAGATCTTGCCATCATACCTAACCTGCATCTACGGACCAGCCTTGGCATTGATTACAACGGCACTTACCAGCGCACGCTGCGCAGGTCGTATGTGTCTGGTTTTTTATCGGACCCATCCAACCAAACCAACACCAGCCAGGCCTACGATGGCAACTGGATCTGGCAGAATACGCTTAATTACAACCTTAACATAGGAACCAAACACCGGGTAGAAGTATTGGCGGGCCAGGAACAGATCAAATATATGAGCCAGGGATTTTATGCCAGCCGGCAGGGTTATGCACTTGAAAATATAGACTATGCATATCTTGACGCAGGCTCGGCTAACAAAGACAACGGTGGTAGCGGCACCGGTTATGCGCTGCTTTCTTATTTCGGTAAGGTCAACTATGCGTATGATAATAAATACCTCGCTTCCGCCACGTTGCGCCGTGATGGATCTTCCCGTTTTGGTAAGAATTATCGCTATGGCTCCTTCCCCGCTTTTTCCCTTGGATGGCGTGCGAGCCAGGAAGAATTCCTGCGGAAACAGGAGGTAATATCTGACCTGAAATTCAGATTTGGCTGGGGGAAATCCGGTAACCAGGAAATTGCCAACAATGCTACCTATGCCCTGTACTCTGCCATTTATGGTATTGATAATACATTTGATTTTGACCGCGGAAGTGCCTACGATATTGCCGGCAACGGCTCGGGCCAGTTACCTTCCGGCTTTACTTTAATACAGCAGGCCAATGATTCTCTCCGGTGGGAAAGTACCAAGGAGTCAAATTTTGGGATCGACTTTGGCTTTTTCAAGAATAAGCTGACAGGTTCCGTAGATTATTTTAACAAGAAAACGTCTGATATACTGATCAGTCCCGGATACCTGGCGGTAGTAGGTGAAGGGGGTAATTATTGGTTCAACGGCGCCTCCATGCAAAATAAAGGGATAGAGGCAATATTGTCTTACAATGGCAATATAACCAACAACCTCTCTTTTACGATTACCGGTAATATATCCAGTTACAAGAACAAAGTGACCTCCCTGCCCAGCCAGGTGCTCACTTCTTATCCCGGCAACGGTACTGATAAAAATATTTTGGGCAGGCCGATCAATTCTTCATTTGGCTACATCGCAGACGGCCTGTTTAATACACAAAAAGAAGTTGATGACTACGCCGCACAGCCTGGCAAGGGCCTTGGCCGGATCCGGTACAGGGACCTGAATGGCGACAAGGTGATCGATGATAAGGACCGGGATTTTATAGCAGACGGCAACCCGGATTTTCTATACGGGCTGAATGTTACCCTGGCCTACAAAAACTTTGATTTTAGCTTTTTCCTGCAGGGAATACAAGGAAATGATGTCTTCAACGACTTCAAGACATTTACAGATTTCTCTTCCTTATGGGTAGGCTCTAACTGGGGCGAGCGTACATTAAGTGCCTGGACACCTTCCAATACCAATTCAAAGATCCCAGCCCTCACGCTGGTGAATCGGAACAATGAAGGCAGGACGTCCACCTATTTCTATGAAAATGGTTCTTATTTAAAATTGCGAAACATACAGCTTGGTTACAATCTCAAATCGTTGTTTAAGACCAACAAAATACAAAACGCCCGGATTTTTGTACAGGGGATCAACCTGCTCACGATCAAAAGCAAATCATTTACAGCTGCTGATCCGGAGATCCCCAACCAGGCCTTTCCTATCCCGGCAATGGGTACCATCGGCTTTAATATCTCCTTCTAATTTATTTAATTGATTATTATGAAAAATAAAACTTTATTGATAATGTCCCTTCTGCTGATAATAGCGATGGGCTCCTGTACCAAGGTATTGGATGAAACACCGCAGGGCGTGGTATCGGATGATGACCTTAACACCCCTGAAAATGTGGATAAGATGGCGATTGCCGCTTATTCAGGTTTAGGCAATGATATGTTTACCGCTCCCTACAGCAGTATGTGGCCGTACGGCAGCGTTCGCGGTGGTGATACTTACAAGGGCGGTGATGGCTCCGGCGACCTGGGCGAATTCCATTTGTATGAAACTTTTTCGCTTGACAGGATAGACAACGGGCTTACGGACCTGCTGTGGTTTCGCCTGTATGTAGGTATCGGCAGAACAAATGATGCCTTGCGAAGGATCAATGCCATGGACGGCACAGCTTACCCGGCAAAGTTGCAACGGCAGGCGGAGATGCGTTTTCTGCGTGGTCATTTTTACTTCCTGACAAAAATATTGTTCAAATACATTCCTTATATCGACGAGGTGATACCAAAGCTCTCTTACGATACGGTTTCCAACAGGGCGTTTTCAAATGATGCCCTGTGGTCGAAGATCGCAGAAGATTTTCGCTTTGCGGCCACCAACCTGCCCGATGTACAAAGCGATGCCGGCAGGGCCACAAAATTTGCGGCCAAAGCGTACCTGGCTAAAACATTGCTGTACCAGGCATACCAACAGGATGATAATAACAGTGTTACCGGTATCAACGCAACGCTGCTGGCAGAAGTGAATACCCTCTGCGATGAAGTGATCAACTCGGGTAAGTATCAACTTAACGGCGACTTTGCCCAAAATTTTCTTACACAGTTCGAGAACAGCAAGGAATCGGTTTTCGCCATTCAGTATTCCAAGGATGATGGAACACCAAAGGGCCGGCTCGACGAGGGCCACAAGCTGAACTACCCGATGAACCAGGAATACGGCTGCTGCGGATTTCATGTGCCCAGTCACGATTTGATCAACGCTTTTAAAACGGATAGCAAAGGAATTCCGATGTATGACACTTATAATAATGTAGATGTGGCAAAATCCGGTGATTATAAAACCAATACTTTCGATCCCCGGTTTGGCCATACCGTCGCTATTCCCGGACAGCCATACAAGTATAAAAAAGATTTCATTTTTCAGCGGTCCTGGGCACGTGCGCCGGAAGTGTACGGTGCGTTTGCGAGTATGAAAGAAGCCGTAACGCCCGATGATCCGTCCTTTCAAAAAATCCCGCCTTTTATGTCCAGTTCAAAAAACTGGGACATTATACGCTATGATGATGTGCTGATGTTTAAAGCAGAAGCGCTCATTGAAATGGGCAGGCAGGATGAAGCGCTTCCATTGATCAATCAGTTACGCACGCGTGCAGGTACCAGTACCTCATTGCTCAAGCAAGCCGATGGCAGCTTCAATTCAAATTATGGCATTCAAACTTACCAGCCAGGGGTAAATATTACGTGGAACCAGCAATCCGCCCGCCAGGCGCTTCGCTGGGAAAGAAGGATGGAATTTGCCACCGAGGGTTATTATTTTTTCGACCTCGTACGCTGGGGGATTGCGGCTGAAAGGGTAAACGCCTACTTTGCCATTGAGAAAACCCGGTCATCACATCTTTCAGACGCTACTTTCAAAAAAGGAAGGGACGAATACCTGCCAATCCCGCTGAACCAAATAAATTACAGCCGTAATTTGTATAAACAAAATACAGGGTGGTAATTTTTTATACCACGAATGCACGAATGAGAAGGAAAACGATTTTATAATAAACCTATTGTTCAGGAACCTCCTGATGGATTTTTATTTTTAGCAGAAAACAAATAAGCAAATAATAACCAATAAATAAATACTAAAAATTAAGGAAGAACAAACATATTCTTGCTAATCAAAACATCACCATGATACAAAAATTACTGTACGCTTTTCTACTGCTACTCGTACTTCAAACGGGCATGGCCCAGGACAATAAGCCCGCTACGCGCAACATCAGTACCTATTTCACCGCAGAGAAAAAATACCTGGTTCTTCCGGTCAAAAACGGCGCGCCAAAAAGAAATATAGAGTTGTGGGTAGATGGAGTGAATACCCGTTTTTTTGATATGGAGCTGGCAGAAGGCAAGCCCGACTGGTATGCTTATTTAAAGATCGATGAATGGGCAGGAAAGCCAATTGAATTAAGGGTGGATAAAGTTGATGTGGATTCAAAAGTATTCTCGCCTGTTCAGCAAAGTGATCTTGATACAAATGCGGGTACTTTGTACAAGGAAAAACTGCGTGGCCAGTTGCATTTTTCGCAAAAACGCGGCTGGACAAATGATCCCAACGGGATGGTTTATTACAATGGAGAATATCACCTGTTCTTTCAACATAACCCTTACGGCCGCGAATGGGGAAACATGACCTGGGGCCACGCAGTAAGCAAGGACCTGGTACATTGGAAAGAATTGGATGATGCGCTGCATCCTGATAAATTCGGACCAGTTTTCAGCGGCGGCGCAGTGGTAGATTCAAATAATACCAGTGGCCTGGGAACTGCCGGTAAACCCGCAATGGTAATGTTCCATACCGGTGCCAGGGCCTGGGCGCAATGCCTGTCGTGGAGCACCGATGGCCGCACCTTCCAGACATTGGACCACGCTGTTGTGCCGCGTATCAACAAGGATAACCGCGATCCCAAAGTGGTGTGGTATGAACCCACCAAAAAATGGGTGATGGTAGTATGGGTAGAGCGTGGTAACAATGAACAGCACAGTATGCAAATACTCACATCACCTGATCTGAAGAACTGGACCAGGGCAAGTATGGTAATGGGTGGCACCGGCAATGATCGTTATCTTTTTGAATGCCCGGAATTTTATGAGTTGCCCGTTGAAGGGACCAGTGAAAAAAAATGGGTACTGACAGGTGCCAACACGCAATACGCGATCGGCACTTTTGACGGAACAACATTTAAACCAGCAGAAGAAAGGTTACAGGGACAGCATGGCCGCGATTTTTATGCACCGCAAACTTTTAGTGATGTCCCAAATGGTCGTAGAATTGAAATAGGTTGGTGGCGCACCCATACAGGTAAAGGTGACATGGTCTTTAATCAGTCGCAAAGCCTGCCGCTGGAGCATAAACTGGTAAGGACACCGGAAGGGATACGCCTTACCCGTATGCCTGTTAAAGAGTTGGAAAGCCTGCGTATAAAAACGTATAAGCTGGGTAAAGTGTCGGTAAAGGAAAATGGGAAGAACCCTTTAAAAGACATTGACATCGAGTTGGCGGAAATGCGCCTGGAAATTACGCCGGGTAAATCCAGAGAAGTAGTTATAGATGTAAGGGGCGTGCCGGTAACTTATAATGCGACGAGCCAGGAATTAACGGTTGATGGAGTAAAAGCACCGGCTATTTTACAAAACGGAAAACTTAGTCTTGTTATATACGCCGACCGTACAGGTCTCGAGATCTTTGTAAACAATGGGTTGGTATATATGCCAATCAATATCAACCTGCAGGAAAGTAACCGGTCGTTGTCAATATCGGCCAAAGGCGGTACAGCAAAAGTTGAAAAGCTGGAAGTGTATGAATTAAAGAGTATCTGGGAATAAATTAACCTGAGGGCGCGTGTCACGAAGGGCTATACCGTGTTTGAAATTTTGCCTTTTACATTGAATTGAAAGAGGCATGGCTGGAGACCACAAGTGTTTGAGCCTTGATTCCATATTGAATTTAACAGGCGCCAGGGCTCCAGCGCTTTGTCTTCTTCGTTACTGTTACATGCATTATTTAGTGTCTGCAAGAAAACGCTGTTATTAATAACTGGTAAGGGTTTTAGAATATTTTCTAATCCGGATCTTCACTTTACCAACTACCTGTCAACTCTCTACTTTTGCCTCCACAGCCGGTCCGCCAGCTGGCGGATAACCGGAACGCTGCT
>JBDSLD010000390.1:0-11628 GCA_039916545.1 Ferruginibacter sp.
CTGTTCGCTCATTGGTCACAACTCGGATCAAGACCAACGGTTGGATAACCGGAGCCGTGTAACGGGAGACTGTTACGCACGGTTTTAACAGAATCTCGGGTTGAGATACCCGGGTTTACTTACCAGTAATTACCATTGCCAGGAAGTCACCCCAAAAGGGTGGCGCTCCTGGTAAATATTATGATGAGCGCAATATAAATGAGTAGGTGAGATATTGGTTATTGCAGCGGCGGACTGATAAAAAATTAGTGAAGTAAAAAGTACAGTGCTGAAGAGATGCCTGATGTGTATTTCCTGGTAAGTCACCTCCAAAAAATGTGATTCACCAGGAAATATACTTCGGAATCACCCATTTTAACCAATCCTCCTGTTTAATTAAACAAATTGCTATTATGAATCAATTGAAAGATGTATGTAAAAAGGCCTTTTACCTGTTAAGCCTGGGTCTTGCTGCGTCTTTCTTAGTCACCGCTCAACCTGCCACCGTAAAGAAAACTTCGGATGTCCCGCTTCTCCAATATCTAAATATCACACCATTCGGTTTTATTAAATCCTGGCGCAATACAACTGATCCGCTGGGAAAAACTATTAAGTACACTGAATTTAATAGTCTTGCTGCAAACGACTCCGCTGACATTGGCATTTTTTGGTGGGATGCAAGAGATGTTCAAGGCCTGGAAGTAATTTACCAAACCGCATTAGCAGGTAATACAATGATGCCGGTTGTTCAGTACTGGCATGATTCCTGGCCGGAAACGCCTCCAAAGATGCCTTCCAAGGAGGACCTGGAAGATGATCCCTGGCAGGGGAAATGGATCACAGCTGCTACCGATATTAAAGTGGAAGGTAAAAAATTAAGGATCAGCTTTAAATCCCTGGCTGCAAAGGAAAATCCTGCTGCCGCCTATTTGCCCGGCGAAATCACCTATAGAAGAACATTAAAAATACGCCTCGTTTATCCTGCCAAACATCCGCCGCTGGCCTCGCTGCAAATCTTTTCCGCCTCTGCTCAAAAAAGCAGTTCCATACGAATTGCGCTGATCGATACTATAAACAAGAGCGCAACAGTTGAAGGAAATTTAGAGATATTCAATGGGACATTGAAAAAGATCTCTCCCTGGAATTGGGATAAGAAAGATAAAAAGACCGGCGGTTCATCTTTTAAATTCAGTTTGGATGATAATCCCAGGGGTTTGATCGTCCATATTGATGCTGCGGCAGAATGTCTTCCCGGCTCTAATGATGAGACAGTAATAACGTTCAGGTCACCCAAACGCACTTTTTCGTTTTCGCTGGATGATGTTGACAAGGGCCCCGTTTTTATTCCTTATTTTAACGCTTACATTACGAAGGCCGACGATCCCTTCACTTTTTCAAAAACTACCACCGTTAAAGGAAAAACAGTAAGACAACGGATCCTGGAAGAACCCGAGCAATCATACGACAGGGCCAGGAAAGAAATTCCTGCGCTTGATCCTACCAACAGGGTGGGTGGCGGCAATATTGATCTTCCGCTCGCGGCCGATGCCAGCTGGCAAAAATTTGCAGTGCAATGGGGTGGCAATATTTTACTTGATAAAGTAGAAACAAAAGCGCAGGGTGCTGAATTGTTGCGTTGCAACTGGAAAGGAAAGGATCTGCGATGGAGCATCGGTACAGGCAGGGATCCTATATTTAGAAGAACAAAAGAAAACTGCCAGATGTCGGTGATGAATGATTACCTGCCGGTCATACAATCTGCCTGGAACAATAGTGGTCTTAATTACAGGGAAGAAGCTTTTGCTACATTGCTAAACGGCCCGTTATCCCCGGTCGATAAGGAAAGGGATGAACAAACTCCTGCAATACTGATGGTTAAGTTGACCGTGTCCAACCCGGCTAATAAAGTAGATACGGCTCATGTCTGGCTGTCCGGTAATAAGGCCCTCACTAATCTTACCAAAACAAATGACTTCCTTGTTGATGAAGTGAACGGCGCCAATTATATCCGGTGCTACATGCAGGCATTGTCCGCAAGCCTGGAGAAAACAGATATCTTAAAGGATACAACCGGGGCGTCACGGATACTTCACCGGCAAATAACACTCGGCCCAAATTCTTCTCAAACGCTCTATTTTTATTTCCCTTTTGTCGGCGATATCACCACCGCCCAGCAAAAGGAAATAGCCGCCCTGGATTATCAATTACAAAAGAACCGCGTTACGGCTTACTGGCGGGAACTGGTGGAAGCCGCTTCCATTTATAATGTACCCGAGCGAAAATTCAACGAGATGGCGAAATCGATCATTCCACATATCCGGATGAGTGTGACGAAGGATCCAAAAAGCAAGTTGTTCCTGGTACCCGCAGCGGCGCTTTCTTATAGAGTTTATCCCAATGAAGCCGTATTTCAGACCCTCTTGCTGGATCGGCTGGGCGATTTTAAAACCTCGGCTGATTATTTGAACACGTTTATGGAACTCCAGGGCAGCAGCAAATTACCCGGCACATTTACCGGTGATCAAAAAGATGTTTTCTTTGGAACCCGGTTTGACAGTATCTATAATATGACAGAGGAAAACGGCTACAACATGCACCATGGCGCCGTATTATGGGGATTGGCAAGACACTATCTATATTCAAATGACCGGGAATGGTTGTTGAAAGCTGCACCGCACATGATCCGTGCGGCAAACTGGATCATTGACCAACGGGCGCAGACAAAATTACTGGATGAAAATGGAAATAAGGTCATGCATTATGGTTTGCTGCCCGCTGGTGTTTTGGAGGATGTGCACGACTGGCAATTCTGGTACGCCACCAACGCTTACGCCTGTATGGGCCTGGAAAATATGGCAAAGGCCTTTGAAAAGGCGGGCTTGCCACTGGCTGATTCTTTTAAAATTGCAGCAAAGGCTTATCATGCCGATATCAGGCAGAGCCTGGAAAAGGCAAGCGAACTGAGCCCTGTTGTCCGGCTGAGGAACAATACTTTTGTCCCTTATGTGCCGGCCCGGCCTTACCAGCGCTTTCGAAATTTCGGTTCCAGGAAATCCGCCTATTACGACCGTTATGGAAAAGGCATTTATCCAACGCTTCGTTTATCGGCTACCCGTGAAGCACTCTACGGACCGATTGTTTCACTCAAAGCCGGTCTGATCGATGCGGATGAACCAATGGCAGATTGGGTATTGGATGATTGGGAAGATAATTTGACACTTTCTTCTTCAATGAATTTAAATGCCCATGGCTGGGTAGATGATGAATATTGGTTTAGCCGTGGGGGAATGGTTTTCCAGGCTAACCTTCAAAATCCTGTCGGGATTTATTTGCTTAGGCAGGAGATACCTGCCACCATCCGCGGCTTGTATGACAATTTCGTTTCCTGTTTATTTCCCGATATTAATGCACAGACGGAAGAATACCGGGAGTGGGGACGTGGTAGCGGCCCGTTTTACAAATGTCCCGATGAAGCGCGTTTTATCAGCCAGGTATGTGACCTGTTGGTAGTTCAAAAAAATGAAGAACTATGGCTGGCGGCAGGAACACCAAGGCGGTGGCTTGAGGCAGGGCAGCGCATCGAACTAAAAAAGGCACAGACAGAATTTGGTGAAGTAAGCTATTCATTGTATCCGGGTAAAGGGTCGGAAACTATCATTGCGGACATACAACTGCCTGCTACTGCCTGTTCCAAAATAGTGCTTTTTGTAAGGTCGCCTTTTCAGAAACCTGTTCGCAATGTAAAGATCAACGGACAGGATTGGAAGGAATGGGATGCTGTGAAAGAATCTATCGTGATACCGCAAACGGCGAAAAATGTCCAGGTTGTTGTATCGTATTGATAATTGACCGCTGTGAATATACTTTGCAGGACTAAATAAAACAAATAATGAAACGAAGGTTATTGATAAAAAATGTTTTGGGAATGGGCCTGGCTGTTACGCCATTTACCTCCTTATTGTCTGATCCCAAATCTATGGCCCTACCCAATACAGGTGAGCCGGATATTCCTGTCGCGGGACCGAAAAGACCACTCACCATATATAATAACTGGTCTGCGTACGACGAACTCTCCGACAATATTCCCTTAACAGAAGCATTGGCGATGAAAGAGCTGGATGAAATAGTGAGATTAAAGAAAAGCGGGGTGCAGGTTGATTATTACGTGATGGACGCTTTTTGGTTTGATCATGCCGGAGGGTACCGCACCTGGCACCGGGAGCGTTGGCCAAATGGTCCGGACAAATGGTTGAATGCCTGCAAAGAAAATAACATCAAGCCGGGAATGTGGTTCTCCACGAATGACCTGATCGCGTCGGACACCGGGTATTTTTTGGATGTGATCCCTGAATGGAAGGATTCCATTTCCACCAATCCAAAAGCATTGTGCCTGTTCAGGGGTGGCTATTTAAAACACTTGTCTGAAACGTTACAAATATGGGCCGATAAAGGAGTTAAAGCATTCAAGTTTGATTTTGCACGTTTTACCGCCGCTGATGAAGAAACAGAAAGCGTTTATTTACAGGCTGAGATCGAAGAGATGAATAAGGTTGCCTTTATTGACGCGCTGAAACATTTTCGCCTGCGCAACCCGGATGTGCTGATCATCGGCTACAATGGATTCGGTGGTGAACGGAATGATACATTTACCCGGTTCCGCAAAACGGTCGAGGGGCGATGGCTGGAAGTATTTGATACATTGTATTGTGGCGACCCAAGGTTCTCCGATGTGCCGGCCATCAATATCTGGCGGTCGCAGGATATCTATTCCGATCACATGGTGCGGCAATATGAAATGAATGGGATACCAATTCATCGCATTGACAATTGCGGTTTTATGATCGGAATTACGGGTACCTGTTATAAAAGAGCGATGAGTGCCTGGAAGGGCATGCTGATATTGGAACTGGCGCGCGGCGGTTGGGTTAATGTGTACCACGGTAACCTGGAGCTGCTGACAAAAGAAGATGCAAAATGGTTTACCAAAACGCAACAACTCTTCCAGGGCCTTCAGCAATATGGTATTGCCAGCACCTTTGGCGGTATTCCCGGCAAAGTGAAGCCTTACGGTTTTAAAGCGGAAGGAATAAAAGGAAGCTTGTGTACCGTGGTCAATCCAACCCAGGCCATCGTAAATATTGAATTGCCGGTTAAAGGCTTTTCTTCAGCTTCAATTATTTATACAGATGGAGGTTTCAAACCTGTATTAAAAGGCAGCACGCTTAGCTTAGGACCGGAGCAATTGGTGGTGGTAGGCTTTGATCAGTATGCTAATGAACAATATAATCTTGGTATTGATGAGACGATCCAGGTACCTGTTTCAATAGAAAAATTGCCTGCAGATTTTAAAGAAACAGCCCGTAATGCTGTTGCAGCCAATGTAAAAGTGGGAAAAGATAAAAGTGTCCGTATTTTCTTTCAGCAGTTTGGAAAGGACGATCTCCCCGTACGTTCCTGGGGCGGTGCGCCTCCAAATGGTAAAAAAATGGATGAGTATTTTAAGATAGCTGTTACTCAGGCTGATAAAAAAATTTCCATTGCTATTCAATACGATAAAATGATCTGGAGCGGTTTATCCTGGGCGGCAGGGGAAATAAAAAAAGGTGACTTTGATCCTGCAGTTCCCCTCACTATCCAGCTAAGTACATCAGAAACGGGCAATTTAAAACTAAAAGCGGAAGTATATGAAGTAAAGTATCAATGACACAAAACCGGACCAGGCGGTTTGGTAAATTTAACATCATCAAAATCTCAATTTTAATATTTGCCGGCACATGAAGAAATTAAACACAAGCCTACAATTTTATTGCCTGGTTGCAGCCTTGTCATTTACCGGGATGCTTGGTTGTACCTCTGCAAAGTATGTCGCAAAAAGCTTTATGTTTTCAAGCGAAGCCAAAATTGCGGCCCCGGAATATTCTACTTATCTGAGTTTCCCGGAGATCATAAGCGCCAAAGATGCAAAATATCCTTCGGTGAAAAGGATAACGGATGGAGGAACAAAAAAAAAACCGGTTTACAATGGCTTCTTTTTTTATAATTGTTCGCCATTGGATCTTTCTCAGTTTGATCCTTCCGGAAGGTATTTGTTAAATATGCAGGTAACGATCGAGGGCAGGGAAGTACGGGCTACAGACAAGGGTGATATTGGTATGATCGATCTTAAAAATAACAATCAGTGGATCAGGGTCGGTCAAACAACTGCCTGGAACTGGCAACAGGGTTGCCGCCTTGAATGGATACCAGGATCATCCGAAGAATTTATTTGGGACGATCGCTCGGATGATGGCAAAAGTTTTGTCAGCCGTATTTACAATATACGAACAGGAAAGACCAGGACTTTACCCCGGCCAATCTATACTATTTCGCCGGACGGCGTTACCGCACTTACCCACGATTTTGAACGAATGGAACATGGCGGGACAAATTTTGTAGGTATCGAAGATAAATATAAGCGCCAATGGGCGCCGGAAGAAACGGGGGTGTTTAAAATGGACCTTCGGACAGGAAAATCGGTCATGATCGTGTCTGTCCGCCAAATGGCCCGTATCCTTTACCCAGGCAAACTTCCAGCCGATACCGCGGGCGGCAGGCTCTACATTTTCAGAGAAGGGTTTAATGTTTCCGGCAATCGGTTCATTGCTTTTGTTAAAGATGTACGCATAAAATCTCCCGGCGATACCACCACCCGAACAATCGGTTTTTCCATGACACCGGAAGGACAGGACATACGCTATTTGTATGAAGAGCCAAGTCACCATTACTGGAGGGATGACTCAACCATTATCGACAATGTACGAGTTCAGCTACCTTCCGGTGGTGATCGCGTCCGCGCATATATCCTATTTAAAGATGACGGTTCCGGCAAACCGAAAGAGATTCTCTGGGTAGCTCCGAATGGCCATGATAGTTATCATAAAAGCGGCGAATGGATACTGACTGATACTTACAGTACAGATGGTAAGTATAACCTGAACGGTTACCATTACTTATATATGTATCATATTGCGACCAAAAAATTTGTACCGCTTGGTAAATTTGAATTCAGGATCAATGGCACTTACAGCAAGGAGGACCCGGGTATTTTCCGGGTAGACCTCCATCCGCGTTTTAGTCCGGATGGAAGGCTGATCTCATTTGATTCAACCCATGAAGGTTTGGGCAGGCAGGTATACATGATAGACATTGGCTACATACTTGATAATCCGCCAATGGCGAATTAAGCAATTGCAAATTATGTGACAATTTATTATAGCATTGCGTTGGTTATAAACCGTGTTTATGAAAATGTATTGAGAAAGGCAATGTTAACAAAGTATAATTAATAGTAGAATAAGTAAAATTTAAAGCTTTTGCAATGGTATACTTTTACCCATTCAACAATAATTGAACATCCACTAAACCAATTAGATCTTATACAATGAATTCAAAATGTCATCATTTAAAAGCGTATCTGATACCTGCCTTACTAATTGTTTTTTCTATTACAAGCCGGGCCGCTGATACGCTGCGCGTGTGCGCTCCGGCAGGAAAGATCTGTGTAAAGGTTTGGATGGATAAACAACTTACTTACCAGGTAGACTATAATGGGGCGGCTATTATCAGCCCCTCACTGATCGATATCGCCTTGGCGAACGGCCAGTCATTGTCGCTGAATAATGCGGTCAAATCTTCGGCTACTACAAAGATCAGGGAACAGATCATTTCGCCTGTACCTGAAAAAAGAAAAATAATTCCTGATTCCTATAATTTATTATCCGTTGTTTTCCGCCAGCCGTACAAGGTAGAGTTCCGGGTATATGATGATGGTGTGGCTTACAGGATATCCACCCGGTTCAAAGATTCCATCACCGTATTGAACGAAGTGGCGGAATTTAGTTTTCCCGGCGAACCTTCTGCCTACTTCCCGGAAATACCTTCAAAAGGTGATGGAGATATGTTCCACACCAGTTTTGAGGACCTCTACAACTTTAAAAAAATAAGCGAATTTCCAACCTCGTCTATCGCATATTCACCCGTGCTGATCGTTCCGCAATCAAATCCGAAAATTGCTATCACAGAAGCCGATCTTGAAGAATATCCCGGTATGTTTGTCGCAGGTACAGGTGTATCTGCATTGAAGGGCGTATTTGCCAGGTATCCACTGGAAGAGAAAGTAGCAGAAGCCTTGTACTCGCAAAAAACGGTTTCAAAACGGGCCGGTTTTATTGCCCGTACAAAAGGGACCCGAAGCTTTCCCTGGAGAATATTAATGATCGCCGGGGAGGATAAAGAGCTTCCTTCCAACGACATGGTTTACCGCCTGGCTGCTCCATCCCGCGTAGCGGACGCTTCCTGGATAGACCCCGGAAATATCACGGATGAGTGGATCATTGATGTCAATCTTTTTAATGTGCCTTTTAAATCCGGCCGCAATACGGCTTCCTATAAATATTATATTGATTTCGCTAAAAGGTTTGGTTTCAAGCGCATCATGATGGATGCAGGCTGGAGCGACAACAACGACCTCTTTAAGGTGAATCCTGATATCAACATGGACACGTTGGTAGCTTATGCAAAAGAAAAAGGCGTGAAGATAGCAATGTGGACACTGGCGCTTACGCTTGACCGGCAGTTGGATAGCGCCCTGCAGCAATTCAATAAATGGGGAGTTGATTTTATTATGACCGACTTCATCGACCGTGATGACCAGGTCTCCGTTAATTTTCATCACCGGGTTGCAAAAGCCTGTGCCGCCCATAAGATCATGATCATGTATCATGGTTCTTACCCGCCCAAAGGTTTTAACCGAACCTATCCAAATGCCGTTGCCCGGGAAGCTGTTCTTGGCTCTGAATACAATATCTGGAGCGACAAAGTGTCTCCTGATCACGATGTATTGTTACCCTTTACCCGTATGCTGGCCGGCTCATTAGACTACGAACCAGGTATATTGAATAATGCCAATAAAAAAAGTTTCCGCATGATCGAGGCGTTCGTCATGACCCAGGGAACGAGAAGTCACCAGGCTGCAATGCCTGTTGTATATGACAGCCCGATTCAATTCTTTTCCGGCAATCCCTCGCAGGCGTGGCTTGAACCGGCTTACATGGAACTGATCGGCAGCATTCCAACTACCTGGGATGAAACAAAGATCGTAGAAGCGAAAGTGGCTGAATATATTGTGACGGCACGCAAAAAGCAGGCGGATTGGTACGTCGGCAGCATCACCGGCTGGACTCCCAGGGACATCAGTCTTACACTTGATTTTATCGATGAAGGCAACTACAAGGCTACGATCTGTAAGGATGGCGAGAATGCCGATCATTACGGGTCCGACCATATCATCGATCAGTTTTCGGTGAAAAAAGGAGATGCAATTAAAGTGCACCTGGCTCCGGGGGGCGGTTTTTTATTAAAGCTGGTGAAACAATAAGTATATCAAACTTTTCAAATAATCATTTTATGAATATAGATGACAGGTTTAAAAATAAAATAGCTGTTGTTACCGGCGGCGCCACCGGCATAGGAAAAGGGATTGCCCTGCGGCTGGGCAAGGAAGGCGCGATATTGGCCCTGTTCGATGTGAACCAGGACCTTTTGGCCGAAACGGTTAATGAGCTAATAGAAACTGGCATCTGCGCAAAAGGTTACATGGTGGATATCAGCGATGAGGCGCAGGTATTACGGGGTGTAAAGGCAGTAGAATCAGACTGGCAGAAAATAGACATCCTGGTAAATGCGGCAGGGATCGTTGGACCTACCAGTACCAATATAACTGAGTTTCCGACGGCTGAATTTGATAAGATATATGGGATCAACCTGAAGGGAACGTTCCTCATTACTAAATATATTTTATGTGTGATGGAGAAAGTGGGAACAGGAAGGTTGCTGCTTATTTCTTCCATTGCGGGAAAGGAAGGAAACCCTGGAATGGTAGGGTATTCAGCAACCAAAGCCGGCGTGATCGGCCTTGTAAAAGGAGTGGCAAAAGAATTCGCGGGCACCGGAATTTCTATTAACGGACTGGCGCCGGCGGTTATCAAAACTTCTATGAATGGCCATACATCAACGGAACAGTTGCAATATATGACGGCTAAGATCCCAATGAAACGATTAGGTACCATTGAGGAAGTGGCTGCTATGTCCTGTTTTATAGTTTCTGATGAAAACAGCTTTTCGACAGGCTTTATTTACGACGTATCCGGGGGCCGGGCAACTTACTAAAAAACTCACCGGATGAAACATCAATGGAAACCACTGTTACTGGTATCATACGTATTTTTATTTACGGGCTCTATCATTTGTATGAATGATGTGCTGCTACCCTCACTTAAAGATTTCTTTTCACTTTCTTACCTGCAGGCCAGCTTTATCCAGCAATCATTTTACCTGGTTTATTTAATTTTCCCGATACCAATCGCTTATTATATTTCGCGGTACGGGTATAAGGTAGGACTGATCACGGCCCTGGTCATAGCCAGTGTAGGATGTGCGCTTTTTATTCCCGCTTTTTATACGTCTTCTTTTATACTGACACTGGTTGCTATTTTCATTTTGTCGATCGGCGTAACACTTGTCAATGTAGCTGCTAACCCGCTGGCAGCATTGTTGGGAGATCCGTCAGGCGCTCATGTGAGGGTGAACGTGGTACAGCTTTTTAGCCGGATCGGTTATTCCGTGACGCCTATTGTAGCAACGCGCCTGATCTATGGAAATGGGACCACTACGTCTTTTCATATCCCTTACCTTTTAATAGGAACGGGCACCATTCTGTTTGCCATATTCATTTTCTTTTCTGCGATCCCGGCATTAAAACCAGCTGTGCTCAAGGGGTTTTCTTTTTTCTCTATTGTAAAAGAATCCCGCCAATATCCACAATTGTTTTGGGGAGCTATCATTATGTTTTTCTATGTTGGGGCAGAGGCCTGCACCGCAGGTTTTTTTATCAATTACCTGGCTGATAAATCGATCGCCGGATTTTCACCTGAAAAAACGGCCAGGTTTCTTACATATTATTATATCGCCTCTACGGTTGTTTCCCTGGCGGGGATCTATTTGTTGCAATTTGTTTCGCCCGGAAAGCTGGTGGCCATATTTGGCGTCGGCATGGTTGCCTGTTACCTGCTGGCTGCGCTCACTACTTCTGCCTGGAACCCTTATTACCTGCTCGGGTTAGGCGCATTTATTTCTATCATGTTTCCCTGTTTATTTAGCCTGGGCATCGAAGGGGTAGGAGGTTTTACTGAAAAGGGTTCTGCACTGATCAATACCGCCGTGGTCGGAGGAGCGGTTTTTCCGCCCCTGCAGGGGATGCTGGCCGATGCAAAAGGCATCCAGATTTCCTACCTGGTTCCTTGTGTGTGTTTTATGTTGATAGTAGTGTACGGTATATTTTGCGATCGCCGTTCGAGGGGAGCTAAAAACCTTGAAAATCTTAATACGTTCGCTATTCCGGGTGGTGATCCGTTGATTGATTGATACGGGTTGATACATGAATTCCATCACAAGTAGGTCCCAGCGGGGTTTTCACGGCCGGCGATAAAAGCCATAAAAGTGTGATCCGTGCAACCCCGCTGTCCAAAAGTACTTTGCCTTCTCAGATAGAAATGGTCATTTGATCAATGGAATCAAACCTCTTTTCTGCAGCAATTCTATGACGAAGATCTT
>JBDSLD010000391.1:0-3298 GCA_039916545.1 Ferruginibacter sp.
CCCTACCCATGCCTCCTCCTTTGTTCCACCGGGATATAGAAAAGTTTTCTTGTAAAATTCCAGCATAAAATTATGGGTTGCAACGGTTGAGGCAAGCCTGGCCCCCACAGCTAAACATGTTCTTTGAATACCACATCTTCCAAACCATATTGCTTGATGATATCCGCAGGAACGCCTTCCCAGATATTGGGGCGGTTGCCAACGTATCCAAGGTCATCCATTCCTATTTTGCTGGAGAAAAAGCCGGTAGCTACCAGGCTCCTGATGCGATCGAAAAAGACTACGCCAGGCTGCATGATCGGTTTAGCCTTTGCCGGGTAAGCTATTTCGTTGATGATCTCTAATTGCTGCGTTGCATTACAATCCGTAAAGGTATTGTTGTACCTGTGCAGGCACTGCATATCGAGCCATTTCAAACCTCCCCGCAACGGTAACTGGTGATCAGGCATATCCTTCACGATAAACTCAATAAATTCCGGCACCTTGGCATCCGAAGCGCTTCCGGAATGTTCATCCTTTGGAATAATGAGGTCTCCCAGTACTGTGATGGTTGCCATTTCATGATCTGTAAAGAATTTTTCTGCATTGAGCTTTTTATCTCGTTCGACCTCGATGGGCATCCTGTCCGCATTGACATTTTTGTCAACGACAACCGCTGCTTCTTCAGGTGTTTTTGGTTTACATGAATCCAACAATAACCCAGCTGCAATGCTGCTCAGACCAATTGCCTTTAATGATTCGCGCCTGTTCATATAAATGTTTTAGGGAAAATTAAATGTTTTGTTTTTTTCTTTGTTCCAGGATGTATTCGGATGTTCTCATGGAAAGTGCCAAAATCGTCCAGGTGGCATTTTTATCAGACTGCTGAACTGTCGGTGCACCATCAACCACAAAAAGATTTTTACAATCGTGGGCCTGGCACCATTTATTCAGGACCGATTTTTTTTCATCGTTGCCCATCCTTGCGGTACCTACTTCATGTATGATACGGCCAGGTGCTTCCAGCCCCCACATGTCTTCAGGGCCGTGCGGCCTGGAAGTTGGGATCGCTCCCATTTCATGTATGATCCTCGTAAATGTTTCCTGCATGTGCTTAGCCTGGTTGATCTCATCATTGTTCCATTTGTAATGGAAACGCAGAACCGGGATACCGAATTTGTCAACTACCGAAGGATCAATTTCACAATAGTTATCGATCCTGGCCATACCGACACCTCGACCGGCCATGCCGAACGTAGTGCCATAAAAACGACGGTAGTCATCCTTCAGTGAAGCGCCAAATCCACCGCCTTCCTTCATCTTGCCATCACGGCCGGGAAGTTTTCCATTGAGGCCGGGAACGCCTCCTCCAAAACCATACCCAGGCATACCCATACCGCCACCAAATTCTATATGGTACCCTCTCGGGAAATCAAGTTTTTTATTGTCTTCCATCCACGGACCATAAATATGTATACTTCCTGCTCCATCTTCATTAAAGCGCTTACGATCCAGCAATTGCGGCAGCATGCCCGACTGAGATGCGCCGGTAGAATCCTGCAGGTATTTACCTACCAGGTTGCTGCTGTTGGCAAGTCCGTTAGGGAACGCCTGCGATTTCGAATTAAGCATGATCCTCGCCGATTCACAGGCGCTGGCCGCCAGTATTACGGTTGTTCCATTCACTTCGTATTCCTGCATATCATCCCGGCTAACATAAGAAACACCTGTAGCCAGGCCGTTCTTATCAGTCAGTACTTCCCTTACCATCGCGTTGGAGATAAGCTCGAGGTTGCCGGTTTTCAACGCCGGGATCACGAGACAGGAAGAAGATGAAAAATCTGCATACACTTTACAACTGCGACCACACTGGCCGCAAAAAAAGCAGGAGCCCCTGTCTTTATTTCCAGGCAATCGCTCCGTCAATACAGATCCCCTTCCCGGGATCACTTTTACACCAGCCTTCGCCGCACCTTTCATAATAAAAAGTTCAGGCAGTCTTGGTTTTGGTGGTTTCAGGAATATGCCATCGGGTTCGTTTTCCAACCCTTCCGCAGTGCCGTAGATCCCGATCAGGCGATCTACTTTATCATAATATGGCTTTACTTCATCATAGGTGATCGGCCACCTTTCGCTAACACCGTCGTCCGGCTGAAAATCTTTTGGCCCAAACCTCAGTGAAATCCTTCCCCAGTGATTCGTACGGCCGCCCAACATCCTTGATCTGAACCAATCAAATTGGGTGTCATCTTTTTTTGTGTAAGGTTCGCCGTCCAGTTCCCATCCGCCAAAGGCGGCATCAAAATCGCCAAAGCCGCGTTCTTTAGTTGAAGCACCCCGTCGTGGCGACTCGTAAGAAAATTTTAGCTGTGCAGAATGTTTGGCAGGATCAAAAAACGGACCCGCCTCCAGCAACAGCACTTTAACACCAGCGTTTGCCAATACATACGCCGCCATCCCGCCGCCTGCGCCGGATCCTACTATTACAACGTCGTAAGTCTTGGAAGATTTTTTAATCTGAATTTCACCCATAAACAATCATTAAAAGAAGTTTTAAAATAATATTATTGTTGATAATAAAAACGAAGTTTTCCAGTGTAATAATGAAAGACCAAGATAGAACAATTTTTTATTCAACCCTACTTTTACCGGAGGCATATTTTCTGCATCCAATCATCGAATGTTCAATGATTAACAAATGGCCCGGCGACCCTATCCAATTTATTGGCCCCGCTATTCTCATATTATAAAATATATTCTTTCATAGAGCCAACACCCGCCAGGAATTTTTTTAGAAATTTTTGAAAAATAAATTGCGTAACTCAGAAGTTACCTATATATTTGTGTAACTTAAAAGTTACCTATTATGATAAAAAGTATCAATCACCAGTTTTTCTTTCCTCACCCTCCTGAAACGGTTTGGGAATACCTGACAAGGTCTGAATTAATGGAGCTATGGCTCATGAAAAATAATTTTCAGCCTATTGTGGGATTCGACTTTCAATTCAAAACAAACCCTATACCGGCGCTTGATTTTGACGGTATTTTCTATTGTAAAGTTTTGGAGATCGTTCCCTTTAAAAAACTTTCTTACTCCTGGACGAGCGGACCCGGTGATGGTAAGATCACACTTGATTCTGTGGTTGTTTGGAAATTGCAGGCAAAGGATAAAGGCACGGACCTTTTCCTTGACCACAGTGGTTTCGATAAGAAAGAGAACCAAAATTTTTACGATGGTTTAAATCATGGCTGGGTGGAAAAATTCAATAAGATCGAGGAACTTTTAAAAGCTGCACACCATGGCACAACCAACCTTTGA
>JBDSLD010000392.1:0-5813 GCA_039916545.1 Ferruginibacter sp.
AAGCGGCTCAGTAGAATCTCTTTTGGTGGATAAAATAAATGCCAGTTCATAATCACGGGTTTTCAACTCGGGTATAGCTGCTTGATTCCATAGCCCAAACGGGTAGGCGAAATATTTTATTGGTTTACCGGTGATCGCTTCCAGTTGTTTTTTTGGTTTTACAAGCTGGGTATCCCAATCTGTCCCGGCATATTTTGTAACCATGTGGTGATCCCAGGTATGCGCCTCAATATCGTGGCCGCTGTCGGACAAATTTTTGATCTGTTCCCTGCTCATGTAACGGGGACGGTTAATCGAAACGGTCATAATAAAATATACCCCTTTAAAGCCATATTTGTTCATTTCTTTCGCACCGATCGTATATTGCTCTTCATCGGTATCATCGAAAGTAAGCATGACCGGTTTCGCCGGAAGTTCAGCACCATGCACCAGGTATTCATATAATTCTACAGGTAAAATTGTATGAAAGCCACTGTCTGATAAGGCCTTCATCTGTTCCGCAAAAGCGGCAGGGGTAACGGAATAACTTTTCATGGTCTCGCTCTCACCTCCGCGAAATTCGCGGATATGATGGTAACATAAAACCGGTACTTCTCTTTTTGAAATGATGGTGGCCAGGTCGGCGATTGATTTTTTTGCAGTGTCACTTACCGCTTGCTTTCCGGCGTTTGCCGCATCATTTTTTGTTCCAGGCTGGGAGGTGCAACCTGCCAATAAAATCAGGAAAATAAAACACGTAAACTGGTTATTTTTCATGGAGTTTCGAATCAGGTGTCAGGACCAAATAATTTTAAGCCGCAGCGGATCACTGGTATTGTATGTAGATGGGTTTAGGGACAAACTTTAGTAGTTCTTCCGGCGTGTACATGCCACTCGTATTTATTTTATTGTCGTTTTTATAAAATAATTTGAACCCGGTAAACTGCACCGGCTCCTTATAAATATACCTGAGGTAAGTAGATCTTTTTAAAATTTTATCCCCAAACCCATCCATGTCCATTACCACCTGTACTTCAGGCAATGTTTTTATTTTTTCATAACCGGTCACCATTCCCTGGGTAAACCGATGCACGACTAACACTTTGGGAGGCAGGTTATTTTTGCGAACAATGGCCGCTAAAAAGTCAATCGCATCATTGATGTCATCAGAATTAAATGTGCCGATCTTAGAGCCAGGTATCTCACCGTTTTTAAGGGAGAATTCGGGATCTATCCCCAGATGAACGTTTGGTAATTTCAGGTATTGTTCCAGCGTTGGCACCTCATCCTTTACAGAACTATGCCCAACCTGTATATCCAAAAAAACCACTGCGTTGATCTGTTTGGCCCAATCCATAATGGTATCAATCTGGTGAAACGGCATGCGCATGCGGTATTTTTTATCTTTACCAGGCGAGCCCTGGGCGGTAATCGCCACGTAATGCAAGGCGGGTATCACATGCACGGAGGTATCGGCAGCCTGCCATTTAGCAGTTTCTTCCTGTAACTTTTTTAGCATAGAATCTTTCGGCAATTCCCCGAGGATGCCCATGCGCTTTGAATATAAATTTCCATAGAATGCGATGATCCTGTTGTAGGGTAGCAGGGCTCCGGATAACGGGTATGCTGTCTTAACCGGCCACTTACCGGTGGTATCGGCATTACTCAAGGCCAGCATTTTTTTATCGTAATCAATTGTATCGACCGCAGTGGAAGTTATTTTTGCTGCCACATCGATCTTATCTGCTTCAGTTTTCGCAGCGGCTGTTTTTGCTTCATTGCAACCAGTTGTATAAAGAAAAAATAATGCAGGAAGTGTAAGAATAAATAATTGGTCAAACTTTCTTTTCATAGGATAGTAATATTTCGCAAATCTAATGGTATCTAAATCAAAACGCCTGCCCAATATTTTTATTAGACCAATTGGTAAATTAAAAAATGTTGCGCGCTATTTTTCAACTTATCTAATTGATCAATTGCCGCATCATACCTCTTGATAATTTATCGGCTTCAATGTTATAGTTGATAGTCCCGTTGTGTTTTTGATGTGCCCTGATCTTACTCAGTTGAACGGTGTGGTTTGAAAAAAGATAAAATAATATTTTTAACAGATCTGAATTTTGCAGATCTTTTCCTTGTTTGGTTATAAAATTATCCGCTTCTAATTTAGCTCTCCTTTCCGGAAGCCCCACTACATATTGACTATCTGTTACCACGTGCATAACGATACCAGCATCCATATTATTGCCGGCATATTCAACCCCTTTGATCACCGCCATTAATTCCATCCGGTTATGGGTTGTATTTACTTCGCTTCCCTGTAATATTATTTTTTCAACGCCATGTAAAATGATCGCCACCCAGGTACCTGTTCGTTTTTGAGCATGGCAACTTCCGTCTGTATAAATAAATAGTTCGTTTTTGATAAGTTCTTTTTTTAAAATCAAGGATCGATCAGCCTCATCCGGTAGGCATTCATTGCGGTGATACCCAGTTTCTTTATCAACCGGTAATTCACCAATATGCCGACGGGCGCACCGATCAATGGCACCAGCTGGGCCATTTTGGCAAGGTCGATATAGTCCCGGTATTCCTGTTGAAAATTTCTCCAGTCAAACTGGTTAATGTCTTCGGGCAGGCCCTTGCTTTTTTCTTCCCAGTTGGTCATCTTGAGATAAACATTTTTCCGGTGTTCATGGCTTGAAAAGGCAAGTTCAAATATATGCAACAGGTAAACTCTTTCTTTATAATCATTTACGTCAAAGCCGTACAGGGACGCAATTTCAAATAGCAATTTAATTTTTATGGTGATCAGGATCGGGAAGTCTGCCAGTCCCAAAAGTATGCCGCCGGCACCTGTTATTCCACCTTCAACTGCTGCAGTGGTCCGGTACCTGTCTATCTTTCTCTGAACTGCCTCTTCCCTGGACTGCAAGGTTTCGTTTAGTAATGGCTCCGAGGTAGTGTACTTTGCGCCAAACAACACGCCTCGTATCATTTGCTTAATCGTAGCTGTTATCGCCTTGTGTACTTTTTCTGGTATCCAGTTATTTATTTTTACCTGAATTTTTTTTGACAAACTATTTAACATAGAGGGCCTGCGCAGCATTTTCTTTTGCCAGGTTTTTAAAGCGGAGTGCGTCAGCAGATCATATGTATTCATCATAAATAAAATTCCTGTTTATTAAAGGTACCTAAAGCATTTATTGTACCACTAAAATGAACCAGGTAGTTGGAATTTAAATTACATGGATTTTCCATTTATAGCAGCTACTTTGTATAACAAGGCCAATGCTATACCAGGAATAAAGTATTGACCCGTTGTTTATTTAGATACCAGGCTAAATCATTTATGATGGTTAGGGGCAAAATACTGGTAGGATTCTGCTTGCTTTTAACAAGATCCGGCATGAAGGCAACATTTCCTCATCACCTGTTTATAGTACGTTCCTAACGGAACTTAAATAACATTTATGTTTTTTCTACCGATATTTATCCCTGGCGGGACATAAGAAACTGGTGGATTGCAAAGTTGGTTTTGGGGAAAGGATATCCAATTAAAAAAACCCATTTTACTATTAACTCAACATAGATCCCCCGCTTACCGAAATAGAAAAAGCCTCCGTTAACAGAGGCTTTTAAATTAAATTTCCCGGGTTTAGCCGGCAAGTCATCGGTATGAGTGGTTTCAGAGGTATTTGATATTTAAAGAGTAAAGGTAAGTGGAAATGGACTTTTGATTTGTAGTTGTAATGTGTGTTACCTGTAGGAATTTTACTACATACAACCTGTTTTTACAATTGATCGCTACAAAAATGTGAATAATAAAGGCTTTTAGAGAGGCAAGCTCCATTGTTGTCGGGAGACACAACAACGGCGTTCTCTATAGCTGTCATCCTTTTGTTTCTTCAATTCCGGTTGTTAGTCAGGAGACGCTGCTGAACAGTAATCACCTTTTTATTGTGCATTGCGCCTCTCAAAAGATTGAGTTTATCACCAGGTCGGTCTTATTGAATTTTATTATATCGCCTGCCTCTTTTTTTAATAATAATTTTGCCAGCGGCGCAACGGGTGAAATAACATAAACATCCTCTCCTTCAAAGGTCATTTTGCCCAATCCCGCAGCAATGAAAAACGAGCAATGAGCGCAACTCACAAAACTGCCCGCTGCCACTGAACTATATTTCCTGGAAAAATTAATGCTCAACAATGCTGCTAATTCTTCCCTGTTAACAGCCAGTTGCCGGGAATGCATGTCTTTTTCCAAATGGCTCATCGCCCTGGACGTTTCATATTTATCGCCCGCACTACTTTTTTCTTCGGCGTTGGCCGCAGCCTGTGCATTAGCTATCGCTTCAGCGGCAGATGCAATGCGGGCTTCAATGAGCTGCACACATTTATCCAACAGTCTCTTTTTTAATCCGGCCTTTTCGGGATCAGTGTGGACATTAATCATTTGCCATTTTGAATATAACCATTTAAATTAGCTGATATTATTGGATCTGCAAAAAGCGCGCTTTAAGCAAACATCGAAAATTTTATGCAAGTCGCCGGATCTATCGGCAATGGTAACTGAAAATTGATGAGTGCAATTTGCGTGTTTTAAAATACATAATTTTTTATTCAAATCCTGTAAATAGCCGACATGAAATTTATACATCTTCGCTGCATATTATTGATCCACATCTTCTTCGTCATTAGCCTTCCTGCATTTGCTCAAAAAAAACATACTGTAAAAAAATCGACAACAAAAACTACCGAAGGCAACACCGTTAAAAACGGGATCAGGTTAACAAACAACGGATTTAAGATAAGTGAGGCTTATCTTTTTTTCGACGACGAAAGCCTGGTACCTGAAGGAAACAAAGTAGCACTGAATCAAAATGTCAACATGCTTTTAATTATTGACAGCGGTTGGGCCGATATCGGGGGCAGGGTGTTTCCCGGCGCTAAGCAGGTATTAAAACTTAGCAGCGGGAAAGAGATATTAAATTCAGAAGAATTATTTGCGACTTTCGATACCACAGGTGTGGCGCCTGAAGATGCCCGCTATGTAACTTTAAATGCAGTAATCACTGAAATGAAAGACAAAAAGAATCATGTCATTGTGAATTTTAGAGTTTGGGATAAAAAAGGTACCGCCGAAATTATGGGCTCGTATAAATTATATATAAAATAACTCCGCAACCTCCGCCTGTCTAAAATTACCACGGAGAATCATATAATTGCTGCTTTTAAAGCTTTTAAACAACTACTGCTATTTGGAATAACCCTTAAAAATTCCATAATCCATTCCGTTTTCCATAATATAGAAAAAAGCACCTCCGTTTAAATTGTACTCAATTGATAATCAATTAGTTATTTTTTGGCATAATATAGGTATTATAGAGAACAAAGAAAAAAGGTTTTAAAAATTTCTTCAAAAAAATAACAATACAACTTAATATAGGGTTATCAGTGTTTAAAATTAAAGAGTCGTTAAAATGGATTGGATCACCATTTTAACGGCTCTTTCTCATTTAGGCAAATTCAGTTTTACTTAATGTCTGTAAGAAAACGCTGCTATTAATAACTGGTAAGGGTTTTAGAACATTTTCTAAACCGAATCTTCACTTCACCATCACCTGTCAACGCTCTACTTTTGCCTCCACAGCCGGTCCGCCAGCTGGCGGATAACCGGAACGCTGCTGTTTTAGCTTCTTTGAAAAAATAGGCTGCGCATTTTTTCAATTCCGATTTCATCGGAACCGAACCAAAAAAGGCAGCTAACCCGGTTACTTCTATACAACTACCCCTTTATGCAGCCTCTCCTTTTAAGCGTTTGAGGGTACGTT
>JBDSLD010000393.1:0-4944 GCA_039916545.1 Ferruginibacter sp.
AGGCGCAGGACTCCGTCCTGTGTCTTACTCGTTACTACTTCTTTAATTTTTGAAATATCGGCAAAAGAAATTATTGATATTTGGGGAGGGATTTATTAGTGACAAAGAAAACATAGGACAGAATCCTGCGCCTGGGCTAACAGGGAAGCGGTAAATTTTCCATAAAGCAGCACTACATCATTATTCATTATGAAACCCAATCAATTTTTATTGTACGGCGCCAATGGCTATACCGCACGGTTGATAGCCAACCTGGCGGCTGACTATGATCTTAACCCGATCCTGGCCGGACGCAATAGAAAGGTAATTCAACAATTATCAGAAGAACTGTTACTGCCTTATCGCATCTTTGACCTGGATAATGTTGCAGTATTGCAAGACAATCTTACAGATGTTGACCTTATACTTAACGCTGCCGGCCCGTTTCAATTTACAGCAAGGCCCATGATAGAAGCGTGCATTGCAACTAACACACATTATATTGATATCACCGGTGAAGTAGCTGTCTTTGAAATGGCCAAAGGCTATAGCAGTTCCGCTGCAAAGTCGGGCGTTATGATTATGCCCGGCGTTGGCTTCGATGTGGTGCCAACCGACTGCATGGCCCTGTTCCTTAAAAATAAATTGCCCGGGGCTAACCAACTTCAGCTTGCTTTTGCCAATATCGGGGGCGGACTATCGCATGGCACGGCTACCACAATGGTGATCGGGTTGGGAGAAGGTGGAGCAACCAGGGAAAACGGAAAAATAGTAACGAAACCGCTGGGGCATAAAGGAAGGTGGATCGACTTCTCTGCTGTGGCAGGTGAAAATAAAAAGCTGTTTGTTATGACGATCCCCTGGGGCGATATAGCGACCGCACATTTCACAACAGGCATACCCAACATCGAGACTTACACTGCCATCCAGCCAAAAATATACAGGATATTAAAATTGCAGGCTGCTTTTAACTGGTTATTAAAAACATCTCTCGTTCGCAAATACATCATCAAAAAAATAAATAAAAGGCCCGCCGGTCCGGGAGTTGAAATAAGGGCAAAAAGCAGTTCCATGATTTGGGGAAAAGTTCAGGATCCATCCGGTAAAACGGTTGAGGCACTGATGCGGGTAAAGGATGGGTACACGCTTTCAGCTTATAGCAGTTTATTGATCGCACAGAAAATCTTAGCCGGAAATTTCAAACCCGGATACCAAACACCAGCCGCCATGTATGGTGAAGACCTCATTCTTGAAATACCTGGTACAAAAAGAACCCAGGCTTTTTAGGCAAGGGTTCGTTTTAAATGCATTATCGGTATAAACCAGTTTTAAACTTGTTTTTTCAAATCAGCTATCTCGTGTCTTATAATTTAAACCTGGGCTGCTGCCTGTTTAGGTAAAGAGATGCGGTTAAATTCCGCGCCACTGAATATTTTAGCCAATTTATTATCCTGCGATTGTTTCCACTCGCTGATATTTGTTTCCGATACAATTCGCCAAAAATTTTTTGATTTTAAATCTTCATAATCAGGTGATTGAACAAAAATACCTAATATGGTATTTCTTTTCTTAAACTCGATTTTAACAGCGTTTTTTGCAAGGTGCCCCCCTTCGATAAATTTGGCAATAGCTTCGTTGATCATGTATTTTTTTTGCAAATATATGCTTTTTAGGCCGTACTTATCGATGTTTTTCAATATGAAAGCCGGAATAGTGTATAAATGCTGGCTTTATTTTGCTTTACTCCGCCAGGTGATCGAGCCCTAATTCCTGGTTCTTGCCTTTCACGCCTGCAAAAAAAGTAATCACCTTTCTAAGGTCTTCCGCTTCATTACCCGTGGTATAAAATGGCTCGGCAAAGCGAAATTCCTTCTTTCCAAAATCAAAGGCTAGCAACACGATGGGCACATTGGCTTTTTGGGCGATGTGGTAAAAGCCGGTCCGCAGCCGGTCAACCTTTTTTCGGGTGCCTTCCGGTGATAAAGCAATAGCAAAGAATTCGTTGCTATTAAACATATCCACAACCTGGTCCACAAAATTATAGCTGCCCGAGCGATCTACAGGTACGCCGCCAAGTTTTCGAAAAAGAGATCCAAAGGGTGGGGAGAACAATTCCTTTTTAGCAATAAATTTAATGTAATCGATTTTTAAGGCGCTTCTGAAGGCAAATCCCATGAATATATCCCAGCCACTCGTGTGCGGGCCTACTACCAGTACAAACTTTTTTAGTCCGGCAGGAATACTATTTACCGCTTTCCAACCAGTGGTACGGAGGTATGTTTTAAATACAAAATGTAACAATTGACTTGAACTTTACTGTCTGCAACTTACGTTTTACTATCCAAATAAAGATAAATCCCAACTATGAGCGGCGGCAGCCAATAAAAATGACCGAATTGTTTACATTTGTTGAAACAACAAGACCCTTAATGACCTTATCAGTTTTTCTCTCGCACCAGTGGTTAAGTTTTTGGCGGGGCAGAAATGCCAATAAAAGCCTCGTCCTCCAGATCATAGTAGGAATTTTTTATTTTTTGATCTTTCTTGAAATTGCCGCCCTTGGTATTGCGATGCCATTCTTATTAAAAGAAACGATGCCGGGTAAGGACCCGGTTGCCATTTTTACCTCGTATATTTTATATTACTTTCTTGTAGGGCTGCTCGTTCGTTTTCAATTGCAGGAATTGCCCTCGCTCAGCATCCAGCCGTATTTGACGCAGAATATCAGGAAAAAACATATGTTGCGTTTTCTAAACGTGCGGTCACTCGTACATATTATTAATTTTTTACCCCTGTTCGTTTTTATCCCCTTTACAATTGTGGTGATCAGGCCCACGTACGGCGGCATTGCAGCAGGATGTTTTTTTATTTCCATGTTCGCACTGGTTATCAATAACCATTTCTTTAACATGTTCATTAAACGCAAATCCATCAACAGCAGCTGGTGGTTCTTCATAATTGTGGCCACAATTGCCATCTTGAAAGGCTTCGATTATTTTAAGATCATCTCTTTTGAAAAGGCGTCCACGGTTATCTTCACTTCGATATTGCATCACCCGTGGTTAAGTATTCTTCCCATCGGTTTAGCAGTGGCGACTTTCCTTTTGAACAATAATTATTTGCGCCGGCATTTGTATATTGAAGAATTGGTAAGCCAACGTAAACTTAAAGTGAGCAAGAATTATGGGTTCCTTGACAAATATGGGAACATGGGTGAAATGATTGCCCTGGACCTGAAACTGATCTTCAGAAATAAGCGCCCCCGCTCGCTGGTGATCCTGTCGGGCATCATACTATTATATGGGTTTATGTTCTACCCCAAATATTTACAAACGGAAAGTTATAGTACGCTATTCTTTTTTGCGTTGCTGATCATGGGCATTTTTATCACTAATTACGGCCAGTTTCTATTTGCCTGGCAAAGCAGCCACTTTGATGGCCTGATGAGCTCGAATATTAATATGAAGCAATATATCAAGAGTAAATTTTACCTGTTTATTACGGTAGGTACGCTTCAATTTTTAATCATTTGCTTTTATGGCTTGCTGGGCTGGAGGATATTGCCAATTCAGCTGGCCGCTTTTTTATACTGTATCGGGGTAAATACATTTGTCACCATTTACGCCGCCACGTTTAATTACAAATACCTTGACCTGAAGAAATCTGCCAGTATGAATTTCCAGGGTATCGGTGCTGTACAATGGCTGCAATCCTTATTTATAATGTTCGGTGCCGCACTCGTCTTTTATTTGTTGAACAGGTTTGCGGGCTTTTGGCCGGCTATCATCATTATCTGTGCTTTGGGGATCATTGGTTTGATATTTACCAGTGCTATTATTGACTGGCTTGTTGGCCAGTTCAATATCCGCAAACATAAAATACTGGAAGGTTTTAGGGAGCGGTAATTCAATTGAGCTATTTTTTAAACCGTCAAATCAAATAAGGATATGATCTCTATAAAAAATTTAAAGAAAACGTACAAGGGAATTGATGTGGTGGATATAGATGCCATTGAAATAGGCGCCGGTGAAATAATAGGCCTGGTGGGCAATAATGGCGCTGGTAAAACGACCTTTTTTCGCTTGTTACTGGATCTTATCAGGAGTAATGAAGGAGAGATATTATCCAAAGGAAATGCTGTAACCCGCACGGAAGAATGGAAAAGCTACACTGCCGCGTATATTGATGATGGATTTCTAATAGATTATTTAACCCCCGAAGAATATTTTTATTTCGTAGGAAAATTAAATGGTTTGCCCAAAGCAGATGTTGACGATTTTCTTCAGCGTTACCAGGTATTTTTTGACGACGCCATTCTAAATAAGGGTAAATATATCCGTGATTTTTCGAAGGGAAATCAATTTAAAATCGGCATTATCGCGGCATTGCTAACCGATCCGGAGTTATTGATACTGGATGAACCTTTTGCAAACCTTGATCCAACTACCCAATTAAGGCTGGTAGACATGATCAAAACTATGGCAGCCGATAAGCAAATGTGTATCATAGTTTCCAGCCACGACATCAATCACGTATCGGAGGTAAGCAGCCGGATATTGCTGATGGAAAAAGGAAAGATCATTAAAGACATAGCCGGTGGAGAAAGCGCTTATGAAGAAATGGTGGATTATTTTAAAGTGAGGTAACTTCCTTCCCGATTTCCCGGAACTCCACGATTGGTATCATTTAACTATCTTAAATAAATTTTTAAGCCTTTCTTTTTTATAGCAAAATATCAACAGGAATAGATTATGTGCGTGTGCAACAAGGCTTACTTGGGTGGCCAAAAAGCTTAAATAGTATTTACGCCGATTTTAAAAGAAATGTGTATATTTGCGACTTAATTTAATACAATACAATTTTAAAATGGACAAAACACTAGGCACCGTTAAGTTTTTCAATTCTGAAAAAGGATTCGGATTTATCAAGCATGATGATTCAAACAAAGAAACTTTCGTACATGTT
>JBDSLD010000394.1:0-12337 GCA_039916545.1 Ferruginibacter sp.
GATTTAAAAGCAGGAGCATCAGGATATATGAATAAAAATGCGGCGCCCTACGAATTAATAACTGCCGTGCAACGGATATTGATGGGCAGAAAATATATAACTTCAGAAATAGCAGAGAAATTATTAACCGGTCCGGATGCGGGTAAAAGACCACACGAATTGCTCAGCAACCGGGAATTTGAAATTTTTAAGCTGCTTGCTTTTGGCAAAACGATCACGCAGATCGCAGACTCCTTGTCACTGGCGCTTACCACCGTTAGTACGCACCGGGGCAGGATCATGGACAAGCTGAGTCTATCGACCAATTCCGAATTGACCCGTTATGCGATCGCTCACCAGATTATTTCTGACATTGATCTATAAATGTCTTAATTTTATAATGCTTTATAGTATAACTACTACCACTGATACACCCTTGACTACTACCATATTATAGTTGCGAATCCTATTTGCCGGCATTTGATATTAGCGGTTCTTTGCGAAATCAAAGTGTAAAAATGCGGGTACTTATTGTTGACAGTTCGATCGAGATCGTAGATCGCCTGGAAGAAATACTTTCAGAATCGGCTGTTGTTACGGCTATTTACAAAACGGCTTCTTCCAAAGAAGCTCTTGCGATATTAAAAAATAGTGCTCCTGACGTTGTCTTGCTGGATATTTTTTTGCCGGAGAATGAATCTGTGAATTTATTAAAATCAATAAAAAAGGCCAATGGCAAAACTTTAGTAATTATTTTATCTGTGCAAACAGATAATTTTATGCAGAAGCATTATACGTTGTTGGGGGCTGATTACGTTTTTGATAAATACCATGATTTTGAAAAAATACCAGGCGTAATCAGCCTTATAGCCCAAAATAACAATTTATACTAAAAAATAACAAGGAAAACCAACTATCAATGCACAAACAGTTAACCTACAAAGCAACCTGGGAAAAGAAAAAGAGCTTTCTACTGTTTGTGCTCTTCTTTTCATTTTTATTGACGGGAATAGCAGCTTATCTCTTTTCATACAAAAATAATTGGGTCGAAAAAGAACTTGCCAGTCCACAGCCCGGCCTTTTGCAGGCTAATTCCTACAGTACCTGGGCCTATGTGTTTTTAGGAACTGCCCTGTTGATGATGCTATCTGTCTTTGCTTCGTTATTGAGGGAGATCCGCCACCATGAAAAAACGAACAACGAATTAAGAGAAAAAAAGGAGCATTACAAGGTCACGATCAATAGCATTGCTGAAGGTTTGATCACCACCGGCAAAGAAGGCGAGGTTCTCTATATGAACCCGGCCGCGGAAAAATTAACCGGGTTAAGCAGCAGCGAAGCTAAAAATCTTCCTCTTGAAAAAGTATATGAGCCTGTAAATAAAGAATCGCGCAAGCCGATCAAAAATATACTCAGCGGTATTTTAAGAAAAGGGCAATCCATCCAGTTTGAGAACAGTACTTCTGTAAACACAAAAAATCAGCACCAGGTAATTCTTAGCAATAGTGGTTCCCCACTCTTCGACGCCGAGGGCAATATTTCGGGTGCGGTATTACTATTCAATGATATTTCAGAAAGAAAACAAAACGAAAAAAAGCTGGAGGACAGTGAAATATTTAGCCGTGGTATACTGGATGCATTAAATTCTCATGTCGCGGTAATTAATTCTTCCGGCACTATTATTAAAGCGAATAAAGCCTGGAACGGCTTCGCACTGGAAAAAGGCATTACTGATTCGGAGCAATATGGAGAGGGCAGTAATTACCTGGCCATGTGCAAGAGCCTGAGTATTGTGGAAGATGGCACCTGCTCTGAAGCCTGGGAAGGGATAAAAAAAGTTTTTGATGGAAAACTGGATAAATTTTATTTGGAATACTGCTCTCCCACCTCATCGGACGACAAATGGTTCTACATGCGGGCCATGAAATTTGAAAGCGTCGAAACATTGGTTGTGATTGAACACCACGATATCACGGAGCGAAAAAAAGAGGAAACAAAAACACTGAAAGCGATCGAACAGTATGACATCCTTTCCAAGGCTACCAGTGATACCATTTGGGATTGGGACATACCGCATAACCAGATATTGTACAATGATGGAATTACAAAGATGTTTGGCTACAAGGTGTCGGAAGTGGACAATGCAGTTGAATGGTGGCAGAAGAATATTCATCCGGATGATCTGCAAAGGGTAACGGAGGCATTGTCTGAGGTATTTAAAAAAGGGATACAAAACCTGCAACTGGAATATCGTTTTCGTTGTTCAGGCAATACTTACAAATCTATTTACGACAGGGCATTTGTTATTTATGACGCACAGGGCGGGCCCAGGCGCATTATTGGCGCCATGCAGGATGTCACTTATGAAAAGGAAGAAGAGAAACGAATTGCAAAAGCGATCATAGATGCACAGGAGCAGGAACGCCGTTATATCGGGCAGGAGTTGCACGACAATGTAAACCAGATATTAGCCGGGTCATTACTTACCATTGCCATGGCCAAACAAAAACACATTACCATCGAGCGGCTCTTTGAACTATTGAACATAAGTGAAGAATACCTGGTTCATGCAATCGATGAGGTTAGAAAATTATCACACAGGCTGGCGCCTGCATTCTTTGATGAAATGACCTTGAAAGATATTTTCGAGGACCTGCTGATGAAGATCAATCTTGATAACCAGTTTAAGATAAAGTTCCACTTCGATGAAAAGATCAATGTACTTACCAGCGGGGATATTCAAATAAATTTATACAGGATACTACAGGAGGAAGTCAAAAATATCCTGAAATATTCAGCGGCAAATGCGATAGAAATAACCCTGTCCCTGTCTGACAATATCGTACAAATGAAAACCTTTGACAATGGTAAGGGATTTGATCTGAAGACAGTAAAAAAAGGCATTGGCTTGTCAAACATCAAAAAAAGAGTGGATTCTTTTTCGGGCAAATGCATCGTTAATTCTGCACCTGGACGAGGCTGTGAAATAATTGTTGAGATCCCCCTGGATGACGTGATAGAATACCCGGGAGCTGTTTCGAATACTTAAAGCTGTTTATTTTATTAACTTATTGCCACATCTTTTTATTTAAGGAATTAAATTGGTTTTTTCCTTTGTCAATTCTTTACTTCTCTCCACAACTTGCTTGTATACTAACACCGGGGGAGTAGGTTTCCGGTTTGACCATATAATTAGGGGACATAGATTCGGGGGATATAGGGCGGAGGTGATTATCCGCTTGGTTGCTGGATTTTTTTTACACTGATTTTTAAAATTTTTAGAACTCTTGTTCAGACTAAATGCAGGTTGTATGCCTGCAGCATTTAAGATCAATGCTTACCAAAAAAAATCCGCTGCATCAATTTATTGAAACAGCGGATTTTTATGTTTATAAATTAATTCACTTACCTGAAACCTATGTGATCAAGGTACACCAGCCCTGTCCAGTCCTGGTTTTGAAAAGTTAGTTCTGTGATGGTTGCCGGGTTTCCTATCTGTGCTTTTGTAAGATTATACTCTACCCATTTTCCTTCCTCCAGGGTGATAGTATAAGTAGTACCGCCGCCTGGCGTAATACTTATTTTTTTACCACCTGTGCCTAGTGTTCCAAAAACGGAAAACGACAACTGGGAATAGGCAGCAGTCGAAACGCTTGTATTGGCAAATTTCAATCCACTCCACTGACCGGTGTATTCCAATTTCAAAGAAGCTACGCCATCGCGCACGTTATCTGTATTTTTATAATCTGCAGTGCGGCCCCAGCCCCAGTCCTGCCAGTTATTTACAAGGTCATCCTCATAGAAAGCATATGCCAGCGGAGCCAGGTCGGGCAGGTCGCCAATAAATAATAAAGAGCCGGTCGATTCCACTGTCAGGCCCGAATGGGCAACCAATGTTATCTTACCTCTATTTGCTGTTGCAGGCACCTTGATCACCAAACTGGTTGGTGACTGACTTACAAATGTTGTAACCGGCGCCGTTAGTCCTTTGAACAGTACGCCCATTACCAAATCCAGGTCGGTGCCTGTGATCGTAAGTTCTGCTTCGCGCGCTATCGGGCTGGGGTTGAATGCCGTAATAGCCGGCAAGGTTACCAATAGTGTGCTGTCTGTCTCAATAGTTTCCGGCTCTGTGCCGCCGGTTGTAATAAATAAGGTACCACTGCGTGCATTGATAGGAACCTTAACTACCAATTCGGTTAAAGACTTACTGACAAATGTGGTCTCTGCAATATCTTTTGCAAATTTTACTTCTTTGACCCAGTTCATAAAATTCCCTTTGATGGTAATATTATCACCGGGACGAGCCTGCTTTGTAACTGATGTTATTGTAACCGGTACATCGAAGTTTATTTTGGTTTTAGACATCACGTCGCCATCCGGAGTTTTAAGCGTTACATATCCTTCTTCCGTTGACTCAGGTATCGTGATCAAAATAAGCTCGGAAGTTTTAGATATAAATGAAGCCGCAGGAACAATTGCTCCAATAAGGTCTATCTCGGTGACCTTATCGAGGTTGGCGCCTATGAAGCGTAAAGTATCCCCATGGCGCGCACCCGACGGGCCAAAGCTTAATAATTGCACCTTGCCGGAGTTTACATTGTCATCATCTTTTTTACAAGAAGCCATCAATGCGCTAACTACAACGATCGCAATCAATGAAACTAACCTGGCATTAAATATTATTTTTGTCATTATCTTATTTTTATAACATTATTGAACATTGATGCTTACTTCTTGATGATCTTCGGAACGATCCTGAAATTATCAAAAGACATATCACAGTCAAGGTCGCCGGGGCCATGAAATAACAACCTGGTCCAGTAACCAGTCGGACTAACGCTTAGCGGCGTCCCATAGCTATTCGCTACTTCTTCAAATGGGATCGTCACTGTTTGCCATTGCCCTTTGGTGTCATACGGTGGCTTCCAGAGGTAAGCGTCGTTGTTTTCCTTCAGCAGGCCCACGTTGATCTTAAGCACGTTATTGTTATATGGCTTCATAGTATTCAACTCAAATTTCAGGTTGTAATCGGACGGTTTAAGAATGGCTTCATCGGGCACATTTTTGCTAATACTGCCCATCGCGTCTGCCGGTCCGCCTGCCACTTCCAGCCAGTTCCAGCCACCGATCGCTTTTTTTACACGGATATAGTTCCCGCTGATCGCAGGGGGGTCACCCGCTTTCACGCTATCAGGCACTACAACAAAAGACGAATTCCACCAGCCGGTGAACGGATCGCTGCTGATAAAAACATTCCTGTTGTCCCGGAACCAAAAGTCGGACTTGGTTTCACCAAAATTAGTCTTGACAACTACCTGTCCCGGCTGCACGCCTGCGGGTATTCTTACCATTAATATTTTGTCTTCCACCGATACAATTTCACCGGTAACCCCACCGGCAAATGTTACCGTGAGTGGTGCGTAAAAAAAGTCTCCCCGTATGGTAGCCACTTCGCCCGTGAGTACATATTCACTGACCATGCTTGAAACAACAGGTTCGCTTATCTGCACCTTAAAATCATACTCGAGTGTTTGGCCACTGGCAAATACTATCTTCATTTTATTGTTGATCACCGTTGGGATCGGGCTGGGAACGCTTACCAGTATGGTGGTGCTGGTGATATAGGTAGGGGTTAAGGTAGCTTTCTGATCATTGAACCAAACCTCTACGGCGTCCTGTAAATTTTCTCCCACAATCGCAATTAAGTTGCCCTGGAACGCACCTGTGAGCAACGAATCCCCGGACTCCGGTTTTGTAACGCGCACATACTTGATCCTGGGCTGGCCGTTGTTGGGCAGGTTATCGTCTTTTTTGCAGGATGTATAAATACCTGCTACGGCAATCGCGATCGTAAGCAGGAGTATTGATCTATATATTTTTTTCATATCGATGTTTATTTTGTCAAACATTTTTTGATTGCCTGTTTTAATAATCTACCGGTGGTTTAAGAAGGTTTGGCGCCTGGCTCAGTTCGGCTGCCGGTATGGGTAGCAGGAAATTGCCATCATTTGCATCAATCTTTCTTTCCGTGGTTGCCCAGGAGGTTTTTATGAATGTCCAGTTGGTAGGATCAGGAAATACATCCGGCTTTGTAAAAAACAGGCCCCTGTCCTGCGAGTTTAAAATTGAATATGCTTTGGCCTTATTGAAATAATGCAGGCTCACCAAATCGTACCAGCCCATGCCTTCCATGGCAAATTCAATGAAGCGCTCTTTAATAATAGTATTTTGCGTCAGGGGTACGGTATCTCTTGGCAATCCCGAGCGCATGTGTACTTTATTAAAATATTCAAGGGCCTGTGCATCTGTGGTGGATGCATTATTTCCCAGCACGGCTTCTGCGTATACGAGGTACATTTCCGCCAGGCGCATCATGTACGTATCATTGCCATAATATTGCTGTGCAGCCTGCCCGCCCACATCTTCTGCCTTGCCCGTTACATATTTTTTTATATTCAGAAAATTGACATCGGATCCGGTAAACGGAAATACCAGCTTTTGTTTTCCGCCTGTAATGGTCTGGGTGATCTCAGGATAACGCGTTCCCGGCAGCATGAAGGTTGCTTTCAGCCGCTGATCCAATGTTCTGCCTTTTAATGTATCACCTGCTGCATTTCCGGTTATTCCATCATACAAACTCATCATCCACCAGGTAGCGCCTTTATCACCTCCCCAGCCATCTCCATTGGCAATATCAGGACTGTAAGCAAGATAAGCTGGTGCTGAATTTTGCGTACCCCATGCACCCGGAGAATAAACCCATTGCAGTGAAAATAAAGACTCTGCATTGTTATCATATGGATACAGAAAGAGGTCGGCGTAGTTTTTTAATAACGAAGCGCCGCTGTTTGTGATCACGTCCTGTGCAAAATATTTAGCACTGTCTAAAAACACCTGGTTCCGCGGACCTGCACCGTTTGCTTCGACGCCTGCTCTGGTGAGATAAAAGCGGGCGAGCATTCCTTCCGCGGACCATTTGGTCAGTCTGCCCGGGCGCACGGGTGTTGTTGGCAGATCAGCTGCAGCTGCACGCATCTCATTGGTTATAAAACGCCAAACGCTTGGCACTGTATTCCTGCTGATGGTAGTATCTGAAAGCAGGGCCAGGTTATTTTCGATAATTGGTACCGCGCCCCAGTTCATTACTAAAAAACGGTAGGCCAGTGCCCGCATGAACCTTGCTTCGGCCAGCGCCATTTTTTTAACCTGTGGCGAAACACCATCGCCCGCATAAGTATTTATATTTTGAATGGCAAGATTTGACTGCCCAACAACAATAAAGAACGAGCGCCAGGCAGCACCATTTTCGGGCGTGTTTCCAGTGGTATTGAAAAGCACATTACCCCGGTCATTGTATGCCGAAAATGCAGTTCCGGCCCTGAAATCCCCCAAATTATAAGAGGCCTTATCATTGTAATCGAACCAAACCTTGCTGTACAGGAGGCCGGTTCCGGCCAATACCTGTTCGTCGGTCTTGTAAAAATTCGCATCAACAATAGAATCCGTTGGTGGCTTTTCCAGGAAATTCTTGGAGCAGCCGGCCGCAATGATCATAAGCGGGAGCAGGATACCTATCCAATTATAGCTGTTTTTAAAATTTTTCATTGTCATAATTTTTAAAAATTTACACCCAGGTTAAATGTATAAATCGGTGTTAGCGGGTAACGTCCAAAATCCAGTCCGATGGCCTGGTTATCAGCGCCGGCATCTCTTCCAACGTAAGCACCTACTTCGGGATCAAACCCGGAATAACCAGTAATGGTTCCGAGGTTCTGCGCACCTACCGTTAGCCGTATGCCTTTAACCAGTTTCTGTTTCGAAAGGAAGTTTGCCGGTACATTATAGGAAAGCGATACATTCTTAAGCCGGATAAATGAGCCATCCTCTACCCATTTATTTGTCGGGCGTGTGTAGTTGCCATTAGGGCCATAAGAGATCCTTGCCACATCTGTATTTGGATTTTCTAATACTGTCTCACCACCAGTAGTTACCGGCCTTGCATAATCCATTGCATGTATTAACAGGTTCCTGCTAACATTGATATTGTTTGGATTGGTATTGACCTTTGCCAGGTAATTATAAATATCATTACCTGAAGTAGCCGTGATGAGCACGCTAAGGTCAAACCCTTTGTAAGAAAACGTATTTGTAAATCCACCGAAAAGCTTTGGCCATGGATTACCGATATTGGTTTCATCATACGTATTGATGATGCCATCCGGTACGCCATTGGGGCCGCTGATATCTTTGAACTTAACATCGCCTACCCAGATACCGTTGGCCTGTTCTGTGGGAAGCCGGTTGCCATTGTTATCAACCGGCACTGCACTTTTGCTTATTTCCTCGATCGATTGGAATAAGCCTTCTTCGATGTATCCCCGGAACAACCAGGGCGCCTGGCCCACGGCCGCCTGTTGCGTCCAGTCGCTCAGCCACCAGGAGGTATGGTTCACAAACGCATTATCTGAATAGAACTTCAGGATCTTTGTTTTGAAGGCAGAAAGGTTAAGGCTTGATTCCCATTTGAAATCCTTGCTTACGATATTGGTAGTATTTAAAGTAAAGCCCCATCCTTTATTTTGAAGTGAGCCAAGGTTTACCGTTGGTGAGCCTACCGCACCGGTCCCGTTGGTTCCCATGTACCAGGGCAACGGATTTGTCATAAGCAGGTTCTTGGTATTCTTTACATAATAATCAAATTCCAGGGATATCCTGTTTTTGAACAGTCCGATATTGATACCGATATTATCTGTTTTGGTTTCTTCCCATTTTTTACCGGGGTTACCGTAGACAGAAGGCAAAAATCCGGTTCCTGTTGGAGTTGCGCCGGTTGAAAGCGGGGAGAAAATACCACCACTTCCCTGGTTACCTGTGGTGCCTGTTTCAAACCTTAATTTTAAATCACTGACAAATGGAACATTGAAGAATTTTTCCTGTGAAACTCTCCAGGCCGCTGATACGGAGGGAAATTGTCCCCACCTGTTTTCAGGACCGAAATTAACAGAACCGTCTGTCCTGAATGTCCCTACAACCAGGTACCTGTTGTCATAGTTATAACTCACGCGGCCGAGGTAAGACTCCATTCCCCACTGGCCCGATCCGCCACCATTGCTGGCAGTATTCGGGTCGCCGGCGTTGATGTCAAGGATATCATTTGTAAGGAAACCTGTTCTTCCTGCGCTTACATTTTTCCAATCAGATTCCTGCGCCTCATGACTTGCCATCACGCTGATATTGTGTTTCCCGATCTGCTTATTGTATTCGAGCAACTGGTTCCAGTTCCAGTAAGTATTGGTACCGGTGCCATTTGCAAGTGAAGCTGTCGCATTGATCGCCCAGCCAATCGCGTAAGTTGGTTGATAGTAAGTGGAATTTGAATACCCCACATTTGTATTGAAGGCTGTTCTGAAAGTAAGGTCCTTCGTTAATTTTATACCTACATTAAGGCCACCCAGGAACTGTCTTCTTAAATTAGTATTCGTTTTTAGATTTGCGATAGCGATCGGATTTACCGGCGCAAACTGGTTAGCGCCATTGGTGATATCACCTCCACCCCATGAGCCATCTATATTTTTTACCGGCACCTGTGGCGTAAGTTGCAAAGCATCGGAGATTACATTCTCCTGGCTGGTGGTAAGGTCCTCATTGGTTTGATTGAAACTGAGGTTTGCGCCAATCGTTATCCATTCCCTGGGCTTGTTATCAAGATTAAGACGGAAGCCGTACCTTTTAAATCCTGATCCAAGGGCGATACCTTGCTGATCCATATATTCCCCTGACATGTAGTAAGTCGTCTTATCATTTCCACCGCTCAAACTCAATTGGTGCTTGCTCATCGGCGTGCGTTTAAATAATTCCTGCTGCCAGTCGGTCCCTTTGCCAAGTAAGCTGGGATCTAAAAATTCTATCGGCGTTTCTCCACCTGCAATGCCATGAAATTCTTTTACCATCTGCGCATATTGTTGCAGGTTCATAACTTCAAGCCGCTGCGGTGGCGTTTGCAAACCATATTGCAGCCCATAATTGATTTTTGCATCGCCGGATTTTCCACGCTTGGTAGTGATCAGCAATACGCCGTTGGTTGCCCTGGAGCCATATATCGCGGTAGCGGATGGTCCCTGCAAAACCTGTATGTCTTCAATATCAGCGGGATTAAGCCCCGCCAGTGGATTTGACGAACTTTGTGCGCCGTAAGAAACACCTTGTCCGGCGATCTGCACACCATCCACCACATAAAGCGGTTCAGTGCTTCCGTTGATGGAACTGATACCCCGTATGCTTACAGAAATACCGCCGCCGGGTTGTCCCGAATTCTGAGTGATGTACACGCCCGCGGCCCTTCCCTGTATGGCCTGCTCAATAGTCGTGTTAATTGTTTTTTCCATATCTTTTGAGGACACGGTGGTTTGCGCGCTGGTAAGATTTACCCGCTTGGATTTACCATAACCGATCACAACTACCTCATCCATTTTTGACAGTTCTTCGGTTACAGAAATATCCATGTTATCTGATTTGCCAATTTTGATCTCGCGGGGCTGGTAACCAATATAGCTGATCACGAGTATATCGCCCGTTTGTCCCTGGATGGTAAACAAACCCAGGTTATCCGTATGTGTGCCCACATTGGTTCTCTTATTGATAACAGAAGCCGCATCCAGTGGCTTGCCTGAGGCAGAAGATATCTTGCCTGTTATTTTTCGCTCCGTTGTTTGTGCACGGACATTATTTCCCATGGCGAGCAGGAAAAATACTGCCCATAACAAGCAGGTACCGGGTTTCATTTTCAGGTTAAATTTTCTCATATACAATCATCTTTGTTTATTTGAAATTAGAATTAGTGGTAGCTTTTATAATTTGCGATCAGGTATCGTATTTGAAATTCCTGCGAATATGCTGGTTGCTGTTAAGTGGCAAATACGGTTGGAGTACCTGCAAATAATGAAGAAATAAATGTTGGCAGCAATAGCAATATTAGTGCAATGTATTGTTTGGGAAAAAGCAGCAATTCGTTTGAACATGATAATAGTTTTGGAAAACCGTATCGGGTAATAGCAATTAAAACATCATTAAACTGGAACGCCAAAAGTATATTTAAGATCCGAATTTAAGTAATACTATTTTATCTGATCACGGTTATTTTTATAATAAAAATCGCAACATTTTTATAATTTGCCTATAAAAAATCGATACAGTTCCATCAAATGAAAATGCATTGATTGAGATCGGAAGCTGGTTAGTTTTACTAAAAACCAGTAATCCAGCGGGATAAATATTACCCTGCTTACTGTTCAGACAGCATGGCACGTAAATTTGCTGCATTGTTGAATAATTAGCTGACACCGTTGAATCAAAACAAAACTTTTACCTTGTTTGATACTATTTTTACCTACAATAATAATTTGTCGACATAAAAGACCAAGATGACTGATAAAAAAAGTCCGGCTTTTGTCAATGACTGTGTGACTTGTAAATTTTGCCTGGATGAAAATGCAAACACATTCATTTGATGCGGGTGCGTGATTATTATTTTACCCACTCTAGCGTAAGCTTGGACAATTGATGAGGAATAAAAATCCCATTTCAGTTGTTGATGTGCAATAGTTGATTGGCAATAGAGTTGGATAATTTTTTGTGTTTATACAATAAATAATCAAAATAATCATTTATTTGGTAAACATATGAAACTTACTTCTACCATACTATCCGATTTCGTCAGCGACTTTAAACTGGAGGTTTCAGAAGTGGGCGTTTGTTTCGAATCGATCGTAAATTTTAATTTGCCTATGCAAAATTTTAATTTACAAACCGAAGTGCATATGGAATCTGTGCTATCCAACGGCATCGATACTATCTACCTTTTAAATCCTGTGATCGAGATTTATAAAATGCCTATCTTTTTTAATGATGTCAATCACCAGTTCCTTTATCTAACCCGCACCGGCCTTGTAATTACGGGCAACATGCCTATGTTAGGCGCTTACAGCATCTCCATTTTTCCCAAGACAAAAATTTGTACCACTAAAACTTTTTATGAATTAAAAGCTAAAAAGCTTAATTAAGTTTTTTAGCCAATGTGCTGTTTTTTCAAGCTCCAGCCTTAGCCATATCGCCAATCTGTTTCCGCCGCTCATTAGCAAATTGGCCAATTAGCACATTAGCTAATTTTTGAATCACCTCCCATATTTCCGATTTAATTCATCCAGCAAAATACCAGCAGTTGTATCTCCCTGCAAAGTTGCTTCCATTAATAATTTCGATCCCCCGGGAATGTCATAAATAAACCGACAATCAAGGTAGCCTTGTTGCTTAAGCGTAACACTGTCACCTGCAAAAGCATATAAAAAACCTACTGTCC
>JBDSLD010000395.1:0-10054 GCA_039916545.1 Ferruginibacter sp.
AAAGAAGACACAGGGCTGGAGCCCACACTGTTCGAAACCTTGATTTGTACATTGAATTTACAGGCGCAGGGCTCCAGCCCTGTGTCTTCTTCGTTACTAAATTCCATGCTAAAACCTTCTAAAAAAACAATTTCCAATAAGCCTTTTTGATCTGTAAAATGATTCCAAACAATCCTTAACAAACAGCAGGTTATATTAATTAAACAAATCGTAATAAGCAATCTTGCCTCAGTGACAAAGAAGACACAGGGCTGGAGCCCTGCGCCTGTAAATTCAATGTAGAGATCAAGGTTTCGAACACTTGTGGGCTGGAGCCCTGCGCTTATCAATTTAAATGCATTAACCATGGTTTCGAACAATTTGGCTTCCGATATATGTCTTTTATCCGTAACCGAAATTACTAACACATTAAAAATATCCACAAATCGTTAACTTGCAAATGATCTTTTTACAAAACGGATCGTTAATTTGTTATGAGCAATCTTTTTAATAAAACAATCGACGGAAAGCAATTTAATTTCCAACCTATTGAATTCGGAACACAGTCGGGCTACCACGTTGATGTAAAAGATGAAGAAGGTACGCGTTGGGAATTTAGTATTTTACATGCAGACGTTAATGATGGAACTAAAATGAAAATCGAAGGAATAAAATTGCCACCATGGATCATGAGTTTGCAGGCCACCCTGATAAAGGTGATCGATGAGCAAAGCTAAATGCTGTCATTCCCCGGCAACGTCCGGAGATACTTGCGACTGGTGTTTATCAACAAATAATTATTTATGAGCATTCGGATTTTTATTACGGGAGGAACTTTCGACAAAGAATACAATGAGATCAATGGCCAGTTATATTTTAAGGATACGCATTTAAGCGACTTACTTGAAATGGGCCGTAACCGGGTTGAAGTGGAGATCAGGACACTGATGATGATCGATAGCCTCGAGATGACTGCAGAGGACCGTGGACTGATCGTACACCAGTGCAAACACTGCGAAGAAGACAGGATCGTGATCACCCACGGAACCGATACCATGGCAGAAACAGCTAAAACCCTGGGCCATGCCATCGATAATAAAACGATCATATTGACAGGCGCCATGATCCCCATTAAATTCGGTAGTTCTGACGGGTTGTTCAACCTGGGAAGCGCCCTGGCGTTTGCGCAGGCCCTGCCCGCTGGCGTGTACGTGGCAATGAATGGAAGATATTTTAATTGGGACAATGTGAGAAAAAATAAGCTTACCGGTGTTTTTGAAGAACTGAAATAAGTAATCGGTGGCCTTACCATAATCCATTTCAGCCTAATAATTCTCTCAATCGGGAGAGCGCGTTGTGCAGCGTATTATAGATCGTGCGCGATGTGAGTGAAGTAATGATCGCAATTTCATCGATGCTCTTTTCTTCGAAATATCGCATGCGGATCAATTCCCGCTGCCTTTCTCCCAACTGCGGCAGCACTGTCGACAGCCGGTCGCGCAATAATTTATCGGTCTGCGTACTGATCATCATTTCTTCATAAGAATCAATATATAATTCCTGCGTGTGCGTTACATCATCGATCATCCCCGTCTTTGACCAATATTTTACTGACCCGGTTTTTTCTTTATACAGTACCCTTTTGTAAATGGTAAGTACATACTCTTTAATATTGTTTACCTCTTTCAATTTATACTTTATCTTCCATATCTCGATAAACAGCAACTGGATGCTTTCCTTCACCAGCTCAGGTTCTTTGTACAAAAAAATTCCAAACCGGTAAAGCTCATCATAGCAGCAATTGAAACAGTCATAAAAATCCTGCTCCTCACCCGAAAGCAGCAGTTCCCATTTCGCACCTGTAATGTGGTTTATGTTTTTCATCGAGCGTACGAAAAATACCTGGCCCTTGAGCTGGTTTTTACCGGGTTTAAAAAAATATATGCTGATTCAATGGTAAAAATCAATTTTGGATCACACTTGTTAAAAGAAAACCCAAAAATGTTTGCATCTAAGGTATCTTTTTTTTACTGATGTCGGGAAAAGATAAATGGAAACGGTAAGGGCGACGCGAAATTAAAAGGGGAATAACAATCACCAACATACACCTTCGAATGCCAGACTATACAAGCTATAAAACGGAAGACCTGTTACTCGACGATAGTTTTCTCCTCTATTGTAAAGGCAATCCTGCCGAGATAGTGCGTTGGAAAGCATTGCTGGCGGAACATCCGGAAATATTGCCAGAGATCAACCGGGCAAAAGAACTGTACCAATTACTAACCATCACGTTGCCACAGGAGGAAAAACTGGCGGCGTCAGACAAATTGAAACTAGCGATTACTTCAGGCACTCAAGAGAAAGAAATAAAAGTTTTGCCTGCATCAATACGCAATATTGCTCCTGCTCAAAGTAAATGGATCATAAAACTCATCGCAGCCGCGGCCATCATTGCTTTTATTGTATCAGTGGGGCTGTGGTTCAACCGGCATTCAAATAAATATGATACACCTGTTGCGGATTTTGCAAAGGCAAGTTTTAAGGAAATAATACAGGCCAAAGAAGATCCGCGTAAAGAGGTGCAATTACCGGATGGGTCCGTGGCGATCCTTAATTACGGCAGTATTTTAAAGATCGCGGATGAATATGATAAATCAACGCGCTGGGTATATTTAGAAGGAGAAGCTTTTTTCTCCGTCAAACCCGACGCGGAAAAACCTTTTGTAGTTATCACCGATAAAACTGCTACCTCCGCTTTGGGCACTTCCTTCAAGGTGAGGAACTACCCGGGTGAAGAATCGGGTAATGTAATGCTGGCAACCGGCAAAGTGAAAGTGCAGGCGATTAACAACGAAGCTGAACCTTCGGATACCAGGTTGTTACCCGGGCAGCAGGCCACTTTTCAAAAAGATCATTCAGTCACCAGCGCCACATTTAAAACTGAAATATTAACCGACTGGCGGTCGATGAAAATTGTTTTTAATAAAGCTAAACTGGACGATATCGTTCAAACGCTGGAATTTTATTACGGCATACAGGTAAAGCTGCAAAATAAGCCTGCCACTGAAATCGCCTTTACGGGTAAATTTTTCGAAAAGTCATTGAAAGAAGTCCTGGAAGCTATTTCTTTTACTAATAAATTCAGATACACCCAAACAGGCAACACTGTTTCGATCCTGTTTCAATAACGCACTGTTTTTAACATATAAACCTAACAACTGCCTAAGATGAATAAATCTTTTTTATTCCCACGCAATTTATTGTCCCATTCAATTGTACGCATGTTCGTTGTGTGCCTCATGCTTTCGCCAGGCATAGCTGCACAGGCACAGTATTCCTTCAACTGGTCAAAAAAGCCATTGAAAGATGTATTCTCCGCGATCGAGCGGGAAGCCACCGTTACATTCGCTTACAATGCTGCCGAGATAAATGACAAGATTCCGATCACCTTGCGGGTTGAGAACGCAAATCTTGAAAATGTTGTTGAAACGGTCTGCAGCAAGGTAAACTCGAGGTACAAGATTGCGGGTAATATCATTATGATACAGGGCAAGCCTGCAGAAATGAGCAATGATAATTTTGTGGAATTCACGCTTACCGGCAAGGTGGTAAATGAAAACAATGAAGAACTGCAGGGCGTTACGATCCTTAATAAAAAAAGCAGGAAGTCGGTATTCTCAAAAGAGAACGGGGGCTTTTCTATCAAAGTTGCAGAGGGAGATGCTTTAACGATCAGTATTATCGGCTACGAAACACAAACCATTTATCCAAAGCTCAACAGCAAGATATTGGTGATCGAGATGAAAAAAAGCGCCCTTGATCTGAATCCTGTAGTGGTGACCGCATTGGGCATAAAAAGAGAGACAAGATCACTCGGCTATGCAGTAGGGGAAGTGCAGGGCAGTGAAATAAATAAGGCGCGTGAAGTGAATGTCATTAATTCGCTGGCGGGCAAAGTGCCGGGGTTGATAATCAATAGCACAGCGGGCGGACCGGGTGGGTCTTCGCGTGTGATCATCCGGGGCAATACAGAAATTTCAGGTAATAACCAGCCGTTGTATGTGGTGGATGGCGTACCCATGGATAACTCAAATTATGGCCAGGTGGGAAGCGAAAAATATTCTTCCGGCTATGATTTCGGCGACGCCATTTCTGCCATTAACCCGGATGACATAGAAACGATCAGTGTGTTGAAAGGGCCTTCCGCATCTGCCTTGTACGGCAGCAGGGCCGGTCATGGGGTGATCCTGATCACCACAAAAAAAGGCGGGCCGAAAAAATCATTGGGCATCGAATATAATGCCACCGGCTCCATGGAAAAGCTGCTCACTAATTTTGATGATTATCAATATGAATATGGACAAGGATCTGCTGGTACTATCCCGAGAGACGCGACACAAGCAAGGATCACCATGTTTAGTAATTTTGGCGCCAAGCTTGATCCCAACTTGTTGGTGCCTGGTTTCGATGGCGTAACGCGGCCCTATGGATTGGTAAAAAATAATATTGAAAACTTTTTCAGGACGGGTACCACGCTGACAAATAATATTTCCTTAACCACGGCAACTGATAACACCACTTTTCGCTTTTCTGTATCCGATCTTCGCAACAATGATATCGTGCCGAAAAGTAACCTTACCCGCAATACATTTAATTTAAGGGGCACTTCCAAATTTGGTAAACACCTTACCGTGGATGTAAAGGGTATTTATGTAAAGGAGACCGTTATCAATCGCCCGGGACTTGCAGACGACCCTTCTAATATCGGTAATAATTTTCTTGGCCTTGCCAACAATATTGACCAGGATATTTTTGAACAGGGCTATAAAGATGCCAATGGCGATTACATAGATTGGGGAGGCGGGCAATACCGGCTAAACCCTTACTGGGTGATCAATGAGATGAAAAACAATACAACGAAGGACCGCCTCATGACTTCCGTTCAGGCCAATTATGTGATCACCGATTGGATCTCGCTACAGGGAAGAATTTCATCTGACATCACCTTTCTTGATTTTATGAAGTTTAGTCCGCGCACTACACCCGGCTCTTTACTGGGCCGTATCGAAGGTGTTAGCCGGAAATACAATACAACCGAAGCTGACCTGTTGTTATCCTTGCAAAAGCAGGTAACGCCGGATGTTTACCTGGCTTTAAGATTGGGCAGCAGCTTGTCTCACCAAAAACACCCGGGCACCGTTTTTTCCGCCACCGATATGCAGTTGACAGATGCCGTTGCTTTTAATAGTTTTAAGGACAAGCTGATACAGGATGACCTTTATGAAAAAAGAATCAATTCTTTTTATGGCCTTTTAAGTGTGGGCTATAAAAACTTCCTTTACCTCGATGCGACCCTGCGGCGTGACGCGAGTTCTACTTTATTACCAATTAATAACACCTACGTGTATCCGTCGTTGTCCGGTAGTTTTATATTTACCGATGCTTTTAAAATGTCTAAGAACTTTTTATCTTTTGGTAAGATAAGGGTATCGGCGGCTGAGGTAGGAAGCGACACCGACCCATATAAATTAAATCTTTATTATGGGTTGAACGAGCGGCCATTCCAGGGTGAATCTGTTGGTGGTATTGCAACTACAATAAAACCAAATCCTAACCTGTTGCCCACCCGTACGCGTTCTTTCGAGATTGGTACGGAACTGCGTTTTTTAAAGAACAGGTTAAATGTTGACCTCACTTATTACACGCAAAAATCCAGGGACCAGATCAACAATGTTCCTTTGCCGGTATCATCAGGTTTTGCGCAGCAAATCATCAATGCCGGTGTAATTTCCAATGAAGGATTTGAACTGCTGGTTGGTGGCTCGCCGGTTAAAACCACTGATTTCACCTGGAACCTGAGCGTCAATTTTGCACACAATAAAAACGTAGTTAATTCGCTGGCTGATGGCGTTCCTTATCTTGTACTTTCCGAGGCACGCTGGCTGGGCGTATCCGTGGTAGCCATGCCGGGCGCGCCCTATGGTTCAATTTTGGGCTATGATTTTCAAAGGGATGACGCGGGCAATGTGATCCTTGATCCTGTTAGTTTATCTCCTTTGCCTACCACGGACAGGCAGATATTGGGTAAAGGTACCTGGGACTGGACGGGCGGTATAGTCAATTCATTCACGTATAAAAATTTCACCTTCAACGGAACGATCGATATAAAAATGGGGGCAGACCTGTTTTCCATGACAAACATGTACGCTGTGTTAAGAGGATCTGATATTTCCACCATTGAAGGAAGGCAGGAATGGATCCGCTCGGAGGAGAAGCGCATGGCTGCAGGTAAAACTGTCCAGGAATGGGATGCATCAGGAATGGTGGAAGGTTATGTGCCCAAGGGTGTTGTGCAAACCGGCACCGACGCAAATGGGAAGCCTGTATATGCGCTTAATACAAAACCAATTGATCCGGGCACTTACTGGGGAAATTTTTATAGCGATGACCAGGGTATCCTGACACCATTTCTCTATGACGCCAGTTATATAAAAGTCCGGGAATTGTCGCTGACCTATGATATTCCGAAAAAAGTTTTGGGCAAGCTTAAAATAACCAACGCAAGTTTTTCTATAGTAAGCAGGAACCCTTTTATCATTCATAAAAATGTGCCTAACGTTGATCCCGATTCAAATTACAATAACGGTAACGGACAGGGGTTCGAGTATGGATCTTTGCCTTCACGGAGAAGTTGGGGGCTTAACCTGAATGTGCGCTTTTAAAGAATAAATGCCTGGATAGTTAACGATCCACCATGGACCATTCCTGATCGACTAATTTATAAAGTACAAATTATGATACCAGTAAAACAACAAATTCTTTCTTCCTGCCTGCTTGTTACGGTATGCCTGTTTTTCTCCTGCAACAAGTTTGATGATATGAATACCGATCCAACACGGTCGGCAAATTTAAACCCTGCATTACAGCTGGCCCAGGTGCAGTTGCAGTTTTCGGGCGACCTTGAATCGAATGAAAGACTGGGCGTTTTAGAAACCATGCCCATGATACAGCACATCGCCGGCGCCTGGGCTAACCAATGGGGAGGCATGTATGTAAAGCAACAGCAATACCTTTCTTTGATTTGGGAAAAGGACTATCCCGGAAAAATTTTAAATATTGTAGATGCTGTTAAAAGAACTGAGGGAGTTGCCAGTCAAACGAACCTGAACGCCATTTGCCGGATCATGAAAGTCTACCTGTTCGCCAGGCTTACCGATCTCTATGGCGATATCCCGTACTCCGAAGCGGGCCAGGCTTACAGTGGCGGAATAAGCAAACCTAAGTATGATAAACAAAAGGATATTTATACTGACTTCTTTAAAGAATTAAAAGAGGCGTCTGCCCAACTTGATCCGTCAAAAGATAAGCCGACGCAGGACATCTTTTACAACGGTGATGTAGGCCAATGGAAAAAATTTGCTCATTCACTGCACTTGCGCCTCGCCATGCGGCTTGTAAAAATAGATGCAACCCTTGCTCAGCAGGAAGCTACGGCGGCATTTAACGCGGGCGTATTTACAAGTAATAGTGATATCTGTAAAGTTGATCATGAAAACGTGCAGAATGATTATGCCGATATAAGGGGCAACGGGTTATCAGTTGCGTTGAACCAGGGTGATATCATCGCTTACCGCCTGTGCAATACCCTGATCAATACTATGAAAACTACGAATGATCCGCGCCTTGAATACATCGCAAAAAATTATATTGATAATCCATATAAACCTTTTGACCGGATCGATATTACAGCCCAGGTAAAGGAAAAGGTTGGTGTGTCAGGTGTAAACAGCGGTAATTTTATATGGGATGATTATAAGAATTCATTTGATATCACTGTTCCGGAAATGGGCGGCGCCTCTTTCACGGTTGATAACAATACTCAAAAGGCACAGCTGGCAAATTTCCTGATCGCTAACAACGCGCCCTTCCTGCACATGACTTATGCGGAAGTGGAATTTTTATTGGCCGATGCCTGCTTTCGCTGGGGTGTAAGCCTGGGTGGAACTTATACCGAGCATTATAAAAAAGGGATGGAAGCGGCTTGTACACAACTGGCACTTTTTCCTGGTGGCCCCGTGATCAGCGCTGCTAAGATCGAACAATTTAAAAGTGATAATCCATTGCAGGCGGCGAAGGAACTGGAGATCATCAACACCCAGTTGTGGGAAGCATTATTCATGAATGGGCCTGAAGCATATGCGAACTGGAGAAGATCGGGGTATCCTGCCCTTACACCTGGTTTTTATCCGGGCTATTCCAACAGCACAACTATTCCGAGGAGATTTGAATATCCATTGTCAGAAAAAGTGCAGAACGCAGATAATGTGAAAGCTGCCATACAGGATATCGAGGGTGGGGTAGATGACTGGACAAAGCGGGTTTGGTGGGATAAACAATAGTTGCGTGTGAAGTATCAGTACCGAAATATTATTATCAGGCTATCAATTAAAATTATAAATATGTTACAGCAAAACAGGTTGATTTATTTTGTGTTTGCTACACTGTTATTATTGGGTGCATGTAAAAAAAATATTCCCGATCCGGAATTCGTGGAAGGGGATAGTCCAAGGATATTTCAATTAGGCGATAATTTCCGGACCTCTTATATTTTAAATGAAGGAGAATCAGCCAATTGGTCGGGGCTCTTATTTTCTCCGGCAGGCAAAGTAAATATATCCTGGAAGGTAGATGGTGTGGTGGCTTCAACCGACACCATTTTCAATTTTAAACCAACCGCAGGGGGAGAATATAAAATTGAACTGGAAGCAGAATACAAAGGATTGAAATCAGTCCGGACCGCCACTGTATTGGTAAACCCATCCAGCTATACCCCGGTTCCATACACGAAGGTTGCCATGGCCTACCTGAGCGAAACAGGATTGCCGGCCAATGTTAACTGGGATTATGTAACGCATGTCGCTTATCAAACAGGCAAGGTTTCTTCTGATGGTAACCTTGACATCACCACCGGAGAAATAAATCAACGGATGGATGAACTCGTTGCGCGCGGGCATATCAAGGGCAAGCCCGTATTGCTTAGCATTGCCGGCCGTCTGTCAGGTATTGATGGATGGGCATTGTATGACAGCAGGGATTTCGGTGAAGCAATAAGGGATGTTGCAAAAAGAGCCGGCCTGGTCACTGCCATTAAAAATTATTTAGCTTTAAAAAAGATCGATGGAGTAGACATCATTATGACCGATATCAATGGTGACCCCAATTACACCGGTAACCTTTCTGCCCTGGGGAGTTTCGTCACTTCCCTTAGGGCCGCACTACCGGCCGGAGCACTGATAACCTGCGCCGTTACTACCGGTTGGCAGCATTGGGATTACCCTGATCTTTCTGCCGTGGATTGGGTAAATGTGCATGCTTTTGAAGATGGCATTCATGTTGGTCCGGGCGCCCCGGTAGGGCAGGCGTCTACATTTGATTACATGGTTAGCAGTGCGGAGATTTGGAAAAATTTTCATGTCGGTGCAGACAAGATCGTGATTGGCATGCCTGCATTCGGCCTTCGCTACACGGCCCTGGATGCCAGTGGTAATAACCTTAGCTGGGGTTCGTATGATTACATTTCTTACCAGGGAATCCTGGCACTGGATCCTGCAGCTGATACAAAAGAAACGATCAATTCGGCAGAAGGAATTTATTATAACGGCGTTCCACTGATCACAAAAAAAGCAGCCTATATTAAATCGTCCGCGTATAAGGGAGCTTATCTCTGGACCATAGATTATGATTCGCCGTTGGCTGGAAAGTCCCTTACGCAGGCACTTTACAATGGGTTAAAATAACTACTCCTTAAAATTACGTTGAATTAGATCCGTTTTTTATTTGGATAATGATTAGATAAATACGGTACGCTACACCAATAACCGGGTTAGCTGCCTTTCGTTGGTTCGGTTGCGGCGAAGCCGGAATTCAAAAAATGCAAAGCATATTTTGAAAGAAGCAAAAACAGCAGCGTTCCGGTTATCCGCCAGCTGGCGGACCGGCTGTGGAGGCAAAAGTAGAGAGTTGACAGGTAGTTGGTGAAGTGAAGATTCGGATTAGAAAATATTCTAAAACCCTT
>JBDSLD010000396.1:0-14497 GCA_039916545.1 Ferruginibacter sp.
AATCATTTCTGTTTCTGTCCGGCGTTTATAGGGATCACGGCTCAAAACGCTGGCCCTAGACTTTTTTTTGGTGTTTTCTGTCATCCTAAATTGCTTTTTAGTGTAAAGCTATTTCAGGACAAGACAAGAGATTGAAACCTTTTTTAATTTGTGCCATTTATATACAATTTACATACAAACATGCTATTAGGGCAGGGGACAAATAATTCGCAAGCTGTAATAATATGAAACTTGACGTTGAACGATTGATAAGCATGATTGAACATAATGATATGGAATGGCAGATCCTGATTTCGTTACTGTAGAAAGTTACATTCTAAATAGAAAAATCCATCACACCACTATTCTTTAGAAACGTGACTATATTCTGCAAAGCAAAAATCCTTTATTTATGGCGGGCAGGCACCTATTCACGACTCATTTACGCGATAAACATGTTGAAGTTATCGAGAAAATAAAGCATTACAAATAAAGGCATGCAGGAAGTTAAAGCTTTACCAGCGCTTATACGCAGCGTAGGGTTAATGCTACAAAAGCTTATGTAAAGCAATCTGTTCGGTATATTTTTCAAGCGGAGCGGCAGAAGTGAATGATTTTACACTTTTCACTTCGTCAGTTTCAATCTAATTTCTCATTCAATATAGAAACAATATCCTTTGCATAAAATAAAAAATTCAGGTTTTGATAGAATTCGGCTATTTGAAAACTACGGGACAGAACCATTTTATCGTGGTCATTCTTTGTAAGAAGTTAAATTTCTTGATACCTCATCTTAAAAAATAGCAGTTAATTAGGATAACATCTTCCTGTATAAGGCAAAATTTCACCTTTAGCTATTGTTTTATGTGTTTATTCAGGACAACCATATACACAAACCGCAAACAAAAACATTGCATATTATTTTAACTAATGGATTAATAAAGAGGGTACTGTTGCCTGTCCTCATTGTGGCAGCTTAAAAGTATACAGGACAAATAGAGGGTTTAAATGTGGTGAAAAACTTTGCTATAAAAAATTTGCCGTTACTACACCGACAATATTTGGAGAATAAATTATCGTACAAATTCAATTTTACTCCATTTGTCAGGCATGTGCGTATCGTAGATGCCATGACTGTTTAATGCCATCGCCGGATGGGGCTGCATTTCTTTTCCCCCGATTATTAATTTCTGAAATCTGCCAAGAAACATGTTCCATAAATCACCATTGGCAGGTGGTATGCTTCTGCCGTTCGCCAGTGGCTGAAGACTATCCCAGGGTATGGCTATTTCCAGACTCCATCCTTTATCGATACTACTGTTATCGTTAAGGCAACCTTCAATTCGTGTGGCGGTTTGTAAACCGGGCATATCAAAATGGGTAAATGCCCAGCGGGTACCGCGTGGATGGGTACCTTTCCAAAATGTAGCGCCACTCCGGTCGTAATCGCCCCCAAACGTATAGACCTGCGGATGATGAACATCGAACAATGGAATATCAAACCGGCTGCCTTTCGTGTAAGCATCGCGCCAGACAAAAAATACTTCATAGATGGTGTTCGCCGCATTCACTTCCAATTCATAATAACAATCACCGCCATCAATAAAAACCTCGAGGTCATTTTCTAAAAAGAGGAGGCTATCACGCTCCGTTAATTTTGCCTCCACAAAAGGTTCTTCAGCGGTGAACGCGATGTATAGAAACTGATCATTCCATAACAACGCCGCCTGTGTATTGTACATTCCTCCATCTCCCGTTACCATATCAACAAACCGTTTGCTCCAGTTTGCCGTTTTCCAGGGCTCTTTATTGACATTGCCATCGATAGTGATGCAGTGAGAAATGTTTTTTGCGGAATAGTCGGGTTGATTCATGCTACTATTATTAAAAGTAAGCAAAGTTAATAACCAAGGCTCTGGGAATACAATGAATTTGAGAGGATTAAAAACCGCTCAAATTTTGACAGGATCCTTGATTGGTGTGTAAGCATTGGGATTGGTTCTACACTTACGGAATGGTTCAGTTTAGCTCCAACACGCCCAACAAATGTTTCAAACATTCATCAAAACCTATAAATAAACCCAGGCTGTATCCCGCCGCCATAGGCATATTGAAGTGTCCAGGTGAACTGCGCTTTTGCGGTCATTTTTCCTTTCGTTGATTCTTTTCGTTTTAATCTTGCATACCGGTGATAATTATTTACTACCTGTGTGCCTGAAGCAAAACCCAATAATGATCCGGCAATCAGGTCTGTGGCCCAATGTTTATTTTGGGTGATCCTGCTGAAGGTGATCAGGCCTGCGAGCGTATAAGAAATGATGGGAATTGCCGGGATATTTTTATATTCCTTTGCGTAAACTGTTGCGGCGGCAAAAGCCAAAGCTGCATGCCCGGAGGGAAATGCGCCATTATCACCTTTGGTGAATTCGTAGAAGGGCCCGTTAAATGTTGGCCTGTTCAATGCAGAGTTCGGGTCAAAATTGGAGGGGCGTTGCCTGCCGAAGGCGGCTTTTAAAACATAGGTCCATACTGAAGTGGTTGTATAGGATTGGACAGCCAGGGCAGTCGTTGTCTTTAATTTTTCATTTTTTGTGATAAAGCCTGTCGCTGCGATTGCTGCAAGCGGAACGATTTCAAAGCTGCCACCAATATCAGATACCGCCTTACTGTAAGAGGAGGACCAGGGATTATTATTTCGAAAAGTAACTCCCCATTTTTGTATCGGCTTGTCTAAAAATGCTACCCCAACGCCAACTCCCAAAATCACCGCATCGCGAACGAGCCTTTTCTTATTTAATTTAAAAGGCGATAGTGCCTGTTGCTTGAAATCGCTAAGTAATAATATACCAAATACTTTAGGAGTGATCTTCGTTTTTTCATTATAGAATTCCGGTTCTACCAGGTTAATTTGCCCGGTGCTATCGGTTTGCTTTTTTAAACTGTCAAGTTTGGTACTGATTGAATCGGTGTTTTGTGCAAACGAACAGCTGCCAGATAAAATCAAAACCGCAATTAAATATTTTGTGTACTTTATGCCTGGCATTAATCCGGTAAATATTTAAGATGCATTATTGAAAATAGTTAAATTAATAAAATAAAAATACGATATCTCAATTTACAATTTCATGTTGTTATTTGGAAAAATTGTGGATCAATACAAATCCGGCAAATTTGTTTTGATAGGTTGGAATAATACAAGTATTGCGCAACTTTTCTTTAAATAAAACATGTTTGATCTTGGGATACAGCCAGTAAGCAATCTTGGTGGATGCAATTCCCACACCTGCCCCGGCAATTACATCGCTCATCCAGTGCTTATTATTGTACATTCTGAGATAGCCGGTAGTAGCTGCCACTGCATAGCCGGCGATACCATACCACACTGACACATTCTTATATTCCTGCCGCAAAAATTCAGCACTGGCAAAGGCCTCTGCCGTATGTCCGGAAGGAAAGGATGAGTATCCGGACCCGTCGGGCCTGGCCTGGTGAGAATATTTTTTAATACCGGACACGCTGGAATTTACGATTATGTTGGAAAGTAGGTAAATCGCACTTCTGTCAACTAAATTATGCGCCCCTTTTATGCCCGCCATATTTAAACTATATACAGCAACTGCGGGTGTAAACTGTAAGTAGTTATCGATATGAATACCTCTGTGCGGATTTTCAAGAACCAATTCTTCTTTAACCTCATCATTCAGGTTTTTAAGTCCGTTATTTTCAATGGCTGTAACTCCGTACCCGATTAGAAGGGCAGGGATAACTAATTGTTTTGCCGGAAATGGGCATTTGCGCCTAATCATTTTCTTTGTGGATTGAACAGGTAGGCTGTCAGCTGCAATTGGTAGAATAGCAATGTTATTTATCGCTTGAGATTTGATTGCAGGAGAAAATAGTATCAACATTAAAATAATTGCATTGAGTTTATCCGGCATAAATGGTTTGTTAAGTTGCAAACTTACCTGTCAAATCTGTAGAGATTTTGAATTTAAGAAAAAGGAAAGAATTCACATCCCTCAGTATCCTGGTTTTACTGTGATAACTGCTGTAGAGGTGAAATTAGTTAGTCCGTTCATGCAGCAGGGTTTCACGGGTATCACTTTTAGAGCAGAAAGTTTCCGCTGTGAAAACCCCGCTGGGACGACGTGGCCTTCGAACCGTGTAATGTAGTTAAGTAAATATGGCAACCTGTTAAATTAAATTTGCAGTCAAAGCCGTTCAGGCAAGGTGTAGGCAATAAATGCCTTCAAAATATTGTTGAGATGACACTAAGGAATTTATGAACAAAATGACGTTAACCAAAATGCACAATAAATTCATGAAGATTGTTGCTGTACTGGTATTGGAGCTTGTATCGATAAAGCTGGCAGATTTTTTTTGCGATTTCTAATCCCAGTCCGATACTGTTTGTATTCGTGCTTTCCTTTTGAAACCGCATAAAGATCTTTTGATCGTCCAACGCAGTTTCCCTTCCGGTGTTGCCAATGATAAGCGATTCCTGGTCTAAATAAATGTGGATACTTCCATATTGATAGTTGTGACGAATGGAATTCCCCATCAAATTCCCGATTAAAATTTCAATCATTATTTTATTGGCATGAAGCGTCTTTTCAGAATTTGATTCAAAGGAAATTGATAGTTTTTTTTCTTCGATCTGTGGTTTGTATTGTTTTACAAAGCTATCAACTATATCATTTAACGATAACGTTTCCGTATCAGGAAATTGATCGTTCTCTATTTTGGTTAATAGAACGAGGCTCTTGTTAAGTCGGCTCATGCGCTCACCTGCATCGGCTAACTGGTCCATAAAGCCAGCCTGCTCCTCACTTAATGGGGAGGTTTGCATTAATAATTCCAGCTTGCTTTGAAAGATAGCTAAGGGTGTTTGCATTTCATGAGATGCGTTTTCCGTGAATTCTTTTTGGCTCAAAAATGTTTTATGCGTTCTGTCAATCAACCCCTGTAAAGATTTATTCAAGTCATCAAACTCAGCGATGGAAGATTTAGAAAGTTCCAGGTCAGTATGGTATTCAATATTATAATTTTGCAGTTTATCCAGCGTTTTATAAAATGGCCGCCATATACGCTTGGAAAGATTGCGATTGATTACCAGCAATCCACTTAATAATAACACCAGGAGTATGACCTCAACTTTTAAAATACTTTTTATCAGGTCGTCATTTTCAATCAGGGATATTCTCCTGGATAAAAGATAGGGCTGTTTATCAAGCAAAAAATTTGAGCGGATCACCCGGTAAGGAATAATTTCTTTTTCAAGGCTGTCGTACAAGTCGATAGTAGATAAAGAATCGTATTCTTCATTTGTGGTAGAAGTCACCAGCCGCACATTTTCATCGAGGAAATTAATTTTATCAAGGTTTGAATCACTTAAAGCCTTTTGTATCCTGGACTTTAACGAAATTTTGGTAGCTACTAATTCTTCATCCACCTCGTGGCGAAGTATGTTTTGAATGACAATGTAAAACACCGGGATGGCTACCAGTAAAACAAATACTGAATACAGGAGGTAGTTTCGGATTGTCTTTTGAAGTAGCTTCATCAGATTGCAAACTTATAACCCATTCCGTAAATCGATTTGATATAATCCGCGCAGCCGGCACCGGTTAGTTTTTTCTTCAGGTTTTTCATATGTGCATATAAAAAATCAAAGTTATCATACAGGTGAACGTCTTCGCCGGACAGTGTTTCCGCAATGGCGTTTTTAGAAATAACCCTGTTCTTATTGGATAGAAGATACAATAACAGATCAAATTCCTTCCTCGTCAGTTCAACTGGTTTATTATGCACCAGCACCGTTTTAGCAACCAGGTCTACGGTGAGTTCATTTAACACCAAGACCGTATTGCCCTGGAAACGTTTTCTTCTTATGATCGCCGAAATGCGCGCACTCAATTCAGATAAATGAAATGGTTTGGAAATGTAATCATCCGCACCAAGATTGAGCCCGGCAATTTTATCGTCGAGTGAATTTTTAGCCGATATAATAATTACACCATCTAGTTTTTTGTCAACCTTTAGCTCTTTAAGAATTTGTAACCCGTTTCCGTCAGGCAATGAAATATCGAGCAAAATACAATCATAGTCAAAGGTCTCCATTTTTATCCGGCCTTCATTAACATTATAAGCAATGTCGCAGGTATAGTTTTCCCGTTGCAGGTAGGTCGCCATACTTGTAGATAATTCCTTTTCATCTTCAACAATTAAGATCTTCATTTCCTATTGATAATTTGTTCTAATTTTTCAATGTTGTTTTGCTTACCGGGTTCCAATTTCTGCCTGCAATAGCTTGTAAAATACTTATGGCTTTTTAAGAAACGCAGCGAGGATTCATTCCAGTTTTTAACCGTCGTATTACACCTCTTTTCAATTTCCTTTTTTACCAATTCATTCGTAATAAAAAATTCTTCCGTGCCAAGGTGGTACAGATCTGCATCACATAAAATCATTTCCAGCAGGGTTTTTGGCCGTGCTGGTAATTGCGTAGCCAGGATGCAACCTGAAATTTGATTTAGCAAATTCCCCGGAATATCTACTGCAGCAAAAAATTCACACATGATTGCTACGCTTTTCATTTCATGATTTTTTTCTTTATGCTTTAAATGCCCTGTATCATGAAACCAGGCGGCCGTGATCAAAACAAATAATTCAGTTTCTGTGAGCTGACTATTTGCCGCTATCTCCTGTACTCTTTTTACCACTAACTCCGTATGACGGATGTTATGATAAATTAACCCGGGTTCGACAGATGCTGCAAAAATTCCCCGACAGTAATTTTCCACACGGTTAATGAATGCACTGATATTTAACTCCATGTTGACAGCCAAAACAGATTTCAATTTATTATTATAAACAATAAAACTATAAGCCAATACTGAAGGGATTCTGAATTTATTACTGCTAATGATTTACGATATAATTTATCTACTCCATAAAATTCAAAAATTCAGTTTTAAAACAAAATTGTGTATTTGCTTGCCGGTTAATTTTTTTAAAAGTATATGGTCTTCAGCCGGTCAAAAAATACCTACACCTTATTATATAATTTTGTTTTATTATTTGTAATCACCTCTTTTTTTATAAGGCTCCTGTTGTTATTAAGCTGCTTAAGCAAAGCAAATTTAACGTTGTTGATAGTATTTAAAATCTTTGTCACCGGGTTATTATTTGATATTGGTGTTGCGTGTTTTTTCGTAGTTCCCTATTCAGTTTACCTGCTGATCTTACCGGTTAAATGGAATAATACACGAGCTAACAAAATCATAACCTATACAGCTTTCTCTCTTACAATTTTAATAATCATGTTTTCAGTTTTTGCGGAATTTACTTTCTGGGAGGAATTTGGAAGCAGGTTTAATTTTATTGCAGTGGATTACCTGATTTACACTTATGAAGTGGTCAATAATATAAATCAATCCTATCCTTTGCCATGGTTGATCCTCGCGATGCTGACAATTACTGCTTTAATAATCTATTTGTTTGTAAAACGTGGGTATTTCAAGGCAACGTTCAATGGCAATGCCAGGTTTATGCACAGGCTTGGACTGTGCCTGGTTATTATTTTGATTGCTGCTTTTTATGCAAACGAGGTTAATAATAATTTCGCCGAAGCAAGCAATAACAGGTATCAAAATGAATTGTCGAAAGCTGGTGTGTACTCATTTTTTTCAGCACTAAAAAACAACGAGCTTAATTATGAAGACTTTTATAAGCAGATAGATTATAACAAGGCTTTTAATATAGTCCGCAAAGAACTTACTGATTCCGTAAGCGTGTTTATAAAAGATAGTTTATCGATTAAAAGGACTATTGCCTCTTCGGGTGAGCGCATTCAACCAAATGTAATCATGATCACCATTGAGAGTTTTAGTGCGGACTTTATGGCTTATTTCGGCAACAGGCAAGGGATCACCCCGGTACTTGATTCGTTGATAGGCAAAAGCATGATTTTTACAAATATGTATGCTACCGGTACCCGGACAGTCCGTGGAATGGAGGCGCTATCCCTGTCCGTGCCGCCTACTCCGGGCAGCGCAATAGTGAGGCGTTCTGATAATGATAGCCTGACGACGGTCGGAAATATCTTCCGGCAAAAAGGGTATGCAACAGGTTTCTTTTATGGTGGCGACGGGTATTTTGATAATATGAATCAATACTTCGGTAGCAACGGCTACGCTATTACTGACAGAGGCAAGCGTGTATTAGTTTCCGACAAGTTCCAGGCCTCAAGGAACATCATCCCGGATAGCTTCGTACATTTTGAAAATGCCTGGGGAATTGGCGATGAGGATCTATATAGCGCCGTTATCAGAGACGCAGATATAAAATTTGAACAGGGGAAATTATTTTACGATTTTGTAATGACCACCTCCAACCACCGTCCCTATACTTATCCTACCGGTAAAATAAATATACCATCGGGCAGTGGAAGGGAAGGTGCCGTAAAATATACCGATTATTCCATTGGCCAATTTATCAATGCCGCAAAAAGCAAAGCCTGGTTTCAACATACTATATTCATTTTTGTTGCTGATCATTGTGCAAATAGTGCCGGAAAAAACGAAATTGATATTGCAAAATATCATATTCCTGCAATTGTTTACACCCCGAAAAATAATACCGGTATTGTAGTCGATCAGTTTTGTTCACAAATAGATCTATACCCCACCTTGTTGCATATCTTGAACTGGACCTATACAAGTAATTTGTATGGACAAAATGTATTATCCAAAACTTATAATCCCAGGGCCATGCTGGGCACTTATCAAAAGCTGGCATATATCCGGAACGATAGTCTTGTTATTTTAAGTCCCGGGCAAAAAATAGAAACTTACAGGTATAATAAAAAAAGCAATGAACAGATACCGTCTCCTGTTGGCGACGAATTGATTCAGGAGGCAATTGCAAATTATCAGACAGCCTACTATTTATTTAAAAATGGCGGGTTAAAACAATAGCACCGCAAACAGTAGTTTAAAAACTTCAATTTACCTACAGAATTCATGTTGAGGTTTGTACCTCAACATACAAAACACCTTTCATGAAAAGCAAAATCGTTTTGTTATTATTTATTGTACCTACGCTTACATTCAACCTGGGAGCGCAACAAAAAACCAATTTGCACATCATCGATACTTTTCACATCGCAAGTTCAGGTGGCTGGGATTATATTGAAGTAGGGCCGGTCAATGACTGGTTGTATGTTAGTCATGGTACGCAGGTAAATATTCTGAATAAAAAGACAGGCGACTCGGTAGGTATAATTGCTAATACTACCGGTGTGCATGGAATTGCATTTGATGCCGCAAACAGCAAAGGCTTTACGAGTAATGGCAGGCTGAATAGTGTTACTGTATTTGACATGAACACTAATAAAGTGCTGGCTCAAATTCCGGTAGGTGCAAATCCTGATGCAATTTTTTATGAGCCTTTTTCTAAAAAAATAATTACCTGTAATGGGCGTGGACAAAATCTAAGCATCATAGATCCGGTATCAAATAAATTGATAGATAGCATAGCGGTAGGCGGCAAGCCCGAAACCGCGGTGAGTAACGATGCGGGAAAAATCTATGTCAATATTGAGGATAAAAATGAGATAGTGGTCATCGATACAAAAACTTTTAAGGTCGCGCATCATTGGAGCATAGCGCCGGGAGATGGACCTTCCGGATTAGCAATCGATAAGATAAACAACCGGCTATTTTCCGGCTGTGATAAATTATTAATGGTAGTTAATGCTATTAATGGGAAAATTATTGATAAGTTAACGATCGGTGATGGATGTGATGGGGTAGCCTTTGATCCTTCAACTAAAAATATTTTTTCTTCCAACGGAGATGGCACGCTTACTGTTATCCGGGAAATCAGCCCCGAAAAATTTGTAGTGCTGGAAAATATAATAACAAAAAAAAGTGCCCGTACACTAACCCTGGATAAAAAAACGCACCTTATTTATTTACCTGCGGCAGATTTTGAGTCACAAGCTCCCGGTGAAAAAGGTTGGCCTATCATGAAGCCAGGCAGTTTCCAGGTATTGGTTGTAGGTCAATAAACTGTCTGAAGCATGCAAAAAAAACGCTTATGAAATTTCTTATCGCAACGCTGTTTTTCTACTCCTGGATTATGAATTCAATTCCAGGACAACAACGGAGCCTTGCATATTACATAGACCAGGCAACCACCAATAGTCCGCTGATCAGGGACTTTCAAAATCAAATCCGGATCAACCAGTTTGATAGTCTGTTGATCCTCGCTGCCCAACGCCCGCAGGTTTCTTTTACGGGTAACGAAAGTTATGCGCCTGTGATTGGAGGTTATGGTTACGATAAGGCCATAACCAACGGAGCGAATTTGAGCGCTCTTGTGGGAGTGAGTAAATCGCTGTTGAACGGGATCGGTAACCGGGCGCAGTTCGCTAATTTAAAATTGCTTAGCGACGCTATCAGGAATAATTCAACCATCACCGTACAGGATATCAGGCGATCCATCATCAGCCAGTATATCCTGGCTTATGGCGATATGGTTCAGGTAGCATTTACCAAAGAAATACAGCATATGCTGAACAGGCAGGACACGGTGTTAAAAAAACTGACCGGAAAAAATGTATACAAACAGGTTGATTACCTGAGTTTTTATGTAACGCTCCAGCAAAATGAATTTAAGCTAAAGCAACAGGTGATTCTTTACCAGAATGATTATGCTATGCTCAATTACCTAGCCGGCATTGCAGATACATCTCAAACAGCCTTGGAAAAACCGGATCTTTCCGTTGCTGAATTACCTGGCATTGAGCAGTCGGCTTTCTTTCAAAAATATTACATCGACAGCCTGGCACTGGTGAATAATAAAACGCTGATCGATATCATTTATCGTCCCAGGCTAAATGTGTTTGCAGATGCAGGATACAATAGCAGCCTGGAGTTTACCCCTTATAAAAATATTGGGACCAGTGTTGGCCTGAGCCTGGTAGTACCAATCTACGATGGCCGGCAAAAGAAACTTGCTTACAGCAAAATAGCTGTGCAGGAGGATACCCGGGTTGCCAACAGGGAGTTTTTCATGAAGCAATATTATCAGCAGGTGGCGCAATTAAAACAACAATTACAGGCTGCAACGACCCTGGTCAGTGATATCCGTGTACAGCTGAAATATATTGAAACACTTATCAGGATGAATGAAAAATTATTGCAGACCGGCGATGTGCGCATCTATGATTATATCCAGGCACTAAACAATTACCTCGCAACCCGGAATTTAATCAATGAAAATACGATTACGCAGCTTCAACTTATTAACCAGATCAATTACTGGAGCAGGTAAAATAACACTATGGAAAAATATTTTTTAAACATTATTTTTTTAGTCTCCCTGCTATTCACTTCCTGCCAGTCAAAAAATGAAGCAGCAGAAGAAGATATCTCTGGTTCAGTAACGCCAGTTACAGTGGTAACAATTTCCAATGGCCCTTTAGAAGACTGCCTGGAATTAAATGCAACGTCTGTTTTCCGGCAAAAATGGATGATCAAATCTAACCTCAACGGATACCTGCAAAATTCAACTGTGCAATTAAATAAAATGGTGAGGGTGGGGCAGGCACTATTTTCGGTAAAAACAAAAGAAGCGGTAAGCATCGGCAATACAATCAATATACTGGATTCAACTTTTAATTTTAGTGGTGTAAATACGATCCGGTCAAATGGAACCGGCTTTATTTCCGAACTCAATCACCAGCCCGGCGATTACGTACAGGATGGTGAACAGCTTGCGGTAGTTACAGATACAAAAAGCTTTGTCTTTCTACTCAACATGCCTTATTCAATGCGTCCATACTTAAATGGCAAGAGTAGTTTTCCCTTGACCCTGCCGGATGGCGAAGTATTAACGGCATCCATTGCCGGCACACTGCCTTTAATGGATTCGGTATCCCAAACACAGCAGGTGATCTTAAAAGTAAATACCAGTCACCTCGTGCCGGAAAACCTGATCGCAAAGGTGAAGCTGGTAAAAAATTCTAAACCCAATGCAATGTTTCTTCCTAAAGCGACCATACTGGCAGACGAAACGCAATCGGATTTTTGGGTAATGAAGCTGATTAATGACAGCACCGCTGTTAAAACAATTATTAAAAAAGGCATCGAAACCGGCAACCAGGTAGAGATACTATCTCCTTTGTTCTCACCGCAGGATAAAATACTTGCGACCGGTAATTACGCCTTGCCGGATACGGCCAAAGTTAAAGTGATCACCCCCTCTTCAACAAAAGACTAACCTTGAATAACTTCTTCAAAGCATATAAAAACCCGGTAACTGTAATGCTTGCATTGGTTATCATGGGCGGAATTTTTGCCTACAGTAAATTGCAGACCTCCTTATTCCCGGAGATAACTTTTCCTAAAATAAAGATCATTGCAGACGCGGGCCTGCAGCCGGTAAGCAAGATGATGATTACGGTAACAAAGCCACTGGAAATCGCTATTAAAAAGGTGCCGGGATTAAAGCTGATAAGAAGCACGACGAGCAGGGGGAGTTGCGAGATATCCGCATTCATTGATTGGAAAACAAATGTAGACCTGTGCCAGCAGCGAATAGAGTCGGCCATTAACCAGGTTAAAAGCTCGATGCCGCCGGAAGTGCAGGTGACGGTAGAAAAAATGAATCCATCCATTTTACCGGTCATGGGGTTTTCGCTGGAGAGCCACGACAAATCCCCAATCGAACTGAAGCAGCTTGCATTGTACACCATCAAACCTTTCCTTTCGCAGGTGGATGGTATCGCAGAAGTGAGGATCATTGGTGGTAAGGACAAAGAATATTGGCTAACGCTTGACCCGCAGAAAATGAGTACATTATCGGTGACGCCGGATATAATAAATACGGCATTTACTCAAACAGGTTTTATTAAGTCGAATGGTTACTTGTCAGATTATCACTTTATGTACCTTACCATCACGGATGAAACAGTACATTCTGTGGATGATTTGAATAATGTGATCATCAATAATAACGGCAAAAGGGTAGTGCAGGTAAAAGACATTGCGGAGGTGCAGGTTAAGGAGGCAGTTGAATATATTAAGATTAATGCGAATGGGCATGACGGTATATTGGTTGCCATCATCAAGCAACCCAATGCTAACCTCGTTACCCTGACTGACGATTTAAATAAAAAGGTAGCGGCGCTTAGGCCCTTGCTTCCTTCCAACGTCACCATTCAGCCTTATTACAACCAGGCAGATTTTGTACAGGAGTCTGTAAAAAGCGTGACGGACAGCTTATTGATCGGCCTCGGGTTGGCTATAATCGTAGCGATCATTTTTCTACGATCTGTTAAGGCAAGTCTTACCATATTGATCACCATACCTGTAACGCTGGCACTTACATTAATTGTAATGTATATGGTTAATTATACATTGAACATTATGACCCTGGGTGCTATCGCTGCTGCTATCGGGCTGATCATTGACGATGCCATTGTTGTGATGGAACAACTATATCGCTCGCATGAAGAACAACCTTCGGACCCCACCAATATGATTGTGCAAAAAACTATTCGCTATCTTTTTCCGGCAATGGTGGGTTCTTCGATAAGCACCATCGTTATATTTATACCATTCGTTCTGATGAGTGGCGTGGCGGGCGCTTATTTTAAAGTGATGACCGATACAATGATCATTACACTGGTCTGTTCATTCTTTGTTACCTGGCTGGGGCTTCCCGTAATTTATCTGTTACTCACAAAAAAAACTCACGAGGGAAAAATTAAAATTCTGCATAAGCCGGTAATCTTAAAAAAACAACGCTGGGTATCGTTTTTTATTTACCGTCCGGTAATAAGTTTTTTAATCATGGCCGGATTGGTTACGGCTATCATACTGATACTGCCAAAATTAGAAACGGGGTTTCTTCCGGAAATGGATGAGGGCAGTATTATACTGGATTACATCTCTCCACCAGGCACATCGCTTTTGGAAACGGACAGGATACTCAGGGAAGCAGAAAAAATAATTGTGCAGGTGCCTGAAGTGGAAGCCTACTCAAGGCGAACTGGCACGCAATTGGGATTTTTTATAACTGAGCCAAATACAGGAGACTACCTAATACAATTAAAAAGAAACAGGCAGCGTAGTACCAACGAAGTCATTAACGATATACGCACCAAAATAGAAGCGACCCAGCCTGCGCTAAAAATAGATTTCGGGCAAGTGATTGGAGATATGCTGGGCGACCTTATGAGTTCTGTTCAACCAATTGAAGTCAAGATATTCGGAAGTGATGCGGACAAGTTGCAGGCTATCAGTAAAAATGTAGCCGGTATGATAAGTAAGGTTAATGGTACCGCAGATGTTTTTGACGGCATAGTTTTGGCTGGCCCTTCCATTGCCATACAACCTGATAATGTAAAGCTTGCACAATTTGGTATTACACCGCAGAGCCTTCAATTTCAGTTGCAGACGGCACTGCAGGGAACCGTCATGAATACGTTGCCTGAGAAAGAACAACT
>JBDSLD010000397.1:0-16393 GCA_039916545.1 Ferruginibacter sp.
ACTGCATTGGGAACGGGCAACAACCAGGGACTGGAATACACACCGGTGCCGGCTACCCGCAGTTACGGAGTTTACCTTAAGTTTAATTTTTAATTTATAAACCTGGATTATGAAACAGCTACTTAAACATATATCAAACATACAGTTCATCATACCCGCCGGATTTCTTTTTATACTGATCAGTGCCGGGTGTACAAAAAAGTTTGATGAGATAAATACAGACCCTACTACTTTCAGTTCTTTACCATCTTCTGCCATTCCCAAAGCTTTTGCACGCAGTCAATGGCAGGGCGTATGGGCGGATCCCGGGAACTATGAAGTGATCCATAGCCTGTATACGGATCTGTGGAGCCAGTATTTTGTAGATGCAGGCGGATTCCCCGGCGACCGTTTCGTTATCAACCAGGACCTGGTGATCTATTCATGGAACCTGTTGTATACCGTGAACTGGCCAAGTCTTAAAATAGTCATTGACGGTACTGAAGGAATAGCGCCTTCGGCCAATGCAATTGCCAAAATCTGGAAAGTGTACATGTTTCATCAAACAGCGGATATGTACGGACCGATACCTTATTTCCAGGCCGGGCTCGGCCAATTGAGTATCCCGTATGACAGCCAGGAATCTATTTACCAGGATTTTTTCAAGACCCTCGATTCGGCGGTAACCACTTTAAAAGCAGCTGACCAAACACAAACACCATTCGGAACCGATGACTTGATTTACCATGGTAATATTCCAAAGTGGATAAAGTTTGCCAACAGTATGCGTTTAAGGCTTGCTTTAAGAATTTCAAAAATTGATCCTGTTATGGCGAGGGCAGAAGCTGAAAAGGCAGTTGCCGATGGCGTAATGACAAGCAACGACGACAATGCATTTGTAGAAGTAGGTCCCAATTCGGTTAACGGGCTTGCGCTGGAAGTTCCCTGGGAAAACATGCGGATGAGCGCCGGTATGGAAAGTTATTTAAAGGGCTACAATGATCCAAGGATGCCTGAATATTTTGATCCTGCAGATGAAGACGGAAAATTTCATGGCATGCGAAATGGCCTTTCCCCCAACCAAATAAGTTTGGCGGTAGTAAATGGCCCGAGTGGTGCAGTCAATTTATCTAACCTCAACAAAGATCGCTGGAACGACATAACGGCATCCACTACCCCGTTAAATGTGATGTATGCAGCAGAATCATTTTTTTTAAGAGCGGAAGGAGCCTTAAATTCATGGAATATGGCTGGTACCCCAAAAGAGTTGTATGAACAAGGCATAACTATTTCCATGCAGCAGTGGGGGATTACCAACAATACCACTATACAGAATTATATTCAAAGTACAGCAAAACCCGTTGCGCCAGGAGACTTTTTAAATTCACCACCGGCAGCCGATGTGCCGGTTAAGTTTACAACGGATGCGGCGACACAACTTCAACAGATCATCACGCAAAAATGGATCTCACTATATCCCGATGGAATAGAAGCCTGGTCTGAGCAGCGGAGAACAGGATTTCCCAAATTATATCCCGTTGTTCAAATCGATAATCCCGATATAGCTGCGGGCCAGATGATCCGCCGGCTGCCATTTCAAAGTTTTGAATATTCCACTAACAGGCAGGCGGTGCAGGCTGCAATTTCTTTGTTGAATGGACCAGACAAGGTGAGCACCCCGGTGTGGTGGAATAAATAAAAATGTAAAAAGTATCAAAAATATTTCCCATGAAAACTTGATACATAAATCGATGAACGAATGAAACTAATAGCGTGTTGTTTGATCTTATTGCTACTGCAAAACGGCCATGTTACGGCACAGCAGGTTCGGATAATTCCCGAACCTGTAGCTGTTTTTGAAAAGCCAGGCTTTTTCCATTTTGATTCGGCCTGCGTAATCTCGTTCCCCGATGACAGCGGCATAATAAAAACCCTCCGCTTATTTGCGCAGGAGCTGCAGGAATTTTCCGGTATCGATATTTTGAAGAAAAAACAGCAGAAGGGGTCAACTCCTAATATTATCATCCGTTTCTCTAATGAAAAGCAAATAAAAAAAGAAGGATATATTATTGATGTGAGCCCGAACCGCTTACAGGTAACAGCACTGGATGGCGCCGGAGTATTCTATGCTTTTCAAACGATCAGGCAATTATTTTCTTCCTCCTTATACACGTCAAATAAAACCAGTTCAGTGAACATACCTTGTGTTCGCATCGTTGATTATCCCCGCTATGCTTACCGCGGGATGCACCTGGATGTAAGCCGTCATTTTTTTAGCACGGCGTTCATCAAGCGATACCTCGACATACTCGCTATGTACAAGATCAATACTTTTCATTGGCATTTGACAGATAGTCATGGCTGGCGATTAGAGATTAAACAATACCCGAAACTTACTTCGGTGGGCGCCTGGCGTGCTGACCGCTCCGGCATTCCAATGACCATTGCACCGGCAACACAGCCGAATGAACCTACTACTTACGGTGGCTTCTATACGCAGGAAGAAGTAAAAGAAATTATTCAGTATGCAACCGATCGATCTATTACCATTATCCCGGAGATAGAAGTACCCGGCCATTGTACAGCGGCATTGGTGGCCTACCCGCAATTTAATGACCTGGATAATCCCGTACCCTTACTGATGCCCTGCGGTTACCCCGGAGATTTGAAACACAATTTCTGCGTGAGCTATGATTCGACCTATATTTTTATTGAAAACATTTTGAAAGAAGTGATGGCGCTCTTTCCTTCAACTTATATTCATATCGGCGGTGACGAGGTGCGTGGTGATCCCTGGCTTGGTTGCTCCCGTTGCCGGCAACTAATGAAAGAAAAAGGATTTACTACCGCCAAACAATTACAGGCCTACTTTACGAAACGCATAGACAACTTCGTTGAGTCAAACGGAAAACACATCATCGGCTGGGATGAGATTTTAGCAGACCAGGTTTCCCCAAAATCCATAGGAATGGCCTGGCACGGACCCGAAACCGGCGTAGCGGATATCCGTAAAGGTTATGATGTGGTAATGACACCCTATCATTATACCTACTTTGATTTTTACCAGTCCGATCCCCAACTTGAACCCGACATTACCTATGCAGCGCTTTCCCTGGATACGGTGTATGCTTTCAATCCAACACCCGAAGCATTATCTCCGCAGGAAACTTCGCGTATATTAGGCATCCAGGCCTGTTTATGGACAGAAAATATAGAAACGGAAAAACGGGCGGAGTATATGACACTGCCACGATTACTGGCGCTGTCAGAAGTTGCCTGGACGCCGTTGAAAAGAAAAAACTACCAGCGATTCATCACTAAAACCGAAACCCAGTTCAAACGTCTCGATGCACTTGGAATAGCCTACGCTACCAGCCTGTACAATGTTGCCATACGGCCAAAGTTTGACCAGGTAAAAAAAATCGTCCGTATAAAACTGAATAAGCAGGTAACAAATTATCCGGTGTATTACACTACTGATGGAAGCGCCCCTTCACCTGCTGCAAAAAAATATATGCAGCCCGTTGTGGTAAATCATACTATGGTTTTTAAAGCTGCGGTTTTTAATAATAGAAAACGACTCGGTAAAATAAGTGTAGACAGTGTAGCAATCCATAAAGCGATTGGTGCAAAGGTGAAGGTTGATCCGATGCCGGGAAGCGAACTTCAGGCTGCTTTAATTAATTTAACTGATGGGATATTTGGTAGCGTCGAACCCTATGATGGCCGTTGGATATTTTTTACCGATTCCTCGCTGAACTTTATTATTGATCTTTCGAAAGAACAACCGGTGCATTCTATCAGCCTTAACTGTATGGAAGACCAGGTGGGTAATATATTTCGTCCCGCACAGATAGATTTCTTTACATCAGTGGATGGAAAAGTCTACACCAAACAGCACACTGTTACCAACAAAAAAGTGCCGGAACAGTTGCTGCGCCACATTGAAAAATTTACCACGCCCCCCTTCAATGCAACCGCGAGGTTTATCAAAATAAATATCCGCAATGCAAATATTTTTAGGGAACGGGAAAAAAATATGCTATTCTTTGATGAGATCGTAGTGCAATAAAAATGACAAATACTAAGCAACCGCGGTTTGATACGCTGGACGTTTTCCGCGGTATGACCGTTTTTTTGATGATCGTTGTGAATACACCGGGAAGCGGCGCCACCCCGTACAAACCTTTATTGCATGCGGACTGGAACGGCTGTACTTTGACCGACCTGGTTTTTCCATCTTTTTTATTTGCCGTGGGCAATGCATTGTCATTTGTAAAAGATAAATGGGGGCAACAAGCAGTAGCCCACACACTGGCTGGCATATTGAAGCGGAGCTTTTTCATTTTTTTAGCAGGTTATTTATTAACCTGGTATACCACTATGCATTGGGTAGATGGCCGGCTGGTATTTGAAAGATATGATCAGGTACGTATTTTAGCCGTTCTTCAACGGATCGCCATTTGCTATTTGATTGCTGCTATGATGATCTATTTTCTACCTATATCAGGCATCATCATTGCTTCGGCCTGCTGCTTATTAATGTATTGGTTTTTGCTGATCCATTTTGGTGATCCCGGCCAGCAATTGACTATTGAGGGAAATGTAATTCGTAAGATAGACCTTGCAGTTTTAGGTGAACAGCATATGTACCGGGAGAGGGGTATTGTCTTTGATCCCGAGGGATTACTAAGCACCATCCCCGCAACTGTAAATGTCTTGATCGGTTATCTCACAGGTATGATTATACGCCGGGATGGTAAAACATTCAAATCAATTGCCTCTCTTGGTATATGGGGTGGCGGGTTAGTTATAGCAGGGTTGTTGTGGAATTATTTGTTGCCTTTCAATAAAAAACTGTGGACGAGTTCCTATGTCCTTTTTACTTCAGGAATTGCTATGCTGGTAGTGGCGATATTATTTTACCTGGTAGAAATGATGCACTGGAAAAAGTTGGTTTCATTCTTTTCACCCATGGGAAAAAACCCGTTATTCATTTATGTACTCTCCAACCTGTTTTTATTTTTCATTATCATAAATGTCAGGCCGGGCAAAATTTTCATTGACTGGATCAACGAACTCATTTTTCAGCAAATTTTTCCGGGCGCTGTTGGTTCACTTGTTTTTGCACTATGCTTTACCATGATCTGCTGGCTGGTGGCCTGGCTCCTTAACCGGAAAAAAATTTACATCAGGCTATAGAAAAATAAAACGGGTAAACTAACAACTAGGAAATGATAGGAAGATGCTGGTTAATATTATTTTTTTACGCAGTGGGATTTTTATCCTGCACGCACAAGGCTGACACTCTTTTCAGTTTATTGGAAAGCAACGACACTGGCATTGATTTCAAAAATGTGCTAAAAGAAAATGAAGATGCCAATGTGCTCAATTATACTTATTTCTATAATGGAGGAGGCGTAGCCGTTGGTGATATCAATAATGATGGGTTACCCGATATTTTATTTACCGGCAACATGGTGCCCAACCGCCTGTACCTTAATAAAGGCAATTTTAAATTTGAAGACATAACAAAAAAGGCTGGCATTGCTGAAAAGCAAGGCTGGTGTACCGGCGCTTCCATGGCGGATGTAAACGGCGATGGCAAACTGGATATTTATATTTGCCGCTCGGCAGATGCAAATCCGGAACGAAGAAAAAATCTCCTTTACATCAACAACGGCGACGGCGGCTTTTCAGAACAGGCTACACAATATGGGTTGGCTGATAATGGCTATTCAACGCAGGCCGCTTTTTTCGATTATGACAAAGACGGCGACCTCGATATGTTCCTTATCAATCACTCCTTAAAAAAATATGCAGGCGATGTGTTTACCAATCCCGCCCTTCGTAAGGAACAGCAACCTGCCTATGCCAGTAAATTATACCGGAATGATGATGGACACTTTGCCAATGTGAGCGAACAGGCTGGCATCACAAACAATGTATTGAGTTTTGGGTTGGGCCTGGCAATATCGGATATCAATAATGATGGCTGGCCCGATGTATACGTGTCCAATGATTTTAATGAACCGGATTACCTTTTTATCAACAATGGCAACGGTACATTTTCCGAGAAGCTAAGCGACTGTATGGACCAGTCTTCCTTTTTTTCCATGGGATCCGATTGCGCCGATTTTAACAATGACGGACTTACCGATCTTATCACCCTGGATATGTTGCCGGAAGATAACTATACCCAAAAAATGCACAGTGGTGCAGAAAACTTTGACAAGTTTCAACTGCTTTTTAATAACGGGTTTTATTACCAATACAGCCGGAACATGCTGCATAAGAATAACGGCGACGGCACTTTCAGTGAAATAGGACAGTTAACGGGCGTATCCAATACAGACTGGAGCTGGGCTCCCCTGTTTGCTGATTTTGACAATGACGGTTATAAGGACCTGTTTATTACAAATGGTTATGTAAAGGACAACACCAATATGGATTTTATAAAATACCGGGTAGACCGTATCGTTAAGGAACGCCGTGATGGCCAACCTTTTACCGGGGCAGAAATTCTTGATAAAATGCCATCGGTATATTTATCCAACTATATTTTTCAAAATGACAGCGGTAACAATTTTACGAATAAAATAAAAGACTGGGGGCTGGAGCATGCCACCATTTCTTCCGGTGCCGCCTATGCGGATCTTGATAATGACGGAGACATGGACCTTGTGATAAATAATACCAATGAAGAAGCAAGTGTCTACAGGAATAATGCAGAAAAACTTTTACCTGCCAATCATTACCTAAAAATAAAACTACAGGGCAGTGATAAAAATCGCGGTGGTATTGGTACTAAAGTAAAACTGTTTTGTAAAGGCAAACTATACTACCAGGAACAGATGCCCGAAAGAGGTTTCCAATCCTCCGTTGACCCCATATTGAACGTTGGAATTGGCCAGAATGAAATGATCGATTCCATCCTGGTGATATGGAACGATGATAAAATGCAACGGTTGATGAATGTTAAATGCAACCAGCTGTTAACCCTCAAATGGGAAAGCGCGACGGCTCAATGGAAGCAGGACTTATCCGTTGCACCCGAAAGATATTTTACACCCGATTCGATCATCCCTTTTACTCACCGGGAAAACTCATTTAGCGATTTCACCCTTCAATCCCTGCTGCCCGGATATTTATCGAGGCAGGGGCCATGTATGGCTAAGGCAAACATTAACAAAGACGGCAGGGAAGATCTTTTCATTGGTGCCGCGAAAGGCCAGCCATCCCAGGTATTTATTCAAACAGCCAATGGGGAGTTTGTAAAAACACCTCAGCCGGCTATAGAAAAAGATTTGCGCTGTGAAGACGTGGCCGCTGAATTTTTTGATGCAGACAACGATGGGGATATTGATCTCTACGTTTGCAGCGGTGGCTATGAGTTCGGTGAAAGCGATCCGGCCCTGCAAGACAGGCTTTATTTGAATACGGGTAATGGAACTTTTATAAAAAACGAAAAAGCTTTACCCGGCATGCTGACAAGTACAGGCTGTGTTAAAGCGGCAGATATTGATGGTGACGGGGATGAAGATCTTTTTGTTGGAGGGAGGCTGGTTCCGGGAAAATATCCATTAATACCCCAAAGCGCAATTTTACGGAATGATGGCAAAGGTATTTTTACAGATGTGACCAATGATATTGCACCCCAGGTACAAAGCATCGGGATGGTAACCGATGCCTTGTGGCTTGATATAAATAACGATCAGCAAAAAGACCTGGTAATTGTTGGCGAATGGATGCCTGTAAAAATATTTATCAATCAGCACGGAAAACTTATTGACGCTTCTGATCAATATATAAAGTTTCCTTCCCTGGGCTGGTGGAATACCATTTCCTGTGCTGACTTTGATCATGATGGTGATATGGACCTCGTTATCGGCAATTGTGGCGAGAACACGCAGTTTAAGGTAAGTGAAAAAAACCCAATGAGTCTGTATTATAAAGATTTCGATGCCAACGGTTCCATTGATCCTATATTATGTTATTATATTGGCGATACTTCTTATCCGGCAGCTTCAAGAGACGATATCACGGACCAGGTACCTTTTCTAAGGAAAAAATTTCTCGAGTATCATTCCTATGCGGCTGCCACTATTAATGAACTTTTTACACCAGAACAGTTAAAGGATGCAGGGCAATTGAAAGCTACGACAATGCGAACCATCTACCTGGAAAATAAAGGGACAACCGGTTTTGCAGAACGGCAGCTACCAGCTGAAGCACAATATTCGCCCATATATTCTATTGCTGTGACAGATGTAAATGGCGATGGAAACCAGGATATGATTTGTACAGGCAATAATGCCTGGACGAGAATTAAATTCGGGAGATACCGTGCCAACCATGGAATGGTTTTTTTGGGCGATGGGGAAAATCATTTCGCTTATTTACCTCAATGGAATACCGGTTTAAATGTAAGGGGAGATGTAAGAAGCAGTATCCTGTTGTATGCCGGTGGCAAACAGGAATTGATTTTAGGGTTCAATGATGACCGGCTGAAATGTTATAGTATATCAAAGAAAAAATAACAGGTTCTTTTTAATTTAATTATAGCCCAATCGCAAACACGGCATAGCTTAGCCAGCAAAATGGCACCTCGTGATGATCTGATAAAAACGAGTAGTTAATTTTCCTGTCAAATTGATTTGCAGGCGCCACCCAGCCTTTATTTCAACAAGAAATATCTCCACAATACATTGTCTGTAAAGTTTTTCAGCGTTTTCTTGCAAACACAATTATGTTGATTTTTTTTCCCTTATTGCTTTGTGGTTGATAGCAGGGTTTGCCCAAACATTGGCAGAAACACCTGCCCAAATATTAGTTGCAGAGCAAATCCCGGCAGAAGAACATGGAAAATATATGGTGCTCATTTCTCCTGGTCGCATTGATGGTGGGCAATTGGATATCCAATTGCGGAATTTACAGTATTACAGGTTCAAAAGAAGGAGGTTTTAATTGGCTCGTTATCTCCGTTTTTTTTGCTTGTCCTGGTAATATTGTTTTTTATCCGGGCAAAATAAAGATGGTCCGGATAAATGAGAATTGAACTTGGTCTTTATATATTTTTTTACATATTGGGCATGGTTTTACGTTATTAATAATTATTTATAACTAAAGAAGCGGAAGCAATAGGCTGGTATGAACAAAGAATATCGGTAGAAAAAGACAAGGATGCAAAAGCAATAATGCAAAATGCACAGTAAGAGGAGATGAAGCATTTTGGGATGGATCTTGAATTTTTACCTCGTAAAAACCAAAATGGCAAATCATCTTAAAAGCCCTTTTATTTACAAACGGTGATATCGTAGACCTGGCAAAAACAGGAGAAGAAAAAGCTGAAGACTAATTTAACAAATTACAAATATGAATAAGGAGCTTGAAAACATACTTTTTGCCAGGCAAATTAATCCAACTGCTATGCGTATACTTGTCCTGGATTTTTTATTGAAACAAACAAGTGCGATTAGTTTAAGCGACCTTGAAAATGATTTGAAAAACGCTGATAGAATTACATTGTATCGGACTCTTAAAACCTTTGAAGAAAAAGGGCTCGTCCATAACATTAAAGATGGAAGCGAAGCAGCGAAATATGCATTGTGTGAGGCCGATTGTAGGGAAGGTGTTCATCACGATATGCATGTTCATTTCTACTGCACAGATTGTAAAGAATTGTTTTGCCTGCCTAAATTAAAATTACCCGAAGTCAATTTGCCAGGTAAGTTTCAACTTTCTGAAATCAGCCTGGTTGCAAGAGGAATCTGCGATAAGTGTAATAAAGAATGCAATTAAGTTGCACGATATCAGTCGTAGTTTTACTTCTAAATTATAAATAATTATTTTTAAATTTAAAAACTGCATAGTATGGAACATGAACAACTATCACACCACCACACTGGTCATAAGCATGAAGCGCTTATTCAACAACTTTTGGCCTGCGCTACCTCATGCGAAAATTGTGGAGCATCTTGCCTGGATGAAAAGGATGTTACACCTATGGCATATTGCATAGAACTTGACAGGGACTGCGCTGAAGTATGTTTCCTGGCGGCTAAATTGTTAATCAGGCAGAGTGAATTTTCCCATGAATTTTTAGCCTTTTGTGAAAAGATTTGTCGCCACTGTGCAGACGAATGCGCAAAGCATGAACATGAACATTGCAAAAAATGTGCAGAGGAATGCAACAAATGTGCGGAAGCCTGCCATGCTCATCATGGTAAAATTCAATTGAATTGATGAGGGTGATTGCACTGGTAAAATAGGTATAGCGAATACAGATTTTAAAAGTCATCCATCTTTACAAACATAAAATATACGAAAATGAACAGAACAAATTGTTGGAAATGTATAGTGATGCTTGCATCAATTTTAGGAATTGCGCATGTTTTTGTAGCATAATAATTTAAGCCATTAGTATAGGGATAGTTGATATATATCTGCTATCCCTTTTTATTGTAATTATGTACAGCACACTTGTCGGCAGTATTTTACTTAGCCTTTCGCATGCGGTGATTCCCAATCATTGGCTTACTGTTCTTGCTATTGGCAAAAAAGATAACTATAGTTTAAATGAAGTTTCCCAGGTCACGTATGAATCAGGACTGGCTCATGCTTTAAGTACTATTACAATTGGTATTGTTTTAGGATTATTGGATTACAACCAGCTAATAAAATATTTTACTCATTTTATTGCACCAGCTGTATTATTAATATTGAGTGAATTTTTTATTTATCAGCATCACGCCACAAACACATCCATTTGCATCAAACACCCAAACCTCCCCTTCTGAAAAATAAAATTATCAAGGCATTGGTTGCGGTTTTTATCGACCTGTATGGAAATCGAAGCATATTTTCTTTTAACTGGTACACATGGTTTGTTGGCTGTTTTAAGTATGGCTGCCGTAAACCTGGTTATGTCCGTTTCCGGCATGGTATGATTGGTTCGGCTGGCTTATATGGGTATATTAAATTTGAAACTGGCATACATTAGAACATAACGCTGGTATCATTACCGGTTGGACTTTGGGGGAACGGGAGTAAGCTCATTTTTTACATAAATTATTTTATATGGCAAAAGAATTTGCTGATACAGAAGAAAGAGATTTGCAGAAGAAATCAATTGTAAATCAGGGAAACAAAAAAGTTGAACATAATCACGCGAATGGAGATGATCATAATCACGAAGGAGACAAGGATGATGATCATGACCATGGCGGGGAACAAGCAACGGGCTGGAAAGCGCGCTGGCCTTTATTCTCATCGTTGACAATTCTTTTTGTAATGTTAGTGTTGGAATTTGGCTTTAAGTTCAAACCTGTCTTTCCTTTAGACCTTATTATTTTTGTAGTGGCTTATTTGCTTGCCGGTTACAACGTTTTAAAACTGGCTTTTCGTAAGGTAATGCGGTTTGATTTTTTCAACGAATTCTTTTTAATGAGCGTGGCCACTGTTGGTGCCTTTGCTATTGGCTCCTATAGTGAGGGGGTTGCCGTAATGGTATTTTATTCCATTGGAGAATGGTTTCAGGATTCAGCGGTTGATAACGCCAAAAGAAATATAAAAGCATTATTAGATGTACGCCCTGATAAAGTGTCTGTTATCCGTGATGGAAATCCACAGGAGACGGAACCGGGCGCAGTGCAAATTGGGGAAACTATACAAGCCAAGGCAGGCGAAAAAGTTGCCCTGGATGGCGAATTGATTTCCGAAAACGCTTCTTTTAATACGGCAGCACTCACAGGCGAAAGTAAGCCGGATACAAAGTATAAAGGCGAAGTTATACTTGCCGGGATGATCAACCTCAATAGTGTAGCGGAGATAAAAGTTACTACACTTTTTAAGGATAGTAAATTAAGCCGGATTTTGGAAATGGTGCAGGATGCAACGGCACGTAAATCACAAACACAATTGTTCATCTCGAAATTTGCAAAAATTTATACGCCGATTGTTTTTGTGCTTGCCTTATCTGTTTGCCTGGTACCCTATTTTTTTGTTGACGTTTATACTTTTCACACCTGGTTTTATAGGGCCTTGGTGTTCCTGGTAATAAGTTGCCCATGTGCATTGGTCGTATCTATTCCACTGGGATATTTTGGTGGAATCGGGCTTGCTTCGAGATATGGCATACTTTTCAAAGGGGGTAACTTTTTGGATGTAATGACCAAAGTTGACACGGTTGTAATGGATAAAACAGGAACGCTTACAAAAGGGGTGTTTAAAGTACAAAAAGTAGTTCCAATCGATATAGATGAAAAAGAACTAATAAAAATTGCTTCGGCCATAGAAGCTAATTCAACACATCCCATCGCAAAGGCTATAACAGACTATGCAAAAGATAAAACTGACAGTGTAAAAGCAACCGATGTGGAAGAAATTGCCGGGCATGGTTTAAAAGCAACAGTAGCCGGCAAAGAAATATTGGCCGGTAATTTAAAGCTGATGAAAAAATACAATATCCCTTATGCCGCCGAGGTAGAAGAGGTTATCGATACTATTGTAACAGTAGCAGTTGATAATAAGTTTGCAGGATATATAACAATTGCAGATGAAATAAAAGAAGATGCGGTCGAAGCAATTAAACAAATGCACAGCCTGGGTATCAGAACGGTGATGTTATCAGGTGATAAGCAAAGCGTGGTAAACAACGTAGCAAAGCAATTGGGAATGGATGAGGCTTATGGTGATCTATTACCGGAAGGAAAAGTAGAGCGGGTACAAAAATTAAAAGACGAAGGAAAACGTATCGCTTTTGCGGGGGATGGAGTAAATGATGCACCGGTTGTTGCATTAGCAGATGCCGGTATCGCAATGGGTGGATTAGGTAGTGATGCTACGATCGAAACAGCGGATATCGTTATACAGAATGACCAGCCTACACGTATTGTAGCAGCTATAAAGATCGGCAAAATTACCAGGCAGATTGTATGGCAAAATATTACTTTGGCGATGGTAATAAAAGTAGTTGTATTGGTTTTAGGGGCGGGTGGTATTGCCACACTTTGGGAAGCGGTAATTGCAGATGTCGGCGTAGCGCTTTTAGCAATTTTGAATGCCGTACGAATACAAAAAATAAAATTTGATTAAAAAATAATCTTACTGAAAGTACATATGAATTCAAGCAACAGCAATCATCCCTTTCAATCCAAAGTGCAATAAATCTTTTGAAATGCAAGGTGAATAATTCGGGAGTTTAAAAATTGGCAGCTCCTAAAATCAAGTGAGGTGTTGGTTTCAATATAAAAACGGGTTACCAATTTTCTAAATGCACCTGGTTCGTTGCAATCTCATTTTTGCGATGTCAATCGGAAACGCCGGGGCGAACGGTACTTAAAGAACAACAAAACATATCTTGAGAACACCTCATTCCTGTTTCAGAACATTTCTTTGATGAAAGAATACTTCAGGTGTTTATTGCAGTTGTTTTATTATTCACTGCAACAATAATCTGTGCCGATCCTCGACCTTGACAATTATCCAAACTCAAAAGGCGATGAGCAATCCTGTCCTTACTGCCACCAACCGTTATTTCAAATTTCGCGTACCTGGTACGATCGTATCATCAACCTACTCTCAATCGGGTTAAAAAGAAAGTCTCGTTTTAAGTGCCGCGCCTGCCACAAAGAACTGATCAAATAAAAGGTAGAACCAATGGGCAAAAGCCCGCGACAGAAAAAATCAACTGCACTTCATTTTGCCATTTCAGCTACAAAAATCGCCTTTTCAGAACATTTTTTATACAAATGCCTGATTCCTTTTTAATGTCGTGTATTGAAATTATTATTCCTGTCAATCAGCAATATACCCAACAACTAATTTTTATGCCTGGTAAACCATTGATGCAACTCGTCGTTTCAATTGTAGCAGCCACCGGTTCGGGCCTGGTAACTATAAAAGGAAAAGGCGGGCATAATTCGGCAGAAGGTCAACTTGGTGTTAATGGTAAAAGCTGTACGCTTAAAGGCCTGGCAAACTCTTCCTTTCCGGACTTAGGTGATGAGTATAATAAACTACAGGGATACGCATACACTCATTTTAAAAATTCGTTCTGGAACCTGGTGATCATTAAATGTTGCTCATTCCATGAAAATTACCATGATTCTTTTAATACACCCAACCATCCGGCAGCGCAGTTTTACTTACTTGTACAAAATACTTTCTCCCCTCAGAATAAAGAAGTTTATGTGAGAGGTGAAATATCATCTTACAATGATGATGGTACAATTGACTGGTCGTTGATCTATTATAATTTGGGCATCGGTGGATATCCATTTCCGGATAAGGCAGCTGCAGTATTATTTATGGATGTACCGGTACACATTGTTTACCCTGGCGGACATCGGAGTTATGTATTTCAACAATTCAGCACAACAAAGCCAGTGTTCAAAGTCCACGAAATGGCAAGTTATCCCAATGACAGCGGTAATAACTTTGGCGGGTCGGATGACTGGCATTTCGCTGGCGGCTTATTCCCAAGACTCATTCAATAACTCACCTGATAATCTTCGTTTAAAAAAAACAAACAATGAACAAACATCCATTTTTACTGCTGATCGGCAGTGTCTTACTGCTTATTAATACGGGTTGTAAAAAGAATTATTATAACGGCAAACAGTTGCAGGATAAGCTTCAAAAAATACTGGAGCAGCATTTAAGTACCTATAAGAAACAGTTTGGCGACAAGACGATCGGATTTGGACTTTATATAAAAAGCCCTTCCGGAGGTATCTATGCGTCCAGCGGTTTTCCGGAAACGATGGGAGAAGATATTCATTTCAGGGGAGCGAGTACGACTAAAACTTTTACAGCTGCCTCCATTCTAAAACTCCACCGGCAAGGTAAACTGAATATTGATGACCTCATCACAGCCAACATACCTGGTACAAATCAACCTTACATTCCTGCTACCAGCGGATATGACGTTCCCAATAAAAACAACATTACGATCCGGCTTTTATTGCAACACAGGGCAGGCGTTTTTGATGTAACCAATACGAATATTCCTGACACCGTAAATGCGCCCTATGCCGGGCAACGCTATTTCGACTATGTAATGGACCAGAAGGGCGCGGACTATACATTCAGTTTTGCAGAGATGATCGGCGTGGCGGCCAAAAACCATTTGAGCTATTTTGTGCCGGATACCGCATTTCACTATTCGAATACCGGCTATAACCTATTAGCTGTTATTATTGAGCGGGTTTCGGGCAAACGTTATCACCAATTTTTGCAGGATGAATTTTTAACACCGCTGCAAATGACCCACACCAGTTTTCCCTACCTGGGCACAGACCAACAGATACCGGCTCCTTATGAGCCCGGCTGGCTCAAGATAAATAACAGTTTGGTAGCGTATGACAAAGACAATGCTTCCTTTGCCGTTTCAGAAGGAAATATCATTTCAACTCCGGCCGACCTGGCTAACTGGGCCTACACTTTATACGGGACCAACAAAATTGTTAATGAAGATTTGCATAACCAGATGATAGACGTTTCACCCTCCTATGATGTGAATGTAAATTATGGATTAGGTACCACCGCCTATCCCGCAGAACTGGGGTATGGCCATGATGGCGTAAGGCCCGCTTACATGACGATTATGCGATATAACCCGGAAACGAAATCCTCTTATGTGTTATTCGCCAATTTTCTAAATTTTGATGCCGCTGTGGCCCAGGGAAATGATCTGCATGAAATAGTCAAAGAAGCAATAAAAGCGGTGGAAGCTTCCAGGTAATGCTGAAAGAAAGTAGCATATACTTTTATACCGTGATCCTGCCTGAGTTGATTTTAGTGTACGTATTAAAACTTTTAATTCAAAATTTTCAATAATGCCGCAACATCAAAATTTTTTAAAGAAATCTTTATCTGCGCGAACTGCATGTAAAAGAAGGGTGCGTACGAAAATTCGAATTAATTCTACAGACACCTTATTTCAAATTGCACTTGCTTTTTAGAAGCCTAAATAAATCGCTGCTTTCATTCAAGATCATCAATCATGCTGCACTACAAAAACTTTCGTATCCGGGCTGGCCCTGACTATCTCCATAAACTTTCTGAATAAAGTCTTGAGAAATATAGCTGACAAGACTTTTTCTGGTTTGAACGAAATTCCAATTGATTTTATATACCAAAATATTTTTCATTAATTCAAACAATCATATCATGACAAACTTTAGCAAAATTTCAGCATACATGCCTAAAAAATCAGGAAGACATTTGTTACGCAATCTCGTTATTGTACTAACGGGTGCCGTTGTGTTATCGCTTACCAGCTGTTCTAAAGATCCCCTCCCTCCCGGAGGAGATGTAGGAGCCACCCCGCCGGCCTGGTACAATCTCAGAGCAATATACCATTATAATGAGAAAACCACTGATACAGTATATTTGACAGGAGTGGACGATT
>JBDSLD010000398.1:0-20204 GCA_039916545.1 Ferruginibacter sp.
ACCCGCTTATTCACCGGCGGCTATGTGGAACCATCCGGCGCTTTTAATATTGATAAAAATACATTGGCGCCTGCTGCCGGTCGTTTTGTATGCCCCTGGTTGCGTAGCTCCATATCCGGCTATGCCAATGGAGGAAATAAGTTTGACCTTACCCGATGGGATACAGCTTATTTTAACCGGCTAAAGGATTTTGTAACGGCGGCGCAAAAGCGCGGTATTATAATTGAGCTGGCGTTGTTTTGCCCCTTCTATGAGGAATTGCAATGGAATTTAAGTCCGTTCAATTCGATCAATAATGTTAACAATACGGATACGCTTCCGCGAACAGATGTGTACACATTGGATAAGAACGGTGGGCTGCTGGCTGTACAGGAAAAGATGGTGCGTAAAATTGTAAGCGAATTAAAAGACTTTGATAATGTGATCTATGAAATTTGTAATGAACCTTATTTCGGTGGTGTTACCATTGAATGGCAACATCACATCGCGGATATTATCACCGATACAGAGAAGGGTTTTACAAGCCGCCACCTGGTATCACAAAACATTGCCAATGGCACGGCCTTCATCCAAAATCCTCACCCTGGGGTATCCATTTTTAATTTTCATTACGCAGCGCCACCTTATACTGTTGCACAAAATTATCACCTGGCAAAAATTATCGGTGACAATGAGACAGGCTTTGCGGGTAACAGCGATAGCACTTACCGGAGGGAGGGGTGGCAGTTTTTATTGGCCGGAGGGGCATTGTACAACAACCTGGATTATTCATTTACAGCCGGACAAGAAAAAGGTACATTCAATTATCCGCCGACACAACCTGGAGGAGGAAGTGCAGCACTTCGTAAGCAATTAGGCCGCCTGAAAGATTTTTTGTATCGCTTTGATTTCATCAATATGCGACCAGACAGTACGGTGGTCATCAACAGCCATCCAGGGAAACCAGGTCAATATGCTTTGATACAGCCAGGTAAACAATATGCCATTTATTTTAAAGAAAACCCCGGCAGTGATATTGAAATAAAAATACCAGCTGGTAACTACGAAATTGAATGGATGGATCCGGTTACAGGTGTGAGTAGCAAAAAAAAATTGCTTAAACATACTGGCCATAAATTAAAATTAACAGCTCCGGCATACAATGAAGATATTGCGTTAAGAATAGCAGCAGCGGGTGAGAAGCGATAAGAGAAAGTCTTGTTAAGAACTACATCAATATTGCTATTTATACAAGAAACCGGCACCAGTGTATCCAGGCCCCCGCTGCCTTTGGACAGGAGGTAGGTCAAACGTACACGAACTATTATTCAGCACAAAGTTTTAAACAGTTGCAATCAATATAAAAACAGCCAATGAAATTGCCCATCGGGATAGCGTGATCACTTAGTAAAGAAATAATAGCAGGCGCATAACCACCGACTATATTTTAAAACAACTCACCGCCCTGCCACCGGACCGAAGGCCGGCAACAGGGCGGTGATCGTCTATTTGATTTCGATAATAGTTGCTTTTAGTTAAGATTTAATAAAAGCTAACAGGTCGGCATTTATTGTTGCAGCTTCAGTGGCAGGCATTCCATGAGGAAAGCCCGGGTAGGAAATAAGTTTTCCATTTTTTAACAGCTTTACAGCCTTTACTGCAGAGAGTGCAAATGGAACTATCTGGTCATCTTCGCCATGCAAAACCAATACGGGGATATCCACACTTGTAAGGTCATCTGTGAAATCTGTTTCTGAAAAAGCCTTGATACAATCATAATGTGCTTTTATTCCGCCCATCATTCCCTGGCGCCACCAATTGTCCCTGATACCCTGCGATATTTTTGCTCCTTCGCGATTGTAGCCGTAAAAAGGAATGGTAAAATCCTGGAAATATTGTGGTCGCTGTGTAGCAGTACCCACCCGTATTTCATCAAATACAGACATTGGAATGCCTTCCGGATTAGTTTCGGTCTTTGCCATTATCGGGGTAACCGCACTTATAAGCACGGCCTTGGCTACCCTGCCTTTGCCATGTTTTGCAACATAACGGATTACCTCACCACCTCCTGTTGAGTGACCAATGTGTACGGCATCTTTCAAATCAAGCGCTTCTGTGAGTTCCGCCACATCTGCTGCGTAGGTATCCATATCATGGCCGATTGCGGTTTGTGACGATCTTCCATGTCCCCTGCGGTCATGAGCAATAACTCTAAATCCCTGGCTAAGAAAATACATCAGTTGTCCATCCCAGTCATCACCTGATAGGGGCCAGCCATGGTGGAAGAAAAGGGGCTGTCCCGTGCCCCAGTCTTTGTAATAGATTTCGGTCCCGTCTTTTACTTTAATCGTACTCATTTTTTTTGTTTTAATTAATGAATGAATTGTTGGAGAGATACACTTGCCTTAATGAAGCGGTATTTTACGATCAGGCCATACAGGGAAAATTAAGACCTTATGGCCTGCCCATAAAATAAAGATAAATTGAAAAACCCAAATTACGGCTGTGCCCTCCTGTTCCTGTGAGATAGATATTTATTTGTTAATCTTGCTGGCGCAAATTAGCGGTTGACGCCTTTAAACCGTACACAATGTTTGCAAGAAAACGCTGAAAACCTTTACAGAAAATGAATTGTGGAAATTTTTCTTGTTGAATATTATTAATCTGAAATTAAATAATTGGCCTACAATAAAATATTACTGAGCTGTTTAATAAAAGGCATTTGAGTGTGGCCACTGTTTGATTTGCTACACCAGTAAGCGGGTTAGCTGCCTTTCGTTGGTTCGGTTCCGATGAAATCGGAATTGAAAAAATGCGCAGCCTATTTTTTCAAAGAAGCAAAAACAACAGCGTTCCGGTTATCCGCCAGCTGGCGGACCGGCTGCGGAGGCAAAAGTAGAGAGTTGACAGGCAGTTAGTAAAGTGAAGATTCGGATTAGAAAATATTCTAAAACCCTTGCCAGCTATTAATAACAGCGTTTTCTTGCAGACACTAATATAATTACCTCACAGTTTGTAAAAGTATAAAACGGGCTGTAGTATATTTCGTCAATTGAATGACTGCCTGAACCCGAGGGGTGAAAGGTTGGTTTTTGTCTTGAATAATTTACTAAATGACTGTGGATGTTCAAAGCCTAATTCGTAGGCAATTTCACTTACCGACAGATCGGTAGTCGATAGTTTTTCTTTTGCCTTTTTAAGTAGCTTATCATGTATGTGTTGCTGGGTACTCTGACCAGTCAGTTCCTTTAGCAAACTGCTCAAATAACCGGGAGATACATTCAATGCATCGGCAACATATTGTACAGTAGGCAATCCTTTTTTGACCAATGTATCACTATTGAAATAGTCTGCCAGGATATCTTCCAAACGATCAATGATCTTATGGTTGGTTATTTTCCTGGTTAGAAATTGACGGTGATAAAACCTTTCGCAGTAGTTAAGTAACACTTCCAGTTGAGCAATGATTATATCCTGGCTGAACTTATCAATATTTGAATGGTATTCCTGTTGGATGCTTTGCATGATGCCTCCAATAGTTATTTCTTCTTTTTCTGACAGAAACAGGGCTTCGTAGACAGAGTAGTCGAAATATTTATATTGCTTTATTGTTTTGGCCAGCGGTGTGTTCCATAAAAAGTCGGGGTGGATGAGTAGCATCCATCCTGATTGATTTACTGGTGTATCTACCTCCACTTCAATTCTTAAAACCTGGCCGGGTGCCATAAAAAACATAACCCCTTCATCAAAATCAAATTCCTGCTGGCCATATTTCATTCTGAAATTGAAATTCTTTTTCAGTGAAATGGAATAGAAATCTTTAATAATGCCCGCTTCATTGGCAGGTAACTGCCGGACCAATTCCAAATTTACCACGCTGATCAGCGGATGCTCGGGTTTAGGTAAATGCCTGAACTGGTGGAATTCACTGATCGTTTTAAATCTGATGGGTTGTGTGTTTGCCATATGACAGTATAATTATTTTATTAAAAGGTTGCAGCAAATTCTTTTGCAAAATCCGACATTTTTACCCTGCCCAAAGCCGCCGGCCGGTTACGGTAGTAATCTTCAAAAAATATACCGCTATGAAGACTGGCGTACATTTCTTCTAAACCAGCGGCAATTCGGGGATTCATTCCTGCCGCAATCAGTTCGCTTTGCGTTTGTCCATCGGAAATGAGTATCCATTCCAGGTCGGGCTTACCAATAGCCGCACCCAAAATACTGGCGGTTTCATTGCCCGTAAGTTCTTCACTGGCCACATACAGCACTTTTTTGCCAACAAGCGGTCTTACTATTTCTTCAGCGATCGCAGCAGCAATATCTGTCGGCGAAACCCATACGATCATGTCTTCTGCACCGTAGTTTGCCGCGATAAGGCCTTCCTTTTTTATCAGTCCTGTATACGCATATAAATTATAGAAGAAGCTGGTTGGCCGCATAAAGGTGATAGCGACATCGGAAAGCGTGCTCATGATAGCTTCCCCCGAATGATGACCAAGAATAATACCGGAACCCTGCTCTAAATGAGCGCCAATACTACTGAGATAAACCACCCGTTTTACACCCGACAGCCTGATCGCCTTAACATAATTACCGGCAAGTATGCGATAGAAAGCCATCAGGTCAAGGTTGTGATCGAAGTAATTGTTTGGCGGTATCATACAATAAACCGCATCCGCGCCGGTAAAGGTGATGGTAAGGAAATCGGCATCTTCCAATGAACCGATAGCGGCTGTAGCACCTAAAGCTTCAATGTCCGGTTGTTTTTCGGGATTACTGCTGATAACTGTAACCGTATGCCCCGAAGCTGCCAGGGCTTTTGTTAGCGGGTTGCCGATATGCCCTAATGAGCCTGTAAGTATGATTTTCATGTGCCTGTTTTTATACTGCAAAGCTGCGCAATAATAAATAAGCAGGGGTAGCCGAATCTGCTGTTGTTGTAGCCAAAATTTTTTTTTATTTGGCGCGTCTACTTATCGAAAGATGAATGAGCGATGCGTTTTTTCCGATTCATCCGCTGGTCTTTCACTTTAAAAACAACCGCGTATGAACCAGGACCAAAAGGATATTTATAACGCGGAGCGTTCTGGAAGCGATGAAATATATACCCGACAATTGTCTAAAGGCATTACCGCACTTACTTTGTAAACCTGGTTTTATTCTGCAATAGTGGGATACATTGTCAGCTATTTTGATGTTGTGGCGCTTCTTCTCTATTAGTAATATAAATATTATTAATTACGGTTCCATCTTGCGGGAGAAATACCTACAGTAATTCCGGCCCATGTGTGAAAGGGTTTTCCGCCTTTAAACTCCCTGCTTCTGCCATAAAAAGAATATCGGATATAAAGAATATCACCTATTAATAAATTTGCCCCACCGTTGATTTCAAATAATATTCTTTTTACATTGGAATGTTCGATTTTGTAAATACTATGGTCATTAAACAAAGCGCCTTCCAGGGTGGAATTGTAAGCCGCAAATCTTACCTGCGGTTCTGCGAAAATATTAAACCTGATAATTTTTCCTGAGCCAGCTACGGAAACATTGTTTAAAGTAAGAATGTCCGGACTGTATTCCTGCAAAATACCTGTATTCCAGTTTAATAAATTTAGCTTGACGCCCGGCTGTATATTAGTCATGTAATTTCCTAAGTCGAGCCTGCCTGTTAAATTTAATTGCAGCCATTCAAAGCCATTGTTATGTCCCGTTCCAACTATTTTTTTTTGCAGCCTGGTATTGTAATTAGCCACAAAACTACCATCATAACCGATTTGATTATTCCATCCTTTAGGTACAGGCCTTTCGGAGCCAAACCAATGATGACTATGGATATACGCCTGTGCACTGCCTGGGCCTCTTGCACCCATAACACCGATAACGATATCAGATTGCATTATCCATTTTCTATTTTTGCTATATGAGTTATTACCTGCACTTAAGAACATTAGCGAAGCATATGGGCGGTCTCCTTTTATCACAGATTCAACCGATATATCTCTTGGAGTATATGCAGTTCCACCAACGGCAAAGCGTTGTATGTTTATGGCGCTTTCCCCTTTGAATTTATAAAAAGGTACCCACTTTAATTTTAATCCGGGAACCAGTACTTCGACCTTTGCACCTCCGGTATAACTTTCATCTTTGTTATCAAAGCCAAAAAAATCATTATCGACAGTTAGCAGAACCTGTAATCCCCCTGTACCCTGACCTGATACAAAACTATCCACTGGCAGCAGAAGAACAAGTAATAAATATTTTACTAAGCGGATCATTTTATTAATAAATTTAAATCGTTGATCAGATTTTTACATAATTAGTTACCAGTGATACAAAGTAGTAAAGGCCTTCAGCCGAACACTAAATTAATGAATACCTGTAGTAATTCAATGATGGCCCGGTTTGCAAAAGATGATCGTTCTTCTATGCTATTTACATTATCAGCCGATAGTGGATAGTCTTCAATTTTTATTGAACATTGTAATTAAAGATACAATCAACAGTAACTCCTGCAGCTATTCACAAAATAGTAAGAACATACAAGGGTTCTCTAAAAATTAATATTACCGGAAATTTCACTATCAAAAAACAGTGTTTTCCCCCTTGATACTTTTAAGAGGTTTTATAACCTTTAGTAGCGGAGCCTGAGTTAAAAATAATTAATATGAAAGCGTCTTTTATAGTGCTAACGGTTCTGTTAATTGCGATATCGACAGCATTTTATTTTGAATACGGAAAACGTTCTGTCTGGTTCTCGAATGTAAATTCTTTCAGTGATCCATTAAGCCAGCGGGAAGATTTTATTTCTGCCGAACTGGATAGTTTTGGGTTTAACTCCCCGGCCTTAGAGAATGGCATTGTATATCAGCCAGTCTTTACTTTTCAAAATAAGGAGGGAATAGAAACCGAGTTTGCATTGACCAAACTCATTTTTCAAGATACAGTTATCGTTAACGGAAGAGAATTAAATAATAAGTTAGATAATACTGGTTATACACTGGTGGCTTCACCAAATGAATACTATGAGTGTTCGGTTGAAGGCAGTAATGATGCTTATAGTTATCACCATATTTGCTCGGGTTGTAATTTAAAAGCGAAGCAAAAAAGCAGGAAATATTTTGACAGTGTACGAGTTGGGGGCACTCAAATGTTTCCCGTCAGAAATGGCGTGTACAAACAGTATGGCGTTGATTACGTCATCAATGCGGTAGTGATCCCAAATTACGGCAATACTAACCTGGTCAACTTAATTGCCCGTTACGGTAAAAGTTTGGCACAGGTTACAAATAATTTGATCAAGCTCAAAAAACCTGCCGCCAAACCAATAACTGATAGTATGAGCAAAGTTGGGAACATAAATCTTCAGAAGGCTGAGTTAATTAGTGACCAGTTTTTCGACTCGTTAAAAGCTCAGCGCCTTTGTAATTTAAAAGATGCAATCAACAATGTTTTTAATGAAGTTTCCAGGCCCAACCAGTGGGGGAAAAAGGCATCAATGCGCAACCTGGTGTTACCAATGATATCAACCGGCAGCGGCGGTGTATCCTACGCTCAGTTCTTTGAAGTATTGTTTTCCAGGATCAAAGAGAGGGTCGATAGTAATAAGGCACTGCCTGCAAGGATTCTGCTATGCATATATCCCGGGCAAAAGGACCTGCATTCGATCAAACGGGTACTGGGCCGCGAAATACTTCAATTTTATGAGTACAGGGAGCACAAGGAAGTGATCAATAAACAACGCCTGTCTTTTTTATCCAGGCTAATTGGAATACTTATAGGAATTATTTCATTTTTTACCTTGTTTAAATTCAGGCTCATTCGTTTCAGCAGGCCCGACGAGGATTTGATCCGGAACAACATGCTGCTCTTTGCTATGGTGATGATCTTTTCTACCCTGGGGTTGACCCTGGCTTTAAAATCTTATCTCGACAATTTAATGAACTGGGAAGTGTTGGGAGATTACTTTTACCTCGGGCTTGTCGGTTTTCTCAGCCTTTATGCTCAATGCGCGATATACAAGTCAAAGGATATTATCAAAATTTTTAAAACCTGATTCAGGCATAGATATTTGAAAGAGATATAAAATGCGGCAACGGAAAAGTGACTTGTTTATTTAAGCAGCGCAATGGGTTGCTTAGTAAAATCAAAAATTTTATGCTTGCATTTACAATAATATTTTTTTACATTTCGCCCAATATCAAGGATGCGCCGGCAGGCAGCATGATAAACATTCAAAATTAAATTCACGCTGTCTTTATGAAGAAGGCTCATAATATTAACCAGTATTTTCAGGATCCACTAAAATCTTTCCGTACACTTCAGATGATTATAGCAATCATTTGCATACTCATTCCTGCGATATTGAAAACTTTTGACGACGATGAATTTTATCCGGAGCAGGTGAAATTGATTACCCCGGCAGAAATGGATACATTTTTATCAGCTGGTCAGATAGCTTCTTTACAAAAGAATTTTGAATACCGGCGCAAGACTCAGGAAGTGGGCCAGGATACCGGGTGGACCATGCAGATCCATTCTTCACAAAAAGTTCCTAAGATCCGATTTGGCTTTCGGCAAAGCGTAAGCGATTATGTCTACGGTTCAAATAGTTATTTATTTGGCTTGCTATATTGTATGGCCGCCATGTTATATATTTTTAACGGGGTTGTTTATTTAAATATGCATGAAGATTTAAAGATCCAAAAAAACGGGAATCTGTATAATATTATTATCGGCCTTTGTTTGATAGGGGTGGTCCTCTATCCCCACCACGTAGATAAATTCAGGCACAATCTGTTTTCATTTTTATTTTTTATTCTAAATATTTTTGTGATGATCTTTTTTGCAAAGCCAGACGAGTCAATGACCTTTAAAATTGCAAGAATTACAATGGGGCTTTTAACACTTGGAGTTTTGCTGACCTGGCTCTGCTTTCATCCGGTCAGTCTTCTGTGGGCAGAGTGGATTTCGCTGTCTATTATTTCCAGCTATCTCTTTTTGATGGCCAAATCCGTGAAGCGATGGGTGGATCCAAATGTACAGGTAGCTTCGACTGCGTAAAAATAATTCAGCTGAATTAAAATACGGCGTTGCAAAATAAATATTAAACGACTTGTAAATAAAATGATTTTTTCCTTTTTTAAATCAAAGCAAATGCTGGATAGTTGATTAAGTGGAATGACCGTGAAAATGAGGAATTCAAATAATTTACCTACCTAATATTTCCCCTAAAATCATGCACAGAATCCATTCCGGTTTTACAGTGGCGGTTGCTATTAAAAATGGTGAATCAGGCCGTTTGAAAGCTTTATTGAAACAATTGAATAAAGATGAAAGTAAATCCCTGGTTGATTTTGCCGGTTCTGAAACCGCTTTATTTGTATCCGGTGTAATTCTGCCTGCACAAAATTATCATGGTGAAATGCTTCCCGAAACCTTTGTATTGGCTACAACTTTTTGCGGCCCTTTTTCCAGGCACCTGGACGATCTGTTAAGAACCAGTAAAAGGGGATTATGCGAAATATTCAGACACTGCGAAGGTTTTCCCGAAAACGGTTTAGCAAGAGACATAGATCTCGCCGGTTATTTAAGGTCACACAAATATCGAAGTGCTTTCAAATCACGGTATAGTGGTATCACTAAAAAAGATGTACAGGAAGAAAAAGTATTGCGAAGGCAAATTGAAACTTACTTAGATAAACTCCGGGGTTTAAATGTATTGGATGGATTATCGCCAAAAAGCATTAAAGCGCTTATTCAAAGGCATATAAAAACACATGCCACGAAATTTAATTGTGCCGATAGACCTGCCAGGTCAGCAAATTTTCAGGAGATCCTTTCGACCTGGCGGGTAGCTGTATTTTTGATGGTCTTCGAGTTTTTTCTTTTTCTTGTTATTGCTTTGCTGGTAACTTATTATATATGTTTTTGTACGCTATTTTTTATCGGGTTTTTATTAATAACAATGGCTGTTGGCTTCGGATTTTATATTGCGTCAAAGAAAAGTGTAACAGCCTCCCGGCCTCCCGATTCTCACGTCAGGAGGATCACGGCTACTCAGCTACACCCGGTAATTAATGAGATGACTGCAGCAGCGCCTTTAAAAAAGGGCCAGCTTCGAAAGTACTTTTATGCGTTTGCGTTAAGGGTCATCAGCATTGCTGGTTTGATAATGGACATCCCTACTGTCAGTAGTATCAGGTGGCTTGTTGTCGACAAACGCAGACGACTTGTTTTTCTTTCCAATTATGCCAATACCACGGATTTTTACGTAAGGGATTTTCTAAATGGAACCACACCGAAGGGAATAAATTTTATGTTTTCAAATGGGATGGGATTTCCGGATGCCGTCTTCTTTTATTCTGGAGGCGTCATGACGGACCCTGAAGGATATATGAATGTAATACATACACATCAGCATGTAACGGATCTATGGTATGCGCATGAGCAGAGCCTCACTGTTGATAACATTAACAAGAACAGGAAAATAAGAGATGGGTTATTTAAGCGTATGAGTGACAAGGAAGCGAAAGAATGGTTAAGATTATTTTAATAATATTTATTTGAAAAATCAACAATAACTATAATGAGTTACTCTATAAAAGAAAGACAAGTGGTTACAGGTTTAGTGGATAGGGAAAGAAGCGATATGCAGGGATTAATAGCCCGTGGATACAATAACCTGAATTCCGCCACTTATATTTTATTGCAGATTGAAGAGGTGATCAGTGCCAGGGCATACTTTAATTACCTGATTGATAATCACATCACAAGTGCGGTTAATAAGAATGCTGAAGGGGAAAAAATAAAGGAACCCGACTGTGCGGTTCACCTCGCATTTACAAGCAGGGGGCTTCGGAATTTAGGTTTGCATAAAGACATCATTGATACTTTTTCAAGAGAATTCTTAGAAGGCATGGATTATAGTTATCCTGACCCGGATCATCCTTCAGCGAGGATTAAAGAAAGGTCTTCTTTGCTGGGTGATACAAAACAAAATAAGCCGGCTAACTGGCATTGGGGGAATGATGAACACCCTGTGGATTGTATGATCATGCTATACGCAACGAATGATGCAAAACTTTACGAACTGGCATATGATGTATACTTGAGTAAACAGCATGGCTTAATACAAGTACATGAAGCAAAAACCAATGAGTATGTCAGGGATATTTCAAAAGAACATTTTGGTTTCCAGGATGGGATATCTCAACCTATCATCAAAGGGTTTAGCCAATCCGATCTTAAAAACATCGATACTGATAAATTGGTAAATCCCGGTGAATTTATTTTGGGTTATAAAAATACCTATAACAATTTTTCTCCGAGCCCCTATGTAAATAATGATGCGGATAGTTGTGGTTTGGCAATGTTGCCTGGCCTGTCAGACAAAAAGGATTTAGGTAAAAATGGGACCTATCTTGTATTCAGGCAAATTGAACAGCATATCGATAAATTTTGGTCCTTTCTTTACTGGCGCTCACAAGAATCCGGGAGAAACGAGGATGAAAAAGCTATCAGGCTGGCTGCTAAAATGATTGGCCGCTGGCCGGATGGTCGGCCGTTGGTGACATGCCCCGAGCGTCCGGATCTGGTAGACGCGCATATGTTTAACAACTTTAATTATGTGGGCGGCGATGATGAGTTTGGGCTTAAATGCCCGTTGGGTGCACATATCAGGCGCACTAACCCCCGCGACCAGGTGCATACGGGCCGGAACGCGAAAGACTCTGATGAAATGTCCGGTAAACACAGGATGCTGCGCAGGGGACGTATTTACGGAGAACCACTTGATAGGGAAATGAGGGTCAATGCCATTCTTGACGAGGTTAAAAAGTCACCTGAATTCAATCGTTGGCGTAATCACGGTTGTGGTAGCGAAAAAGGAAGTACCGGTGAAAATGAGAAAACTGAAATAAACCGGGGGCTACACTTTATTTGCCTTGTATCGGATATAGCAAGGCAATTTGAATTTGTTCAGAATGTGTGGGCCAACACATCCACTTTCGCCGATCTGTGCAATGAGGTGGATCCTATAATTTCTCCACGGCCCACTAAAGACCAGCCCGATTGTCACGAATTTACAACTCCCCAGGATGTTGTCAGGAACAGGTATACAAACGTGCCGGAATTTACTACCGTCGTAGGTGGGGCATACTTTTTTATGCCCGGTATCAATGCGCTCAGGTACCTGGTGAAATAATTATTGACGGCGGGATTAATTGATTTGATCATGAAACAAACAACTGATAATATGACCCAGGAAGAAATCACAGGCAGGTGCCCGATGGCTAAAATTGATACAATTGCTGACAAGATTGTAGTTTATATCAGGCGGCACCTGGAAAAGAAATATCCCGGTAAAAAGCCGTTGAGGGTTTTTCATACCAAAACTATTGGGCTGGTAAAAGGCCTGTTGAAAGTAAAAGATGGGTTGCCGGCAGACTTAAAGAAAGGATTGTTTCAAAAGGAAGAAACCTATAAAATTTGGATACGTTTTACCAACGGTAACCCTTCTGTAACTGACGATAAAACGAAGGCGGCCAGGGGCATGGCCATTAAGATAATGAGTGTAACAAGTTCCCGGTTTCTTGATGATGATCCGGAAGGCAACACCCAGGATATCATTTTATTTACCAGCCGCACTTTTGCACCCGGGGTCGCCGACTACCAACCGGACGGTGTAAAACTGGTAATCCCCAGGGGACTGAATTTTATCAAAAGTGCGATAACAATAATACGTCATGCTTTCAAGGGAAGTCTGCCGTTCCTGCGTTCCGTCAGGATACAGGTGCCAAATGTGCTTGAAGAAAATTATTATTCCGGCACTCCATATTCCTTTGGCGCAGACAGGGCAATCAAATGGCATGCATCTCCGCTAAAAACCATTACCAGTCTGATGCCTGAAAAGCCACGAAAAGATTTTTTGAAAGAAAGGCTGACCGATGACCTTTCGACTGGTGCAAAGGAAGAGGTAGCCTTTGGGTTGTATGTACAATTCCAGGAAAACGAGCATACGGAACCAGTCGATAATAGCAGCGTACTATGGGAAACGCCGTTTCACCAGGTAGGTACCATACTGCTGCCCAAACAAAACCTGGCTTCTGACGAAATGGATCAACGGATAACTTTTTCACCTGGGCATTCCATGGTTGAGCATGCCCCCCTTGGAGGTGTTAATATGGTACGTAGAAAAGCATATGCAATATTGTCGGCGGAACGCCTGGCACATTCATAAGTAACTTACGCTAATTATAATAAATTTACATTTGTTACGAATGCAATCGTTATTATGAAAATACTGCTTCGGCCGCTGCTATCTCTTTTACTCGTATTTGCTTTCCTGTCTCCTTTTGCACAGGTGATTGATGCATCGGAGTGCGACAGTAATTTCCAATTTCTCATTACAAAATATACTTCTTACTTAAGAACAACAGTGCCAATATCCGTAGACTCAGTGGTAAGATCTAAATTAAATTTTATCAGGGCAGACAACAAACCTGTACTGGTATTTGATTATGATCCTTACTATTATTGGATCAGGATCATAGTAAAAAATTCAGCTGAAAAAGACAGGAACTTAATGTTGTTGCTGGCTCCGGTTGGTATGTACGACGGTCAGCTGTTTCAGCAGGTTAACGGCCGTTGGAACGAAGTGGCGCACACGGGTCTTAAATACAGGTTTCGCGACCGGTCTTATCAATTTGCCCACCATGTTTTTCCCTTTGCACTCCCTCAGAAAAGTGTTGACACACTTTACCTCAGCATCAATGCCAGCAACGTTTACAAGTACATGGGTTTTGCACTGTTACAGCCAAAGGCGCTTAAAATTTATGAAAACAATATTTACTTTGTATTTGGTATAATCGTAGGTCTGCTGATATTATTTTTTGTTCTGAACGTTTCCTTATTCTTTGCTATTAAGGATAAACTTCATTTATGGTATGCATTGTATATCGCATTGCTTTTTTTTATAGTAATGAAGAATGATCAACTTGATCAGCAGTTTCTTGGTCTTGATTCTGAAATGGGTTTTCGCCTTACGCCGTATGTGGCTGTCGGGGCATTTGCTATTGCGGTGCTCATGCATGTGGTCCAAATTTTTTTAAAGGATATGCTGGGCCATAAATTGCTTTACAGGTTATCAATTATTTTAAAGGCAAATGTTTTATTCAGTGCGATCGTGCATTTCTTTGTTTTTATGTTTGTATATAATTCCCATATACAAACTTTTGTATTCAACTGGGCAAAAATCAGTATCCTGCTGGGGATTTGCATGGTCATCATTAATTGCATGTATTGTGTAAGAAAGTTTAAGAGTGCCTTATTCATATTTTTCGGCTCCCTCGGTTTTATGGTAGGCTCTGTTCAAAGATTATTTTTTCCGAGTACCTTGTCTTTTTTATTTCCACCCACTACTTTTCACATAGGTATTATCCTTGAGGTCTTTATAATCAGCGTTGGTATTATTTACCGGTATTGGGCAAAAAGAAAGTTGCAAAGGGACGAAGAAAGACAAAAAGAAGAACAGATCCAAACTCAAACCATCAACGATATTTCGCAGGAAATTCATGACAATATCGGGCAGAAATTAACGCTTGCCAATCTCTATTTGAAGACCATTGATTTTAAAAATGAGGCAATTGTCTTAACAAAAACCGAGGATGCAAAAAAGCTTATAAGCCGGGCCATTATTGAGCTGGGGCACCTGGCCAGGACGATCAAAGATGAATCGGCTCATAATGTAAGTTTAACGGAACAAATCAGGACCGAATGCCTCAATTTACAAAAATCAGGTCTCTTTAGCATGACCTATGATGTGAAAGGCGAGGAGCTGGAATTAGAAATAAAAAAACGAGCGATCGCGATCCGTATCGTAAAAGAGGTTTTGCAAAATGTGATCAAACATTCCCAGGCATCAAGCGTTGAGGTGCTGGTAATATTTGAATCCAGCCCACGTACCCTTGCCATAAAAATAGTTGACAACGGGATCGGTTTTGACCTGGTTACTGCTAACATGCATAGCAATGGCCTGGAAAATATAAAGAACCGTTGCCTTTCATTAAACGCCACCTGCAATATTGAAAGCCAGGGAGGAAGCGGCACTCAGATTTCTATACTGATACCGGTAGAACATACTAAGGTAAAAATTCCATAAGGAATTTATACTTTAGAAAGTAACTGCTATTGCTGATTATGATAAATTTTTCGAGCATTATCCAGATGTTTAATCAATCAATAACCAGGTGCAATTAAATTTATCCCGTTTTCGGAAACAGTTTTTTTGATCAATCTCCTTGTGTTAAAATTTTGGAACTGTATTTCTTGTACGAAGATGCAGAAGTTATATGTAGCCTGCAAAGGGAAAACAATGGATATTAATAAGGGGTTTTTCCTGTATTTGTAATTACGTTGCCAAACACGCGGCAAAACGCATAAATATTCGCTAATGATACCAAAAAATTATTTACATTAGTATCCGAAGATATATGGCTTGTTTTAGTGTTGATTTAAAAATGTTAAGCGACTCAGATCTTCCAAGCCTCCCTGGAAACAGCTTGTAAAAATACAACGGTCAATTAAGACTGGTCAGAAAAAGCGGCGCTGATATTCAGATTGGCCGCTGATACAAAAAACCTTTTATGCCAGGTAAAAAAATAATCCGGTTAGCGTTGGTAGATGACCACACACTTTTTCGTAAGGGGTTGATCAATCTTATTGAAATGATCCGCAATGATTGCGAGATTGTTTTTGAAGCGGATAATGGCGCTGATCTGCAGCGAAAATTAACGAAGGAAAATGAACCTGATATCATATTAATGGACATCAATATGCCACTGATGAACGGGTTCGTTTCCGCGCAATGGCTCGGTGAAAAATTTCCCCTAATCAAGATTTTAGTCGTGAGTATGATAGAAAATGAGGAAAGCGTGGTGCGTATGCTTAAACTTGGAGTGAAAGGATATTTAAGTAAAGATGTGGAACCAAAAGCGCTTGGAGAAGCACTGGAAGCAATTATGAATAAAGGCTTTTATTATACAGATTTTATCAGTGGTAAACTGGTCCACTCCCTGCAAAACGAAAACCATACAGAAGTGAAAGGATGGGAAACTATCCGGTCATTAAATAACCGGGAACAGGAATTTTTGAAGCTTGCCTGCAGTGAGCTTACCTACAATGAAATTGCCGCGCGTATGTTTTTAAGTCCCAAAACTATTGATGGTTACAGAAATTCGTTATTTGAAAAACTCAATGTTAAAAGCCGTGTCGGCTTGGTGATTTATGCTATACGGAATGAGTTGGTGGAACTATAATTCTAATTTGAAAATTTGACAATTTGAAATTGCATGGCACCGGGTAGCGCTCTCCTCATTTACATCGTGTTTGCAGGAAAACGTTGAAAACCTTTACAGACAATGAATTGTGGAGATTTTCCTTGTTGAATATTATTAATCTCAAACTAAATAAATAGCCTAAAATAAAATATTACTGAGCTGTTTAATAAAAGGCATTTAAGTGTGGCGACTGTTTGATCCCAGTAACAGCGTTAGCAACCTATTTTTCAAAGAAGCAAAAACAGCAGCGTTCCGGCTGTGGAGGCAAAAGTAGAGAGTTGACAGGTAGTTGGTGAAGTGAAGATTCGGATTAGAAAATATTCTAAAACCCTTACCAGTTATTAGTAACGGCGTTTTCTTGCAGACACTAAATATCTTTAAGTAAAAAGTGTCAATTTTCAAATTGAGCCATTTTTAAATTACTGATCTTTTTAATTCATTAAAAGAATTCAAATAATATATGGAATACAGACAATTAGGACATGCCGGGCTAAGGGTGCCGGTATTGAGTTTTGGCACCGCCACTTTTGGCGGAGGAAATGACTTCTTTAAAGCCTGGGGAAGTACGCAGACAGATGAAGCGACGCGTATGGTAAATCTGTGCCTGGACGCCGGTGTCAATCTTTTTGACACTTCCAATGTATATTCTATGGGCATTGCCGAAGAAATCTTGGGTAAGGCAATTACGGGTTTGAGAGATAAACTACTCATCTCAACCAAGGCGACTTTCCCAATGAGTAGTGAAATAAATGATTTTGGTTCATCACGTTTTAACCTCGTAAAAAGTTGTGAAGACTCTTTGCGCCGCTTAGGTACCGATCACATAGATATATACCACATGCATGGCTTTGACGCCAATACACCCGTCGACGAAACGTTAAGTGCCTTGAATAACCTGGTGCAAAGCGGCAAAGTCCGTTACATCGCCTGTTCCAATTTCAGCGGATGGCACCTGATGAAATCTTTATCCGTTTCAGAAAGATATGGCTGGAGTAAATATGTGGCACACCAGGCTTATTATTCATTGCTCAACCGTGATTTTGAATGGGAACTGATGCCGCTTGCAATCGATCAAAATATTGGTACGATTGTATGGAGCCCGCTGGCCAGCGGGAAACTAACGGGGAAGTATAAACGGGATAAACCGGTACCGGCTGATGCCAGGGTAGCGCAGGGCGGAAGTCCTGTCATAGCAGGTTCCACAGATGATGAGCGATTGTATAATATCGTTGATGTGCTGGATGAGGTAGCCCGGGAAACCGGTAAAACACCTGCACAGATCTCGCTAAACTGGCTCCTGCAGCGGCCCACCATTTCCAATATTATTATTGGCGCCAGGAATGAAGACCAGTTAAAACAAAACCTTGGCGCAGTTGGCTGGAACCTTTCCCTGGAACAGGTTAAGAAATTAGACGCGGTAAGTGATATTTTACCCAGCTACCCCTATTGGCACCAGCGGGAATTCCCGATGTTGAATGCTGCCCCCGAATTATATGGCGGGCGCTGACGTGGCACTATAATTATTTGGCCGTGATGGTTCAATAGGAACATTAACTCCACCTTATTTTTGCATTAAGCGGATACAGGTACCACCGTCTGCAGGATAGCCGATCACGATTTTGTAACCCGACTGCTCGGCACGCGCACGCATGTTCTGCAAGCCATTGCCGGCAACGGCAGATGCTTCAGAAAAGCCTTTGCCATTATCGGTGATCGCCAGGATGCGCTTGCCCTGCTCCCTGAAAAATTCGATGCGGATTGCGGTGCAGTATGCATACTTAAAACTATTGTTGACAGCTTCTTTGCAAATAAGGTACAAATTTTTTTTCTCGGATTTACTAAGTGAGATTTCAGCTGGCCGGTCAGCGCAAATGAATTCAATTTGGATGCCGCTGACATTGCCTACGGGAAGGGCAAATTGCTGCAGTCGCATGAATAATTCTTCCAGGTTATCTTTTTTATCATCCAATACCCAGATGATATCCCGTAACCCCGCAGAAGCCTGCTTGAGAGAAAAATTTATCTGTTCAAAAAGCGGCTGTTTTTCCTTGGCGGTTTCGGCCAGTTTAGCAAATACTTTCACACTGTTAAGCGTACTGCCGATCTCATCATGAAGGTCGCTGGCGATCTCCCGCCTCATCCTGTGGTCGTGCTCGATGAGGTTGATGCGATGCTTGTACAGCCCCCACAACAACAGGCAGGTCGCCACAACCAGGCTGCCCCAAAACAACCAGGTCTGGTACCAGAACGGCTCCATGAAAAGTCGCATTTTGAAAGCGTCTTCATGGTAGGTATCCATTTCATCCCGTACACCGATATGCAGGACTGCATTGCCGGGTTTCAGAGAACTTAAGGTAATGATGTTGCTCTCTTCTACCGGCTGTCTTGAAAGGCCCTCGGTTTCCAGGCTGTAATCGAGCCGGATCTTATTGCTTTCCGGGAACCGCAGCGCTGCAAGCCGGATATTGATATTTACAGTACCCGGCTTAAATTGAATTTTATCCCAGGAGAGTTTGTTGATTGTATAGTTTTGCCCATTTAGGGTGTAACTTATTTGATAGATGAATACAGGAAATGATTGCTGCCGGAGAGCGGTGTCTGCCGTGTTGACCCGCGTAAATCCGTTGATGCCGCCAAAATATAAAAAGCCGCCTGATTGCAACGCTCCCTTTTCATCAAAGCCATTGTCCTGCAGGCCATCTTCTTTATAATAATTAATGCACTCCAAAGTTTGCTTGTTGACCCTGGAAATGCCTTTGTTGGTACTAACCCAAAAGCAGGATTCATTTTCAGGAAGTATTCCGTAAACCACGTTATTACACAATCCTTCTTTTTCTGTAATAAAGGTCCAGGAAAGCTTTCGCTTGTCAAAGCCATTGAGCCCGCCGCCAAAAGTACCGAACCAAATTACTTTTCCATCATCATACATGGCGAAGAACATACTGCTGTTCGGACCTGTTTTAGACTCCCGGATAACCTGCACAACAGTATCGCGTCGCGTGTCCATTACCGTAAGGGCCTCATCGCCCATCAGCCACAGCCGACCTTCCCGGTCGAAGGCCAGGTTATGAAAATGATTTTCAGGCAGACCGGCATTGTGACTGGTACCTGCTTTGAATTGCCTGATCGTATGTTTTCTCATATCCCATTTCAGTACGCCTTCGTTTTCCTCGCTTACCCAGTACATAAAAGAATCCCTGAGAACAGAATTATTAAAATAATTGCGGACAAACGGTTTCCATTCCGGGTATAATCTGAGCAATGTAGTAGTATGCTGCAGGCCCTTTTGTTCATTCCAGATATACATGCCTTCATCTGTAGAAAGAAGCCAGTTGCCTTGTCCAATGCTGGTAATGTGGTGATTGATGCCCAGCGATTCAGTTCCTTTTACCCGTGTTGTTATTCCGCTGTTGGTAGAAGTGATATAAAGACCATTGGTGCCGGTGGCAAAAATTTTATTGTCTGTTAATGGCACCAGCGAATAAATATGATCCATTGCGTCGCCATTGCCTTTTCCGGTAAAGGCACGAAAAGGAAATTTACCCACGCGGCTTACATGCATCATCTTGGTGGTGCCCACCCAAAGGTTTTGCTGGGGATCCAGGAAAAGATGGTTTACGCTGTTGCCCTTAAAATATTGCATGGAATCAGGAGAGATAGATGATTGCCCGGAAAGTTGCATCCGGCTGATCCGTATTAATCCATCGCTTGTTCCACACCAGATCGCCCCGGTTGAATCCTTTACGATATTCCTGATGGGTTCTTTCATTGCCGCCGGTAGCGTTATGGGTGCGCCGGTTAGCCAGGCCTGGCTGACAAGCCGGGCCGGAGTTATTGTATTTGTACCAGCTACCCAAATAGTTTGCCCATCCACAAATACATCATTTA
>JBDSLD010000399.1:0-27154 GCA_039916545.1 Ferruginibacter sp.
GAGTTTCAGCTGTTGGCCGGTCTGGGTGACGGCGTTGCAAGGCCCACCGGCAATATGTGTTCACCCGGAACAGACGTCATATTTGAGGGTAAAATAGATTCAAGGCATTGCATCCCATCAACCTCCAAAACATACGAAGGCGACCAATGGGTAAGCGGTGAAATTATTGTACTGGGAGATTCCCTGATAACGCATATAATAAATGGAGATACGGTACTCCAATACTCAAAACCACAAATAGGCGGCGGTGTTGTATCTAATTATGACCCAAAAATAAAACAGGATGGGAAGTTATTAAAGGAAGGTTTTATAGCGCTGCAAAGCGAAGGGCAACCGGTGGATTTCCGCAACATAAAAATACTAAACCTGGCAGCGCGAAAGAAGAAATGATGATGGGGGATGCTGGATACTTGGTACTTGATACTGGATACTTGATACTGGATACTCGATACTGGATGCTGGATACTCCAAAAATAAAAAGAAATTATAGTCCTTGGGGTCCAGTTCCCTCTCCACTTGGAGAAAGCCTGTCACGACCTTCGGGGAGCGGGGGTAAGGTCACTACAGTCAACTCCTATAAGCAATGCAACAAAAAATTACATGAGCAACTATAGCAACGTATTAACATTAGATGAATTCAGGACCTCTGAAGTTCGCAATTTTCCGAAGGCAACACGGGAGCTAAGTAATTTACTGCGTGATATCGCGCTTGCAGCCAAGCTGATCAACCTGGAGGTAAATAAAGCCGGACTGGTTGATATGTTGGGTGATACAGGTACGGTCAATATACAGGGTGAGCAGGTTAAAAAGCTGGACGAATTTGCTAACAATCAAATGATCGCGGTATTGAAACGCGGGATAAATTGTGCGGGTATTGTTAGTGAGGAATTGGAAGATATCATGGTATTTGATGACGAGCTGAGTTGCAAAAGTAAATACATCGTTGCCTTTGATCCTTTGGACGGAAGCAGTAATATTGACAATTGTATTTCCATCGGAACGATCTTCGGTGTTTACCTCAGAAAAAGCGCTCCGGGTACGCCCTGCGACAGGGCTGATTTTAATTTGGAAGGGAAGAGTATGGTCTCGGCCGGTTATGTGATCTACGGTTCTTCCACTATGTTTGTATTTGCAACTTCCAGGAGTGTAAATGGATTTACACTGGATCCGTCGATAGGAGAATTTTATTTAAGCCATCCGGATATCAGGTGCCCGGAAAAAGGCCATCTGTATTCAATCAACCAGGGCAATTACTATCATTATTCAAAGGGCATTCAAAAATACCTGGATCATATCCAGCAAAAAAACAAGGAAAAGGAAAGTTCCTATACGCAACGGCATGTGGCTAGTATGGTGGCCGATCTGCACAGGAACCTGATCAAAGGCGGTATATTCCTTAATCCTGCCACCACCGCATTTCCTAATGGCAAATTGCGGTTGATATATGAATGTAATCCATGGGCTTTTATCTTTGAAGTGGCTGGCGGAAAAGCAACCAATGGTAAAAAAAGAATACTTGACATCGCGTTCGAAGACCTGCACCAGCGAACACCCTTGTTCATCGGCAACAGTTCAATGATGCAGGAACTGGAAACTTTTCTTAAGCAGGATTGAGAATCGATTAATTGAACGCTGGTAGCTATCGGTCATAAAAATACGGTCTGACGTCTCGTCCGATCATATTTTTTATGACGGTTGAGAGAGTAATCTATCTTCCTGGTGTAGTCTATACCAATAAGCATTTTAACCGATGGATAACCAAATCCGATATACTCGTTTGTACAAATAAATGTCGCCCATTATATTCAACAACAATACTTACCTACTATCTTTAGCCCCGCTTAAAAAAGCAGGGCTTCATTTCATTATTGATAATCAAAACCGCTGTTAATAAAATTAAACATGTCGATTTCATTATTTGATTTAACAGGAAGAACAGCGTTGATCACAGGAGCCACGCATGGCCTGGGAATGTCGATGGCCACCGGGCTGGCAAAAGCGGGTGCAACGATCATTGTCAATGGCCATAACCGGGATAAAATGGATAAAGCCCTTGCGGAGTATGCGGCTGACGGCATAACCGCCCACGGCTATTTATTTGATGTGACTGATGAAACAGCGGTGAAGGAAAATATTGAACAGATCGAAAAAGAATTGGGACCGATTGACATACTGGTAAATAATGCCGGCATTATCCGTCGCACACCAGTGTTGGAAATGGACCTGGCGGATTGGGAACTGGTCTTAAAAATTGACCTTACCGGTCCTTTCATCATGTCGAAGCAGGTTGGAAAATATATGGTGAAGCGCAGGAGCGGAAAGATCATCAATATATGTTCGATGATGAGTGAAGTGGGAAGGGAAACTGTAAGCGCATATGCGGCGGCAAAGGGCGGTTTGAAGATGCTGACGAAAAACCTGGCTACCGAATGGGCAAAACACAATATCCAGGTAAACGGCATTGGGCCGGGATATTTTGCTACTGCGCAAACCGCTCCCATCCGGACAGATGGCCATCCGTTCAATGATTTTATCATTCGCCGTACGCCGGCCCAGCGCTGGGGAAACCCGGAAGATCTGCAGGGCGCAGTAATATTCCTGGCATCTGCGGCGTCCGATTTTGTAAACGGGCATATCATATACGTAGACGGAGGGATACTGGCGTCATTGGGGAAAGCATTGAATGAATAAGGTAGAAGTATTGAGTATTAAGATTAGCTTTTAGTAGGAATCAGCATAATGTCAAATATCAAGTATCAAAAATAATCAAGTATCATAATCCAGTATCCAGTATCAAGTATCAAGAATCAAGTATCAAGAATCAAGTATCCAGTATCAATAATCCAGCATCCAGCATCAAACCCTCACATCCTCACCAATTAATATTATCATGGAAATAAGATTTCAAAATAGCCCGAAAGAAACTGCAGCAATGAACACGGACGAACTAAGAAGCAATTTTGTTTGTGGATCGCTCATGCAGGAAGACAAGATAAACTTTGTCTACTCTCATTATGACCGCATGATCATTGGAGGAGTACAACCTGCGCATGCTATCATTGCGTTGGATAATTTTGAAGAACTGAAAGCGGGGTATTTTTTGGAGAGAAGGGAAATGGGGATAATAAATGTAGGCGGCCCGGGAAATGTATCGGTAAGCGGCCAGGTGTACGGACTGGAAAAACTGGATTGTCTTTACCTTGGCAGGGGAACATCGGATGTAAATTTCCAATCGCGGGACGCTGCTGATCCGGCGTTGTTTTACCTGTTGTCGGCTCCGGCGCATGCCAATTATCCCGTTACTAAAATGACCCGGGAAGCTGCGTCGCCGGTTGCACTCGGCACAGTGGAGACTTCCAATCAAAGAACGATCTACAAATATATTCACCAGGATGGTATTAAAAGCTGTCAGCTGGTAATGGGGCTGACGGTCCTGCAGACCGGAAGTGTCTGGAACTCGGTGCCGCCCCACACGCATACCAGACGCATGGAGGTCTATTTTTATTTTGACTTACCGGCAATGCATTCGGTGTTTCATTTTATGGGCGAGCCGCAGCAAACCAGGCACCTGGTTGTAGCCAACAATGAAGCCGTAATATCACCACCCTGGAGCGTGCATTTTGGCTCGGGGACATCAAATTATGGATTTATCTGGGGCATGGCCGGTGAAAACCAGGCTTTTTCCGATATGGATGCGGCACCGGTAAATACATTGAGATAGTTTTGATAAAGGCAACAGCGGGACAGCCGTATTTAGCCTGCAACTTTAACCACTTAACCAAGGATTTCAAAATTAATTCCGAACTCCAAAATTACCAGTGACTTAAGGTAGATTTTATTTGCTTCCTGCTTATTACAGGTAGGCAGCCTGATCCGGTGAAATCTAATTGGAATGCGTGTTTTTCTTCACATAAATCATACCTCTTGCTCATTTTTTTAAGCACAAAATCAATCTAAAAAAATAATTGTCATTTTTACAAATATTATTATATTTGTAAAAACATTGCCTGCTAATTATGACCGATCAATTTGTAATAGGAGTCGATTTTGGGTCAGACTCAGTACGCTCCATCATTGTAAATGCCGCTAACGGTAATGAAGTTGCCGCGGCCGTTTTTTATTATCCCCGCTGGAAGGAAGGTTTGTACTGCGATCCTGCCTCCAACCAGTTTCGCCAGCATCCGCTTGATTATATTGAAGGCCTTGAACAAACGATCAAAAGCTGTTTGCAACAAGCCGGTCCAGCTGTTGCTGCTACCATAAAAGCAATATCGGTAGATACAACTGGTTCTACGCCGGTTGCAGTAGATGAAACCGGTACGCCGCTCGCACTCCTGCCTTCTTTTGAAACCAACCCGAATGCGATGTTCGTTTTATGGAAGGACCATACGGCCACCGGAGAAGCTGCAGAAATAAATGAACATGCCTTAAAATTTGATACGAATTACCTGCAATTTGTCGGCGGTATCTATTCATCTGAATGGTATTGGGCAAAACTGCTTCGTATTTTACGGGCAGATAACAAGGTAAAAAATGCCGTTTATTCATGGGTGGAGCATTGCGATTGGATACCATTCCTGCTTTCAGGCGGTAAAGATGTAAAGCAAATGAAACGCGGCGTGTGCAGTGCCGGTCACAAAGCTTTGTGGAGCGATGCATTTGGCGGATTACCACCGGACGATTTTTTTGCCTCACTCGATCCCTTGCTGAAAGGATTTACAGATAAATTATTTAAAGAAACATATACTTCAGACCAGTCGGTTGGAAATTTATCCAGTGAATGGGCCAGTCGGCTTGGACTTTCAACAGATGTGGTAATCGGGGTAGGCGCCTTTGATGCGCATATGGGAGCTGTGGGCGGACAGATCGAGGCCTATCATTTAAGCAAGGTAATGGGTACGTCTACCTGCGATATGCTGGTGGCGCCTATGAACGAAGTGGAGGGTAAACTGGTAAAAGGAATATGTGGCCAGGTACCAGGCTCTGTTATCCCGGGTATGATGGGGATGGAGGCGGGGCAATCCGCTTTTGGCGATGCTTATGCCTGGTTTAAAAATATCCTGGCATGGCCACTTCAAAAGATCCTGCCAAAATCGGCTTTGATTGATGCAGATACCGCAGCCAAATTGATTGAAGAAACAACTACTAACATAATTTTTGAATTGAGTAAACAGGCCGCACTTATTCCGCCTGATGAAAATAATGAGCTTGCACTGGATTGGTTTAACGGAAGGCGTACGCCCGATGCCAACCAATTATTGAAAGGGGCCGTAACCGGTTTGAGCCTGGGTACAGACGCCCCGAGAATATTCAGGGCCATTGCGGAAGCAACCTGTTTTGGCGCGAAAGCCATCGTGGACCGTTTCAATGAGCAGGGTGTTCCGGTAAAAGGATTGATCGGCATTGGTGGTGTTGCAAAAAAGTCGGCTTTCATTATGCAAATGATGGCAGACGTGATGGACATGCCCATCCGCATCCACAAATCAGAACAAACCTGTGCCCTCGGTGCAGCCATGTTCGCTGCTACAGCCGCAGGGATCTATGATAAAGTAGAAGATGCCATGATAGCGATGGGACAAGGATTTGACACAGAATATTTTCCCGATCGGGAACGTGTGGAAATTTATAAAAGCCGCTACGACCGTTACCAGCAGCTTGGAAAATTTATTGAAGGTGTATAGTCTTGACGATGAAACAATCAGCCTCTTAATTATAAAGTTCGCATTTTGTAATAAATATTTCCTGGCACTGAATAATTAACCAACTACCAATAAATACATGAGCAGGTATCTTCACATACAACAGGCGGCCTACGAAGCGAATATGCAATTGCCCAAACTGGGACTGGTATTATTTACATTCGGCAATGTAAGCGCTGCCGACAGGTCTGCAGGTGTATTTGCAATTAAACCGAGCGGCGTTCCTTATGAGCACTTGTCGCCTGAAAAAATGGTGATCGTTGACTTCGATGGTAAAACTGTCGAGGGCAGTTTGCGGCCTTCCTCTGATACGCTTACGCACGCTGTATTATACAAGCATTGGGAAAATATCGGCGGTATCGTACATACGCATTCCACCTATGCCACTGCCTGGGCGCAGAGCCAGCGTTCCATACCCATTTACGGCACTACGCATGCTGATCACAACACAGTAGATATACCTTGCGCGCCGCCTATGAGTGACGAAATGATACAGGGTAATTATGAATACCAGACCGGCTTCCAGATAATGAATGCATTGAAAGACAGGAGCCTTACCTATGAAGAAATAGAGATGATACTGGTAGGCAACCACGCACCGTTTACCTGGGGCAAAACTCCGGAGAAAGCAGTTTATAACAGCGCGGTATTGGAAACCATTGCACGTATGGCATTACTAACAGAGCAGATCAATGCCAATGCCCCAAGGCTCCAGGATTCGCTGATCAAAAAACATTTTGAACGCAAGCACGGGCCGGATAGTTATTATGGGCAGTGAGGCTGGAGGGTGGATACTGGATACTGGATGCTGGATACTTGATACTTGATACTGGATACTTGATTCTTGATACTTGATACTTGATACTGGAAACTTGATTACTATTTTATTGATCAATTATTTTAATAACTTATAAGCATATGAAAAAAATTATTTTAGCTATTGCGCTTTGCTCTTCTTCGTTTATTTACGGGCAGCAAAAAGATTACCCCATACAATCTGTTCCATTTACACAGGTAAAATTGAGCGATAATTTTTGGTTGCCAAAAATAGAGATCAACCGGACTGTAACGATCCCCGCGTCTTTTGAGCGTTGCCAAAGTACGGGTCGTATCAAAAACTTTGTGATGGCAGCAGAAAAACAAGGTAAATTCTGCACTACTTTTCCATTTGACGACACGGATATTTACAAAACCATTGAGGGCGCCTCCTTTTCTTTAGCCGTTCACCCGGATGCTAAACTGGAAGCTTACATCGATTCATTGATCATCATTATCAGCAAGGCACAGGAGCCTGACGGATATTTATACACGGCCCGGACAATCGATCCAAGCGCACCACATAAATGGGCAGGCAAGGAAAGATGGGAAAAGGAAAGAGAATTGAGCCATGAATTATACAATGCCGGCCATTTATACGAAGCTGCCGCCGCTCATTTCCTCGCCACAAAAAAAAGAAACCTGCTGGATATCGCTTTAAAGAATGCAGACCTTGTTTGCTCCGTGTTTGGTCCGGATAAAAAACATGTTGCACCCGGTCATGAAATAGTTGAAATGGGTTTGGTAAAATTGTACCGCATCACGGGTAAAAAAGAATACTTGTCAACTGCCAAATTTTTTATAGAAGAACGCGGCCATTTTACCGGGTACGATCCAAAAAGCAATGATCCTTTTAAAAATGGCGCCTACTGGCAGGATAATATTCCGGTTAATCAGCAGGATGAAGCGGAAGGACACGCTGTACGTGCCGCTTATCTATACTCGGCTATCGCAGATGTTGCTGCGCTTACAGGAGATGATAGTTTATTGACCGCAATCGATAAGATATGGACAAACGTAGTACAAAAGAAAATGTACGTACAAGGCAGCATCGGAGCCATCGGTGAAGGTGAAAGGTTTGGTAAAAATTATGAATTACCGAATGCCACCGCTTATAACGAAACCTGCGCCGCTATTGCGAATGTCTACTGGAACCAGCGGATGTTCCAGTTGCATGGGGATTCAAAATACATTGATATCCTCGAAAAATCTTTATACAATGGGTTGATCTCAGGAGTCGGACTGGATGGTAAATCTTTTTTTTATACCAATGCCATGCAGGTAAAAAACAGCTTCCTTACGAAGGAGGTTGAAGGAACGCGTTCCGGTTGGTTTGAGTGTTCCTGCTGCCCGACAAATCTTGCCCGCCTGATCCCCTCCATTCCTGGTTACATGTATGCTCAAAAGGATGACAATTTATACATCAATCTGTTTATCAATAGTAATGTAGACCTGTCAATTGGTAACAAGGCGGTACAGATCGCGCAAAAAAATAATTATCCCTGGGATGGCGACCTGACATTTAATATCAACCCTAAAAAAGCGATGGCATTCAATTTACTGGTGCGTATCCCGGGTTGGGCACAAAACAAGGCCATTCCATCTGATCTTTACCAGTTTCAAAGTACTTCCGCAGAAAAGCCGGTCATAAAAGTAAACGGCCAGTCCGTAGAATATACGGTACAAAATGGCTATGCGTCGATCAACAGAACCTGGAAAAAAAATGATGTTGTTGAAGTAATGCTTCCGATGGAAGTTAGAAGGGTAGTTGCCAGTGAAAAGATAAAAGAAGATATAGGCAAGGTTGCGTTACAACGCGGACCGCTGATGTATTGCGCCGAATGGCCTGATAACAATGGTAAAACCAGCAATATCATCATACCGGCCAGTGCAACCTTTACTACTGAATTTAAACCAACGCTTTTAAACGGTGTAACAATATTGAAATCAGAAGTGCCTGCATTCATTGTTAACGGCAGTAATAATATCTCTACCGTAAAACAGGCTTTTACCGCCATTCCTTATTATAGTTGGGCCAACAGGGGTAAGGGAGAAATGATGGTATGGTTTCCTGAGCAGGTGAAGGGTATCGATTTGGTCGCGGAGTAATAGCCTTACCAGGATTTACTTGATTTGAGGGTTATAGGATTTTGGGATTACCCGGATTTTTTGATTTGATGATTGTGGGATTTACTAAAATTTTTCGGATGCTTAGTTTAATTATGAATCTGGATTTAGCGGGGATCAATTGATGTAGGATATTGTTAAGATATTTTGGTCGTTTAATATTGCTGCTTAGCCCTGAAAGGGCGAAATATCACAGCGATGGGTGCAGCCCATCGTTTAATGATATTGGCTGTTAGCGCCCTGAAAGGGTGGAACGATAAAGAGGATATAGTTTAAAGATTAATAGGTTTGGAGTAAACGTTTTCGCCTGTCACGTGGTAAAAGATCCACATTGGTATGCGGTACAAGAGAGTGACACAACGATGTTCATCTTTGTTCCAATGCTGGTGCAAAAAATAAAAAAATTATAACAATGATAAATCTGAAAGAATTTGAAGTTTGGTTCGTAACCGGCAGCCAGCATTTATATGGCGAAGAAACATTAAAACAGGTTGCGGCACATTCTCAAACTATTGCCGGTGCATTAAATGATGCTTCACAGGTGCCTGTGAAAGTAGTTTTTAAACCAACTGTAAAGACCACGGAAGAAATTTATAGTATCTGTATGGAGGCCAATACAACAAAAAACTGTATCGGTATCATCGCCTGGATGCACACTTTTTCACCTGCCAAAATGTGGATTGGCGGATTGAAAATATTACAAAAACCATTGTGTCATTTACATACGCAGTTTAACCGCGATATTCCCTGGAACGATATTGACATGGACTTTATGAACCTGAACCAAAGCGCGCATGGCGACAGAGAATTCGGATTTATGGTTAGCCGCATGCGTATGAACAGGAAGGTAATCGTGGGCCATTGGCAAGATCCGGAAGTATTGGAAGAACTAAATACCTGGGCACGTGCAGCAGCCGGCTGGAACGACTGGCAGGGGGCAAAGTTTGTCCGCTTTGGAGACAACATGCGCTTCGTAGCAGTAACGGACGGCGATAAAGTAGAAGCCGAATATAAATTTGGATATGCTGTAAATACATACGGTATCGGTGACCTGGTAAAGGTGATCAACGAAACAACAGATGCCGCAATCGATCAGTTAGTGGAAGAATACGGTGACCAATACAACCTGGTAACTGCCCTGAAAAAAGATGGCGCGCAATATACTTCTTTAAGAGAAGCAGCTAAGATTGAAATAGGTCTTCGTACCTTTTTGGAAGCCGGAAATTACAAAGGATTTACCGATACATTCGAGGACCTGCATGGCATGGCGCAATTGCCTGGTATTGCCGCGCAACGTATGATGGCAAGCGGTTATGGCTTTGCCGGGGAAGGCGATTGGAAGACTGCAGCGCTGGTGCGTGCGATGAAAGTGATGGGTAGCGGCCTGCCGGGCGGTAATTCATTTATGGAAGATTACACTTATCATTTTGAACCATCCAACCCCATGGTGCTTGGGTCTCACATGCTTGAAATATGTCCGTCCATTGCTGATGGCAAACCTTCCTGCGAAGTGCACCCGCTCGGTATTGGTGGCAAAGCCGACCCGGTAAGATTAGTCTTTAATTCTGCCGCCGGCCCTGCATTAAATGCTTCTCTCCTGGATATGGGAAATCGTTTTCGCCTGCTCGTAAATGAAGTAGAAGCGGTAGCCCCTTTGCAGGACCTTCCAAAACTTCCGGTGGCCCGTGTGCTATGGAAACCTTACCCCAATATGAAGACGGGTTGTGCCGCCTGGATACTGGCCGGTGGTGCGCATCATACCGGTTACAGTCAAAACCTGACAGCGACACATTTGCAGGATTTTGCAGACATGGCAAATATTGAATTTACATTAATTGGAAAGGATACTAACCTGTACCAATTTAAAAATGAATTGCGGTGGAACGAAGTATTTTATCAAATCAATAAATAAACATAACATTGTAATTGTATTTATCTTAAGTCTCAAAAAATTATACAAAATTCTTGCTTATGAATAAGAATCTGGCGCTTGCTGATTACCTGGTATTTATTGTTTACTTTATAATTGTGGCCGGCTATGGTTATAGTATTTACCATAAACGCAAAAAAAATGAACATGATGCAAAGGCTTATTTCCTGGCAGAAGGAACGCTTACCTGGTGGGCCATCGGTGCTTCGCTGATTGCATCGAATATATCAGCAGAGCAATTCATAGGCATGAGCGGCGAAGGATTTTTCCTTGGCGTAGCTGTTGCGGCGTATGAGTGGATAGCAGCGATCGCATTGATCATTGTGGCAGTTTGGTTTATTCCTGTTTATCTTAAGAACCATATTTATACAATGCCGCAGTTCTTAAAAACGCGGTACAATGAATCCGTGGCGTTGATCATGGCGGTGTTTTGGTTATTCCTTTATGTATTCGTAAACCTGACTTCTATTTTGTACCTGGGTGCGGTTGCCATCAACGGAATTGCAGGCGGCGGATACCTTCATGTCATCATGGTCGGCCTCTCCATATTTGCCTTACTGATATCACTGGGAGGTATGAAAGTGGTGGCATATACGGACGTTATCCAGGTGGCGGTATTGATCATCGGCGGATTAGTTACGACCTATATTGCTTTAACAACTGTGGGTGAATACTTCGGTGTTGGTCAAAATGCCATCGCCGGTTTTAAAGTATTGATGAGAGAAGCGCCTGAACATTTTAAAATGATCATACCAAAACCAACGGCGGCTTCTTCGCAAAACGATATCAATAAATACCTTACTTTCCCAGGTTTGCTTTCTTACCTGGCAGGTATCTGGATCATTAACCTGAATTATTGGGGTTGTAACCAATATATCACGCAACGTGCACTGGGAGCGGATTTGCAGACTGCCCGCACGGGGATCTTGTTTGCGGGTATATTGAAATTACTGATGCCGATCATTGTAATGTTACCTGGTATCGCGGCTTTTGTTTTGTATAAGAACAATCATTTACCACAGTTGGTAGGCGGAAAAGATGGCGCCTATTCAGCGATACTCACTTTTTTACCAACCGGTTTAAAAGGGTTGTCTGTGGCAGCTTTAACGGCGGCCATCGTAGCCTCACTTGCTGGCAAGGTAAATAGTATTTCCACCATTTATACATTGGATATTCATAAAAAATATTTCCAAAAAGATGCGGATGAAAGGAAGCAGGTTTATACCGGAAGGATCGCTGTTTTCCTGGCAATGATACTGGCCGTTATGTTTACCTGGAATGACCTGCTGGGTATTGGCGGAGTAGGTGGGTTTACTTACATTCAAAAATATACCGGCTTTATCAGTCCGGGTGTATTTGCCATGTTCTTCCTGGGTATGTTCTGGAAAAGAACTACTGGCTGGGCGGCGATCGTAGGTGTTATTACCGGCTTCGTATTGTCTGTAGTATTTAATGAACTGGCGCCGGCCTGGTTTGGAAATGAGACCTTTTTGTACACGGCCTATCCAAATGGCAAGGGTGGTTTTGAAATACCGTTCCACATTTGCATGGGCCTGTCATTCCTGTTTACAATGATCGTTATGATCGCGATAAGTTTGGGTGGGCCGAAGGTAAATCCAAAGGCATTTATATTAGACAAGGAGATGTTTAAATTAAAGCCGCAGACAACTGTTTTGATCGTACTGACCCTGTTGATTATAGCGGCGCTGTATGTTAAGTTCTGGTAACTATTTATTATAACAGCGCAATAAAACCTGCTGGTGTTGGGCAGAAATGTTTTAAAGTTAAACTCGATTTTATTATTTTTATAAAGAAGTTATCGCTTTTAAAACCGGCAATTTAGTGTACTGACGCATGTATTTAACTATCCAGTCTCTTGTTAAAAGCCAAATTATTTACTCCAAAGTTTGAAAACAAGATTCAAGAAGTATGAGACGTTATTCCCAGCAAAAGCGATTTTTATTTGCAGTTGATTGTATCATTTTTGGCTTTGATGGACAGGAATTAAAGCTCATGGTAATCCAACGGGGCTTTGAGCCTTTTAAAGGAGAATGGAGTTTGGTAGGAGGATTTGTTGGTGAAAAGGAAAGCGCTGAAGACGCGGCGGTAAGGGTTTTGAAAGAGCTTACCGGCTTGGACGGACTGTACATGGAACAGCTGCATGCTTTTTCCGATACAGATCGCGACACGGTTGAGCGCACGCTTTCTATCGCGTACTTTGCACTGATCGATATTCAGAAATATAAAAAACAGATCATCGAGCATTATCACCCCGCCTGGTTTTCGATCAATGAATTACCTGACCTGATATTTGACCACTCAAAAATAGTGGAACTTGCCAAAGAAAAACTAAGGTACAAAGCGGCGCTGCACCCGTTATTATTTGAACTGCTTCCAGCCAAATTTACCATGCCGCAATTGCAGAATTTATACCAGTGCGTGTACAATTCAGAATTTGACAAAGGCAATTTTAACCGCAAATTATTGTCGACCAAATTACTCATGAAATTAAAGGACAAGGATAAACTTGGATCAAAGAAAGGCGCCTTTTATTACAAGGTGGATACAAAAAAGTACAGTGCTTCCTTCAACTCTTTTTTGAACCTGGTACCAGGCCAGAACAGCTGGAAATAAAATCCCTGTGCAGCACCGAAAACCTATGTAACCTATGTACCTATGTTGTCTTACCCCAAAGCAAAAAGGTAACCCCACTTTATTATTAAGTTCCCCAAAACAAAAGACCGTCCAATTAATTTGCTTTTTGTAAAAGTAGAAAGCATAAAACTTAATTGGCCAAAGTCATACATAGTTACAAATTGGCAGCCTTTCTCCCGCTAAGTAAAAAAACAGCACTTATATGCTGAAATTTCCCAAACTACTTTGATTTATAGATTTTTTTTTCAATCTTGTGAGTTGCTCACGGCTTACCTAAGAAATGGTCGTTCTGCATAGAGTTCAAATACGACGAAGGATCTAGAGCTTTTGAAAATAATACTTTTTGTTTATGCCCCAACACGACTTTGAAGTTTTCCCTTTCAGCGCACAGGATGGTTTTGGCTGCAATTTGTGGAGGTTAAAAAATGATTCACCCACACCAAAAGGCCCTGTGTTATTGTTGCATGGTGCCGGTGTACGCAGTAATATTTTTAATGCGCCCAATAAAAAAAACCTGCTTGATGCCCTTGCTGAAGCAGGGTATGATGTGTGGCTGGAAAACTGGCGCGGTAGCATTGAATGTCCGCCGAATGAATGGGACCTCGATATAGTTGCGGAAAATGACCATCCTGCGGCAGTGAAAGAAGTTTGCCGGCTTACGAACTCGTCTTCCATTAAAGCCATTATACATTGCCAGGGGTCTACCAGCTTTATGATATCTGCAGTTAGAGGGCTGGTTCCGGAAGTGACCACCATTGTTTCAAACGCGGTTTCCCTTCATCCTGTGGTACCCGGATTTTCAAAATTCAAGCTCAATTATGTAGTGCCGTTGGTAAAGCCTTTTATTAAATATTTGAATCCGCATTGGGGTGATGAAGCACCGGATTTTACCTCCAAACTTTTTCGTTCCATTGTTAAACTAACCCACCACGAAAATGACACCACTGTTGGCAAATTTGTAAGCTTTACTTATGGCGCGGGTACGCCAGCGTTATGGGAACTGGATAACCTGACGGATGAAACTAAAGACTGGATACGAAATGAATTCGGAAATGTGCCGCTTACTTTTTTTGACCATATTACCAAATGCGTCAGGGCCGGTGTATTGGTTTCATCTGACGGGTCCGTAGATTATAGCAAGACGCCCCCCCGCACAGATGCCCGCTTCGCTTTTTTTTCAGGCAGACTTAATAAATGTTTTCGAACGGAGAGCCAGGAAAATACCTTCAATTATTTTAATGAAATAAAAGCGGGCCATCATAAACTGCATGTGTATGATACCTATAGTCACCTGGATATTTTCTTTGGTAAAGATGCATACGAGGAGATTTTTCCGACAATGATTCAAGAACTAAATTATTAATGAGGTATGGGGGTTCCAAAACGAATAAAAGATTACACGGGGCGATATGCATTGGTGGATGGTATTCCATTTACGATGCCCATTTTGGCAAAGCATTCGCCCGCGTTGATGGCCGGCTTTTACTGCGACTATAAAAAGGCACAGGAACTGATGCCGGGCAACCAGCTTCATCCGTTGAAATTTTTTAATGGAAAGGCGGCTTTCATGGTAACGGTGGTCGATTACCGCGATACATCTATTGGTAAATATGTTGAATACAGCCTGGCGCTTGCGTGCACAAGAGGAGCGAAACCGGCGCCACCACTGCTTCCGATTCTATTTATGAAAGCTTATCACACCGGACAGTTTATTTTGGACCTGCCGGTAAGTTCGGAGATATCTGTGAAAGGCGGCAAGGGGATATGGGGAATGCCGAAGCACAAAGCAAGTCTTGATTTTAAAATTGGAGAAGACATGGTCTCCGCACAATATGAAAAGGATGGGCAGTTCGCCTTTCGCATTGAAATTGGCAGACCTGCCAGATGTAATTTTCCTGCAAAAGTGGGAGCTGTTAATTATAGCCATTTCCGGAATATGCTTACGGCATCGTACATTTACTTCGATACAAAAGCAGGCATCCGTATCGGTAAAAAAGCCACCGGTAGTTTATACATCGGCGACCATCCGCGCACAAAATACATGCGTGACCTGAAGATAGAGAGCAAGCCTTTTTTAACTTTATTTATGCCGGAAGCAAATGGCATTTTAGACGATTATTTTGAATGCTGGTTCATGACCTATCAAAACAAGCCCGCGACTGTTACACCGGAAGGGTTTGAAAGCGTTTTCAATCTTGGGCTAAGCGAAGAGTGGCTCCCATCACCCATTGTCACCGATTATGACAGGTATAAAATTTAGATATGACTACTAAACAAATTCTTTATGCCATCAACAAAATAATATTATTTGCGTGTGTGTCAATGTACTTTGGAACAGGTTGGTCACTCATATTATTTTCATTTCCTACCGCGCATGAACTTACGCCCGCCAATTATTATTCTCACTTTGTTCCGCAGGTTACTGCCGCCACCGATTTCTTCAGGGGCATGACCATGGTAATGATATTTTGTTGCGTGGCGCTGATTATTGAAGAGTGGAAAACAAGGTTAAAATGGTTTGGGGTAGGAGTTTTACTCACAGTGATCTTAGCGACAGCCCTGACGATCATTTATATACTTCCGTACAACCGTAGCATGGCAGCAGGTATTGCCACACTGGAAGAACTAACCCTTGTACTTAACAAATGGATGCGGCTGAATCTTATCCGGGTGATCGCCTGGACAATACAATGGTTACTTATGATGTTTTATTTTTTGACATTGCTTAATAGGAAACCGATAAAAACCACCATTGATGTTTCGTAAATATGCCAGGTTGATGATACTGATCATTTCATTGCTAACAATGGGTGCAGGATTGATACAAACCATTAAGCCAGTCTTTATTTTAGCTATTGTCAAAGGAGACAGCGCTCCTGCTCCCGCGCATTTTTTTGCCATCATCGGCATGTTCATGTTTTTATTTGGCGGATTGATGATCCAAAGCCTGTACAGCGCATACCCGGGTAAAACGGTAGTGCTATGGTGCGGCCTTCAAAAAGCGGGTGCGTCCATCGCTGTTTTTATCGGGATATGGAAAGGCTTATTTTCTGCTACGGCAGGATTGATTGCTGGTTTCGACTTGTTGTCCGCCATTATTTTTTTCATTTATCTAACCAATAAAGATTTAGATTACAATGACAAAAAATAGTCATTTCCGCTTTTAATTTTTGTTATGATGAATCATGCTTCCACGGTAAAGCGATCATTGGTACTGGCCGGCGGCGGCATGCGCCTGGCTTACCACGCTGGTTTATTGATGGCTTTTGAAGAAGCAGGACTTACTTTCAACCATGTTGATGGAACATCGGGCGGCATATTTGGTACAGCTATGATGGCGTCCGGCATATCGCCTGCAGAAGCCGCCGCGCGCTGGCGTAAATTAAACCTGAATGGTTTTATGAAGATCCTTCCGCTGGGTAATTACAGGAGCCAGCATAGCCTGCCTGCCATCGGTAGTGCGGACGGCGTAAGAAAAAAAATATTTCCCTCACTCGGCATCGACCTGGAAAAAATAAATGCCAACACTGCTTTTGATGCCACTTTCAACGTATGCAATTTTTCAACAAAATCAGTCGAGGCCATACCGCACCAATCAGTCACCGAAGATCATTTGGTGGCGGGCATTTCACTCCCCATTTTTATGCCTGCCGTAAATATCGGCGGTACCTGGTACACCGATGCCGTGTGGCTGAAAGATGCCAATCTCACGGAAGCGGTTAAACGCGGAGCCGAAGAGATCTGGCTGGTATGGTGCATTGGCAATACGCGGGAATACCTCAACGGCTTTTTTAACCAATATGTACACATGATAGAAATGAGTGCCAATGGCGCACTTGTAATGGAACTCGATTGGATAAAAGCGCAAAACGAAGAACGAGTTAAAAATAATATAACGCCGGTGATCGTACACCTGGTTGAACCTGAATACCCTTTACCGCTGGATCCGGATTTTTTTCTAAATAAAATTAATGCCGACACCCTGATCAATATGGGGTACGCGGATGCCATGCGATACCTGCAAAATAAAAAGGCATTGGATATGAAGGACAATGCGCGCGCCATTCAAATGAAAAGTACCGGCATAACGCTTCATTTCAGGCAGCAATTTGAAGGACGGGCAACACTTAATGATGGCGCACATATACTCATTGTAAGACTGGCTTTTTTTATTCATGAAACTGAAGACGGATCTGTATGGCGACAATTTTCCTCTATAGAGATCGATAACGGCCCGGTAGTTTCCGGCTATCAAAATTCAGTAACTGCAGGCAATGGTATTATAAAAAGTTTATTTATATTTAACTTTTCCAAATTCACCTATAATGTTGATGTCGAAATGAATTTAAATAATACCATCGATATATTAATAGGGTTGGACATAAAAACTGCGAAAGTAATAATAGCCGGAAATGATAAGCGGGAAGAGGCCTTTACTTTTTTTCAGCCAGCAATTACCCGGATCAAAAACGCTTTCCACCTGAATATCAAAACGGAGAAAAGTTGGTGGGGTAAATGGGCCTGCAAGAGACGATTACTGAAAACAGTGTTTAAATAGACAGCATGGAAAAAAAAGAATACAGGAAGGCAAAAATGGTGAATTGGTTTGAGCCAAAAATGCTTTTTCAAACCGCGATCAAATCCGTTATATCAGGACTTTTTGGAAACTATGCCGACAGGCGTGAAATGGAAGCCGCCCTCGCCACTAATAAAAATAATGACAATACCGATGAGCCGCTCTACAAGCAGGATAATGATATATGGATAGATTTTATCAGTGATACCGGTGACGGTTTTAATTCTACTTATTCTGTAGCTTTAACTGCAGCCCGGCCTTCACTAACGGTAACGGTTAATGGCATTGAAAAAGAACTGCCACGCGGAAAAATATTATTATTGGGCGGCGACCAGATATATCCCACGCCCACATCAGAAATATACGATTCAAAATTCCGCGTCCCCTTCAAAGCCGCCTTTCCTGAAAGTAAAGAAGTGGCACGCACGCACATGTATGCCATACCCGGCAATCATGACTGGTATGATGGCCTTGGAAATTTCATGAAAGTATTCTGCCAGCAAAGATGGATTGGCAATTATGAAACTCACCAGCAGAGAAGTTATTTCGCGATATCACTTCCACATAATTATTGGATATGGGCCACGGATATCCAATTGAATGAAGACATTGATCAGCCGCAACTGAATTATTTCCTGGATATTGCCCGAAACAAAATGGCTGCCGGTGATAAGGTAATACTTTGCACGGCCGAGCCCGCCTGGGTTTACAAGCAATTATACAAGGAAGATAAATCTTATGAAAAACTCCGGTTTTTTATTGAAACTTATATTACGGAAGACAGGATCAATTGCGTTGGAAAAGTATTTGAATTGGCCACCGTACTAACGGGTGACCTGCACCACTATTCTCATTATTGCGCAGCCAATGAAAAAGGCAATTCCAATCATTATTTTGGCGCAGGTGGTGGTGGCGCTTTTTTACACCTTACCCATTTTCTGCCGGAAAAGCTTGATAAGTTAAAAGAAGCAGACCTCAAATTGCAGCAGACCTTTCCTGATAAAGATCAATCGCGCGGCCTGCTGATGGGTAATCTAATATTCCCGCTTAAAAATTATTATTTCGCTTCCCTGCTTGGCGGGATATACATTTTATTCTTCTGGCTCATGCAGAACTATTCATTAAGCATGAACGACATCAGTTACCTGGAAAGTATCAGCGATAAATCATTCCCCGATTTCCTGTCGGTTACGCTCGGGTTGTTTTTATCTACGCCGTTTCTAACGGTGCTTTCGCTGCTTATTATTGTTGGCTTCGTTAAATTCACCGATACAAAAACAGGCTTGAAAACGGCCGGGCTAATTGGATTTATCCACGGGGCTATCCAGTTTTTACTGATCTTTTTTATGATGTGGCGCATTGCGGTTATACACCCCGGGCATGTAAAAGTGGAAATGGATTACTGGTATTGGGAAATTATATTTGCGGCGGAACTTTTCTTGCTTGGCGCCATTGCTGGTGGTTTTTTGATGGGATTTTATTTGTATTTTACCAATCGCCTGGCAGGCATCCATATCGATGAATCGTCCTCTTCTCTTGCATGTGAAGATTATAAAAATTTTATCCGGATGCATGTCAGTGCGGAAGGGTTAACGATTTACCCGATCGGTATAACAAAAGTGACAAAAAACTGGGAGCAGCACATTAACGGGGATGATATTTCTTTTACGGGGGATGCTCCTGCGTTTCATCTTATTGAAGATCCTATAATCATAAAAAACAAATAATATGAATAAGCTTTCAAAGTCAATAACAGCATTAAGACCTGAATATGACGTAGTGATTATCGGTAGCGGGTACGGCGGTAGCATTGCTGCTTCGCGTTTTTCAAGAGCCGGTCTAAAAGTTTGCCTGCTCGAAAAAGGCAAGGAATTTCAACCCGGCGATTACCCGGACACGCTATTGGAAGCTGAAAAAGAAATGCAGATAAATGCCGATAAGCGGGAAGCGAAAAAAAATGGTTTACTTGAATTCCATATCAGTGAAAATATTTCGGTTTTTAAAGGATGTGGGTTAGGAGGCACTTCGCTTGTAAATGCCAATGTAGCGATCAAGCCGGAGCCACGTGTTTTTGAGGATATCAAATGGCCATCTGCCATCCGGAATAATATGCAAAGCCTGGAGGACGGCTATCAACGGGCAAATGACATGCTCAAGCCAGCGCCTTATCCCGTTAATACTGAAGGATACCCTGAATTGAATAAGACAAAGGCAATGAAGCTATCTGCTGAAAAGATGAACCAGCCGTTCTATTATCCCAATATAAATGTAAATTTTACGGTTGATGGAACAGCCAATCATGTAGGAGTCGTGCAGCATAAATGTATCAATTGCGGTGATTGTGTTACGGGTTGCAACCATTCCGCTAAAAATACGTTGATCATGAATTACCTGCCGGATGCCGCAAACCATGGTGCCGAAATATTTTGCAATGTAGGCGTAGAGTATGTGGCGCGTGAAGCGGATAAGTGGGTTGTTTATTTTAATGTTTATAATACTGATCGCGATAAATTCAAAGCACCGCCAATGTTTGTCCGTGCGGCAAATGTAATCGTATCTGGTGGAACATTGGGAAGCACAGAAGTGTTGTTGCGCTCGGCAGAAAAAGGATTATCAATTTCACCCATGCTTGGAAAAGGGTTCAGCGGCAATGGTGATTTTTTAGGATTTGCCTATAACTGCGATGAACCGATCAATGGCATCGGGATGGGTAAATTGTCCGTAAAAGATCATGAACCCGTAGGTCCCTGCATCGCCAGCGTCATCGACATGCGTAACCAACCTGTCCTGGAGGATGGCATGACTTTAGAAGAAGGAAGTATCCCCGGGCCGCTGGGCATACCGATCAATTTAGCCATGTTGGCTTTGTCAAAAACCATTGGTATCGATACCGATAAAGGGTTTAAAGATTCGCTGAAAGAAACGCTCCAGGAAGCGGGAAGTTTTTTTGGTGGCCCCTACCATGGCGCTACCAACCGTATGCAGACCTACCTGATCATGGCGCACGACGGCGGCAAAGGTGAAATGAGTTTAAAAGATGGGCGGCTGGATATCCACTGGCCAAAGATTGGGCAAGAGCCAATTTTCAACAAGGCAAGTGATGCTATGCAACAGGCGACTACCGCATTGGGCGGCACTTATATCCGGAATGTGGTATGGAATAAATTATTAAACTATGAATTGGTTACTGTTCATCCGCTGGGCGGTTGCTGCATGGCCGATGATGCTTCCGGGGGTGTAACCAACGATATTGGAAACGTGTATGCCAGCAACTCAGGCGTAGAAACACATCCGGGTTTGTATGTGTTGGATGGATCGATCGTACCGAGGCCATTGGGCACCAATCCATTGTTCACGATCTCTGCTTTAACGGAACGCTCCTGCAAACTGATATTGGAGCAAATGGGTAAAACACTTTCCTACGATTTTCCGCCTGTGGTACCGACCGTGACACAACCTGCGCCGGCGGTACAGTTTACCGAAACGATGAAAGGTTTTTTCAGTAAGGATCCTGAAGTGGATTTTGAAAAGGGGTATCAATTTGGCAAAGAGTCGGCTTCTACTTTTATGTTTACGCTGACCATCCAAACAGAAAATGTCAATACATTCATCAATGATCCCGAGCGCAAGGGATATATGGCCGGCACGGTAATCGCGCCAGCATTGTCATCTCTGCCGCTAACGATAAGCGATGGGATCTTTAATTTATTTGTTAAGGATGCCGATAACCCGGAGCATAAAAGAATGAATTATAACATGAAGCTCAATAGTGCGGATGGCAAACAGTATTATTTCAAGGGCTATAAAAAAGTAGAGAACGATAAAGGCTTTGATGTGTGGAGCGATACTTCGACACTTTATATCACCGTATATGACGGGGAGAATACAGAAGCACCAGTATTAGGCAAGGGAATACTTAAAATTGATCCTGCAGACCTGGTGACCCAAATGACAACAATGAAAGCAATAAACACAACCAACCTGCTGGATTCATTAAACGCATTAAAATTGTTTTCAACGATTTTCAGCCAGAATGTTATTGAAACATATTTCCGGAAGTTATTTTAGCAGGGGAGTTGGTGGAAAACTTTTAAAAGGTACGGTTCGGCTGTTGTGTCTCCTGGCCAACAACCGAAGTAATGCTTTGAATACCGGGAACCGGAATAATTATTCTGTACTTACGAATTGGCTGTTAAAACGTAAACCTCTTTAACGTGGGGCGAGCCGGGATAGCGGACTGCCATTTAACGATGTCAATATGGGCATTTGTAAAAATAACTTTTGAATATTGCATTAACATTCAAGTCGTTGATTATACTCAGCCATAGCGCATGCATCCTCCTTACCGTTTCATCGCTAAATAATCAGTCGGTGTCATGCCGAACTGTTTTAAAAAATTTCTTCCAAAATTTGTTTGCGATCCGTAGCCTGTCATATCAGCTACTTCGTAGATTTTATAGTTGCCTTCCAGTAATAATTCGGCTGCTTTTTTTAGCCTTGTTATGTTAATGAGCTCGTTAGGCGTAAGGTCAGAAATAGATTTAATTTTCCTGTACAACGTAGGTTTACTCATATTCACTAACCTGGCCAATTTCTCCACGTCAAGCTGTGCATCTTCCAGGTTGTTGTAGATCGCTTCATTCAATTGCTCCAAAAAAAGCTCATCCGTTTTTGTGTGCGCCATGCTTTTAATATGCACCAGCGGCGAGCTTACAAAATACTCTTTGATCTTGGCACGGTTAGATAATAAGTTAGCGATCTGTACCCGAAGATAATCGGGTGAAAAAGGCTTTTCAATGTAAGCATCTGCACCAATCTCAAGGCCTTCAATTTTTGATTGCAAGGTATTTTTAGCGGTAAGCAATATCACCGGTATATGACTGTATTCAAAGTTTGTCTTGATTATTTTACACAATTCAAAGCCATCCATAACAGGCATCATGATATCGCTGATCACCAGCTGGACCACTTCCTGTTTAAGTACTTCGAGCGCTTCCTGGCCATTCAATGCTTTGATGATAGTGTACTTTTCATTCAATTCATCTTCAATGAATTCAAGTATCTCTTCATTGTCATCTATCAATAGTAATACAGGCTTCATACATATTTTATTTCAGTGATAGATATTACGATTGACTTGCCTCTTCCTGGCTGACAGGTATGGTGAGGAAAAATACATTCATGCCATTGTCCGACTCTTTAAAATCAAGCACCCCTTTATGTAGTGCTGCAAGTGACCGTGACAATGCTAATCCAATTCCCGTGCCCTTTTGTTTTTCGGTTTCGCGCAGGCGGAAAAATGGTTCAAATATTTTTTCTTTCATGTCATTCGGTACCAGGTAACCATCATTTTTTATTTCAATGGTGAAAGAATTATCCTGTTTATTCAATGGTAATAAATATACTGAAACTTTACTGCTCGCATATTTTACTGCATTGCTAAAAAGGTTCGTCAATATTTTGGTAAATGCTTCCGTATCTACATAAGCCAATAAACGCCCGGGTGGGAGATGCACCTGGAAACTAAGATTTTTCTGCTCCGCCAGTGGCTTGAAATTCAAAAAAGTTTCTTCCAACAGCTCCGAAATATCGGCCTGGATATAATTAAGGCTAAATCCCTGGATCTCCGTTTGACGAAAATCGAGTAACTGGTTACTCAGGTCAATGAGCCGGTTAGTATTGCGCTCCATAATTTTGAGGCTGTCCTTTATTCCTACGACAGCTTCGGTATTTCGGATCACTTTTTCCAATGGTCCCTTGATCAGCGTTAACGGTGTTCTTATCTCGTGCGCCACATTGGTGAAGAACTCGATCTTTGCCTTGAAGATTTCTTTCTCTTTCGCAATTTCGAGGTATTCGATTTTCCGCCTGTTCTTTTCTTCGGTCCTTTTATGATAATTGTGAATGAAATAATATGCGATCAGGATAATTGCTATCGCGTAAAAAAAATATGCCCAGTTGCTTAACCACCAGGGTGGAAGGATCTCAATGGTCAATACCGTTTCCTGCTCTTTCCAGACACCGCCACTATTCGACGCCTTTACTTTGAAATTATAAGTGCCCGGTGAAAGCTCTGTAAAATATACTTTCCGGTTGGTTTTAAGATAGATCCAATCCTTATCGAGGCCATCCATTTTATAAGCATACTCCGACATTTCGGGTGCGGCATAACTCAATGAGGCAAAGTCGATACTAAAGGTAGACTGGTTATGCGTGAGAATGATCTTGCCGGTATTGGTGATCGATTTTTTTAAAGGTGAACCGTCCTTTGCAATGGTGAGTTCCTTGTTAAAGATCTGGAAGCCGGTGATATAAACAGGGGGAATAAAAGTATCCCTGGTAAATTCATCCGGGTGAAAACTGATCAATCCTTTTACGCTGCCAAAATACATTTTTCCGTCTTTGTCTTTATAGGCCGAATTAAAATTAAACTGGTCACTCAATATCCCATTTGCCCTGGTGTAAATAATTGTTTGCGCGCTTGACGGATTAAAGCAAACCAGGCCTCTTGAAGTTGATACCCACAGGTTACCATTTTTTTCATCCTCAACTATACTCAACATGAAATCACTTGGAAACCCATTTTGAGTAGTGTACCGTTTAAAACTTTTGCCATCGCTGTTAAGCTTGCATAATCCACCCTCTGTAGCAAACCATAAATTGCTTTTACTGTCTTCGAACATACTGTTCACGCGGTCGCTGCTTAGACTGCTTTTGTTGGCAGCATCAAACATGAAATTTCCGGCGACGCCTGATTTGGTATTAAAAAAATTAATGCCATTGCCATAAGTACTTGCCCAGGTAATACCCTTTTTATCTTTCAAAATATGAGTGTACCAATTATTCAGCGGCATGCCGGGCAGCAGGCTAAAATCATTGGTTACTTTATTGAACCAGTAAGCTCCCCGCGTAGTCCCCAGCACGATCTCACCGGTACTCATTTTTGAAATATGAAAAATGAAATTACTTTTCAACGAGTTGTTCTCCAGTCCCCCGGAATAATGCCGGATGACCTTTCCTGTCTTAATATCCAGGATATCCAATCCATTTTCAAACGTGCCGATCCATACTTCATTGCTATCTACAAATACGCCATGGATATTGGTACTGGATATACTTTGTTTATTTCCGGCAGGCTGAAAATGGGTGAATATTTTGGAGGCAGTATCAAATTTATTTAAGCCGGCATCTTCTGTGCCGATCCATAGATTTCCCTGTTTATCCTCATGTATCTCCCTTACCACATTTCCACTCAACGAATTTTCGCCTATCCGGGGAAAGACTTTTTTGAAGTGTGTATTTTTTCCTGAATAATAATTAACACCTCCAAAATAAGTGCCCGCCCATATACTGCCTTCCTTGTCTTTTGCAAAACAATAAACGGCATTGTCGGAAATTGAATAAGGGTCACTGTATTTCTTTTGCAGGTTAGTTATACTAGCCGTATTGGTATTGTAAATAAAGATGCCCGATTCAGTGGCGATCCAAAATTCATTGTCGGAGGTCTGCACAAAATTCCGTACAAATATTTCTGTCTTGTTTGAATTATAAGTGAGGATATCTTTATAGCTATTTGTTGTTGTTTCGAAAAGCTTTGCGCCCTGGTTGGAAGTGCCGATCAAAATAGTGCCCTGCCTGGTAGCGTAGATCCTTTCAATCCATTTGGAAACCGACGGCCCGGAATGGTCAAATACATCATATCCTGAAAAAGAATTTTTGCCGGAGTTATATTTTTTCAATAATCCAAGCGAAGTAGATACCCAAAGAGTTCCGTCAGGGGTGGTGCAAAGCGAGGTTGCTTCAAAATTTGTACTGACGTCATAGGTAAACAGTTCTTTACTTTTCTCATTAAACCTCGAAAGCGTGAAGCCCCAGATAAACCAAAGGTTTCCATTGCCGTCCATTCTTACGTCACGGATGGGCGCGTTGGCTGTGCCTTTCAGCAGGCTAAAGCTTTCCGTGACCGCGTCATATTTAAACAAACCATTTTCAGTTCCTACCCATAGCGTGCCGTCCGGGCCTTCATATAAACAGTGAATAAAATTACTTCCGATACTGCCGGTATCGTCAGGTGAACTCCGGAAAACTTTAAAAGAATAACCATCAAACCTGTTTAGGCCATCCTTTGTTCCAAACCATAAAAATCCTTTTTTATCCTGCAGGCAGCAGATGGTTGAATTATTGGAAAGCCCGTTTTCTACCTGGTAATGCCTGAAGTAATATGATTGGCCATTGCTACGGTGCGCTGCAAGCAGGATGATGGCAATTATGTAAATTTTATAAAACAACAATCGGGACGTTTAGAATTTATAAAGATAACTGATTACATAAATAAGGTATTTTTTAAAAATATCTTTCTTCTAATTCAAATAGCCCTACAACGAATAGATTGAGAATTTTTGGCGAAACATTGATACGATATGAAGTAACTCATAACAATAATAAATCCATTTTTACATCCTGTTTAACGACTTGTATAAAAACGATTGATGAAACTTACTTGCAAGAGATGTATTTACCAGGAAAGAAATTCAGGCAACAAAAAATATTGAGCTATTTGGTTGGTGTAATTAATATCCCAATAGCGCGATAGCTTACTCAATCACTTAAAGCCAGGTAACTCTAAATAAATAAAATCTTTCCACCCTTGTGTGGCAATTTTTAAAACTTAAACTAAGCTATATGAAAAAACAATTGCATAAGGTGCTTCTATATGCAACCTGCATTTTAATGACAACAGTGCTACAATTGTTGCCAGCCCCGGTAAGGGCTCAATCTACAAAAATTTCAGGCACAGTTACCGGCACAGCCAATGCACCTTTGTTATTGGCGACCGTTACCGTAAAACAGACAAAAAGATCAGTCGTAACCGATGAGGAGGGCAGGTTTTCAGTTGAAGCCAATAAAGGCCAAACGCTTGTGATCACCACGATCGGTTATGAATCACAGGAAATAATTATTGGTGATCAGCCAACTGTGCAGGTAACACTTTTACAAGTTAGTTCAACATTAAATGACGTGGTGGTGGTTGGGTATGGTACGCAAAAGAAAAGCGACCTCACCGGCTCTGTTGCCAGCGTAAATATTGCCGAAACTAAAAAGTACACTACCAGCGATATCTCCCAGTTGTTGCAGGGAAGGGCAAGTGGTGTTGCAGTCAATAGTGATGGTCAGCCAGGCGCCTCTCCAAATGTGCGCATCAGGGGATTCAGCACTTTTGGCGGCTACCAGCCTTATTATGTAGTAGACGGCGTTCCCGGTTCATCGATCAGGGATTTTAGTCCAAATGATGTCGAATCCATGACCGTGCTTAAAGACGCTTCCGCTGCGGCCATCTATGGTGCGGCAGCC
>JBDSLD010000400.1:0-32069 GCA_039916545.1 Ferruginibacter sp.
ATGACCTTTATTTGAATTCATTTTGCACAAAAATTTTCAGCGTTCAATTCAATTAATGGAAAACATATTACTTTATACAGATGGCGCATCCAGGGGTAACCCCGGACCGGGTGGTTACGGGGCAATACTGATGTCGGGCAAGCACCGCAAAGAATTGTCACAGGGATACCGGCTTACTACCAATAACCGAATGGAGTTATTAGCTGTGATTGCCGGGTTAGAAGCCATTAAAAAAAATGAATTACCAGTTACGGTATATTCCGATAGCCAATATGTAATTAATTCCGTTGAAAAAGGTTGGTTGAAAAGCTGGATCAAAACGGATTTCGCAGGTGGTAAAAAGAATAAGGACCTTTGGAAACATTATCATGAACTTGCCAAGAAATTTAATATAAAATTCGTCTGGGTAAAGGGCCACGCCAATAATCCGTATAATAACCGCTGTGATGAATTGGCCACCAGCGCTGCGGACGGAAGAAATTTGCTGATCGATAAAGGATACGAAGCGTTGTAAAAAAAATGCCACCCATAAAGAGTGGCACTATATCTAAATCCATTTAAGTTAAGCAATAACGTGCCGGCGAAAGGCATATTTATTAAGCAGGAAATAACCACCGAACAGGATAGCATTAAAGAACAAGGTCGCATAAATGCTTACCTTAAAAAACGGCAGGCCGGCTGCCAGGCAGGCCATTAATCCATCCCAGGTTTTAGGGTAAGGCAAATTGTTCAGCGCTAAACCTCCACCGATCCATACTACCAGGTTGGATGCGAAAAAATAAAATGTGGCTCCAACTATAGAACCCGCTGCGATATGCAATACATTTTCCTTTTTTATCACAAAACCAATAACAGTTACGGCAGCGAATAACATGTAATTCACCAGTTGTCCGTCATAAAATCCGGCTATGGCCGAAATTTTAAATTGGAACAATACTTCGTAAAGAATATCCGATACTAACATCGACAGGATGGGTAAAAGAAAAGAATATTTCTTGTCTTTAACGATGCTGCCGCTAAATAAAGCCATGGCGATTTGCGGCGCGAAACCAAACGGACTGCCCGGCATCACCCTGTAAAGCGAGGCAATAACCACCAGCAAAATAAAGCTTCCTATGATTGATTTATCTATCTTCATTTTTTGAAATTTAGCAAGGGCAAAAATAAGTAATAAATACGGGTACAGCAATATTTAAAATCCCGGCTACTGCATTGAAACATGTCTAACCATATCCATACGGGCAAAACAGGTGAATCGTTGGGAGTGGCGTGGCTGTTACAAAAGGGTTATGCCATGCAAGAGCAAAACTGGCGGCATTCCCGTTGGGAAGTAGATGCCATTGCTGAAAAAGATGCTGTTTTGCATTTTATTGAAATAAAGACAAGGCGCTCAAAAAAGTTCGGCCTGCCTGAAGAAAGGGTTGGCAAAAAGAAGATACAAAACCTTATCAATGCTGCCGAGGAATACCTTTATCGCAACCCTCAATGGAAACGCATCCAGTTCAACATCCTTTCGATCCTGATAATTAAAAATGAGCCGGTAGAATATTTCTTGATCGAGGATGTCTATTTGTGATAATTTGCCGGTATCGGATTTTGGTATAAAATTTTTTTTGGCAGAACCCGCCGTCTATCAAAAATGGCTTTCACAAAAACAAGAAACCTGTGAGCAAGTGCCTCAACCGATTTTTACTTTTCCAAACTTGCACAATTCCTTCATCTTTTCCACCATTTTATAAGTAGCCGGACAATACTTGATATTTTGTTTATGCACATGCATATAATCAACCATTTTCTTTTTGGTAAGATGCGGAAATCCTGAACAATCGGCGGGCCGAATAGCGTAAATGGAACATTTGTTGTCCTTCATATTTAAGAACTGGCAGGGTTGCGTTTTATTTTGCCAGTCCTTGTCCTTTTCATCATACTTCAGCCACTTTTCTCTAAATTCAGCAGGCTTCATTTCAAAGTGAGCGGAGATACGTTTCACATCGTTTACCGTAAACGTGGGCGTCATTTTTTTGCAGCAATTTCCACAAGTCAGGCAATCTGTTTCTGCCCAAACTTCTTTATCCACCAGGTCGACCAGTTTATGTAATTCTTTTGGAGGATTTTTTTCTAACTTAGTTAAAAATGACTTGAATGACTTTTCATGGTCTTGCACTTTTTGTTTGAATGACCGCAGGTTAACTATCATCATTAATAAATATTACAAGTGGGTAAACGAAAATAAAAAAATCTTTTACAACAATTGAATTTACAGAATAAAGATCAAATAGATATCCCGGTGACGGAACAATAAAAATTTACTTGCGTCAAAATGATCACTTACAACTTTTACACATCTTCACATTTTCGTTCTTCAATCATTTTATAATTTAAATTAATCAATTTGCAATCATGTGGGAAGTGTATAAAAAAGGGTACAAGGCTTATCTCCAGTTAGAAAAATCGCTGAGTGAAAATTCGGTGGAAGCCTATCTCCACGACATTGAATTATTTACGAGGTGGCTGGAAGAAACAAAAGAAATAAAAAGCCCCCGGCAGATAGTCTTAAAGGACCTTGAAAATTTTACCAGGTGGATCGGTGAAGAAGGCAAGACAAAACCATCCGGAGGTAAGGCCATACCAAAGAATTACAATTTTGGGATGCTGCCCGGGTCGCAGGCAAGGATTATTTCAGGGCTCAAAAGTTTTTTTAAATATTGCTTACAGGAACAGGTGATCTCCATTGATCCAACCACGTTATTAGAATCGCCCAAGCTTAAAAGATCCCTGCCGGATGTGTTGAGTTTTAATGAAATTGAAGCGATGATCAACAGCATCGACCTTAGCAAACCGGAAGGCGGGCGAAATAAGGCGATATTGGAAACCCTGTACAGTTGCGGCTTACGGGTTACGGAAGCTGTAAACCTGCGCATCAGCTGCCTTCACCTGGATGTTGGATTTATAAGGGTAATTGGAAAAGGTGATAAGGAGAGGCTGGTGCCGATCGGGCAAGAAGCGATTAAGTACATCAATATTTATCGCGGCGATATACGGGTGCACATCAACGTGAAACCAGGCAATGAAGACATTTTATTTCTGAACCGTCGCGGCAGTAAACTTTCCAGGGTAATGATATTTTTAATTATTAAAGAGCTTGCCAGGCTGGCCAAAATAAAAAAGAAAATATCTCCACACACCTTCCGGCATTCATTTGCAACACACCTGGTGGAAGGCGGTGCTGATCTGCGCGCCGTGCAGGAAATGCTGGGGCATGAAAGCATTACCACTACAGAAATCTATACGCACCTTGACAGGGAATTTCTTCGTAACACGCTTCACCAATTTCATCCGGCTTTCAAATAACCGGTAATATTCCGATACAAATATTTATTCTACCACAAAACGCGTAGTACTTGTTACCTGGTTACCCGATCCAATAATTCTTAAAATATAAACGCCCGCGCTCCAGCTATTTTCGCAAGTTATTTGACCGGTAAATTGTTTGCCGGATGCGGTGATCGATTGTTGCAAAATAACTTTTCCCGCCAGGTCAATTATCTGCATGGTATGGTTACCCGGTTTTTTTAATTTCAGGGTTACATTAAAGGTATTTCCCCGCATAACAGGATTTGGTGATACCCTTATTGAATCAGTGATGGCCGTTACCAGGCGTATAGGAAATTCTTTGAACCTGTTTAGTTTTACTCCCATGCTAATGCCGCCTAATATGCCACTTAAACTTTCTGATGTGGAATGCAAGGTCACTTCATCAAGCCGGATCACCCTTTTCTTTAAAGGAAATATTTCTTCTGTCATTATAAAATTATCGGCTGGTACAGCTATGTCTATTTCTGTTGATTCATAACCTGTAGCGGTTATTTTTATCGTGACAGCGGTGGCATTGGCTTTACCTTCTAATTTGAAGGCCCCATCTTTATTTACCGCGGTTCCATTTGAAGTTCCCATAATTGTTATCGTCGCGCCTTCGATGAGCTCATTTGTCATGGAATCTACAACCCTTCCCTGTATCACAAAAGATTTGTCGGTAAAGGGATTTGTTATTCTATGCATTGCTATAGGGCGGCTTACCACATTACGCTTTAGAATTAATCCAACCTGTGCGCTGGATTGTTTGGTAAGTAAAGCGGCAGGCAATAACAAACTAAAAAAATATTTATGCCAATGCATTTTTTTCTCAACAGCATAATTGATACCTGACTTCATTTGCGCTGCCGAAAAACGCCCACACTTATTTGCATCGCCTTTCAACAGGATATCAAAAATTTCCGGGTCATTCATCTTACTAAAATCAATTACATCTTTCTGGCAGGATGTGCAAAAGCGGCCTTGCTCAATTATATTCATTGCATGCCAATTTTCATGGCAGGGTTCGGGTATGGTAAATTTTATAGTGCTCATTAGTAGTAAGTTTAAGGGAGATAAATTAATAGCGAAGATGTAAAAAAGAAGTGCCGGAGAATTTAAGCAGACAGCTGTCAATGAAAATATTATCCGTCTCTGAATAAATATTTGTCGCGGTAACAGGCATGAAATTGCGCAGGGTTAAAATAAGCTACTATTGCGAAGGCAAGTGACCTTGTTGGCATACTGTTGATTTGATAAACAGATGCACGTGACAAAGTATCTACATAAAAAAATAAGATTATTTTGATTCCAGCAAGACTTCGCTTTGCGGGTAAGTAACCGCACTATTCGGGTAGGAATTTTTTACTTTATTGCGGTAGTTTTTAAACATGCTCATCCAGCTTAATTTTAAAACACCGAGTATGCCTTCTTTAACGATGCCCTTATTCATTTTGCTTTCGCCTAATTTGCGGTCAATGAAAGTGATCGGTACCTCTGATATTTTGAAACCCAATTTCCAGGAAGCGAATTTCATGGCTATCTGGAAGGCATATCCAACAAAAGTTATTTTAGACAAGTTGATCGTTTCCAGTACTTCCCTCCGGTAACAAACAAAGCCGGCAGTTGGGTCGCGCACAGGCATTCCCGTTATGATCCTGGTATAAAATGATGCGCCTTTTGATAAAGCGATCCTGTTCGTGGGCCAGTTCTCGACGGCGCCACCTTTTACATATCTTGATCCGACCGCAACACCCGCTCCATTTTTACAGGCCATATATAATCTTTCCAGGTCTTTGGGGTTGTGAGAAAAATCAGCATCCATTTCAAAAATGAACTGGTAGCCTTTTTCCAGGGCCCATTTAAAGCCATGGATATAAGCGGTCCCCAGGCCCAGCTTACCTTTGCGTTCTTCCAGGAATAATTGCTGGGGAAATTTGTAGATCAATGATTTTACAATAGCAGCAGTACCGTCCGGGGAGCCATCGTCAATTATTAAAACATGATAATCCTGGCGCAAGCTAATTACAGCACCGATTATCTTTTCGATGTTATCTTTTTCGTTGTAAGTGGGTATGATAACTAGCTTTTCCAAGAAATATTTTGATACTATTTAAACGAATTTACAAATTGTACTGTAAATCTGCCCTGACAAATTTTCCTGCTACCTAATTTAGTTATTTTTTAACAGGGTGCGATTTAAAATTTCTGTGAGCTTTTGCTTGGTATGAAGCGGGAAATCACCGCGCATCATCCAATCATAATATTGCGGCTCAGCCTTTAGTACATCTATCACCGGCCGGCCCTTGTGCTTTCCAAAATTGAATATTTCAACCCCGGTATTGTCAAATAAAAACCGCCGGGCATAATCTACCACTTTATCTTCCCCTATTATTCCAAGAATTGAATCGATCGAATTACCCAGCTGCGGGTAACGGGTGATCTGTGACAATAAAACATCAATTGTAGCATTCACATCCGCCTCAGCGCTATGCGCGTCCACCAATTCTTTTTCACAGTAAAATTTATAAGCCGCAGTGAGGGTACGCGGTTCCATCGTGTAAAAAATATGTTGTACATCTACCATCCGGCGGGTGCTGAGATCTACTTCCATCCCGGCGCGCAGGAACTCTTCCATTAGCATCGGTATATCAAAACGGTTACTGTTATAGCCACCCATATCGCAATTTTCAATGAATTGTTTTAGCTCATTGCCGCACTGCTTAAAGGTTGGAGCATCTTTTACCATTGCATCGGTGATGCCGTGTATTTCTGTGGAAGAAGGTGGAATTGCAATACCAGGGTTAATCAGTTTTCTTTTTACGAGCCTTGTCCCGTCAGGAAGGATCTTTATCATCGCCACTTCCACGATTCTGTCTGTGGAAAGATTGACGCCGGTTGTTTCCAGGTCGATAAAAGCGATTGGGCGGGTTAATAGTAAGGACATTTGTAGATTTTTGTTTTAAAGGTATTAATTACTACATCCTTAAAAGTTCAGACTCATCATATATCAAACATTTATCGTTGATCATATACTAATTTCCTGAAAAAACAGTTATATGAAAGTGTTTTGCAAATATATCTGGCATGATTTTCATTAAGGAATGCCAAGCAAGATAACTTTTAATACTGAAATTGTTATCATTTGTACCCAAACAAAACCTTTGTATATTTACAAAGCAAAAATAGAAATACAATCAAATAAAACCCATCAAGATGAAAAAGATTTTATTATTTGCTGTTATATTGTTAACCAGCGTAACTTTGTTTTCTTCCTGCGCGGCAAGCAAAAGAGGAACAGGCTGCCCGATGACGGAGAATATAATTCACTAAAACGGATTTAAATGGATTGGAAAGAGTTAACAACTGAATCTCAATTGATTGAAATAAAGGAACAGTCAAAGAATAAACCCCAGTTAATATTCAAACATAGCTCCCGGTGCTCAATTAGTGGTGTCGCTAAAAATCGGTTGGAAAGAGGCACGCCGCCAGGAAACATCGACTTTTACTTTCTCGACCTGCTCAGCAACAGGGACATATCCAACAAAATAGCCGAAGAATTTTCCGTGCATCATGAATCACCCCAGGTGTTACTGATAAAGAACGGGCAATGCGTTTATGACGAGAGTCATTCCGGCATCACCATGGACGAAATCGAAGAGCAAGCGGCTGCAAATTAATTATCCTTGCACTTTACAGGTTTCTGCCAGATTCCCGTTCAGGCCGAATGCTTACAATCCCAACAAAAATTGTTTTAAAATTTCCGCCTCCGCATATATTTTAGTGCTCTTTTTTTCCAGTTGCAATTGTAACCGGATAGATACTGGAATGGGCACGGGCTCATTAATAACCGGCTCCACCACATCATAGAATTTAACCGGGTGTGCAGTTTCCAACACGATTCCTTTTTGTTCCGGATTTGTTTCCAAATAATCAAGCAATGCCTTAAATGCTACTGCTCCGTGAGGGTCAGGTAAGTATCCATGATTTTGATAAATTGATCGCAGAGTATCCTTCGTTTCATCATCCGACACACCAACGCTGCTGAGTACATTTTGCAAATCTTTAAAACGGTGATGAAATATTTCGAGTATACGGATAAAATTGCTCGGGTTGCCTACATCCATGGCATTTGAAATGGTAGCCACTGCTTTTTTAGGCTCGTATTTTTCTGTACGCATAAATGCCGGCACTACGTCATTTGAATTGCAGGCCGCGATAAAATGCTTTACCGGCAGGCCGGAAATATGTGCCAGGATACCGGCGCAAATATTGCCGAAATTTCCGCTGGGTACTGAAATAACAGGTGGATTATTTTTATCTATCCACTGCTTGTATGCAAAAAAATAGTAAAGCTGTTGTGGTAGCCAACGAGCCACATTGATAGAATTAGCGGAAGTAAGAAACAGCTTTTCATTTAATGCAGGATCGGTAAACGCCTGTTTTACCATTTGCTGGCAATCATCAAAAGTACCGGTTACTTCCAGCGCATGAATATTTTTGCCAAGTGTTGTCAGCTGTTTTTCCTGCACAGCACTTACTTTTCCCGAAGGGTACAATATTACTACTTCAATCCCCTCCACATCGTAAAAACCGTTGGCAACAGCGCCGCCTGTATCTCCTGACGTGGCCACCAATACAGTTACTTTTTTATTATCGGTCCGCAATGCACTGGAATGGTTTACAAAATAGCCAAGGCACCGGCTCATAAACCTGGCGCCTACATCTTTAAAGGCAAGCGTAGGTCCGTGATAGAGCTCCAGTGAAAAAATATCATCGGTCACTTTAACCAGGGGGATATCAAAATTGATGGTCTCTTTGACGATCCTGCGCAATTCATTTTCTGGTATACTGTCGCCCACATAGGGTTGCATTATCCGGAACGCGATTTCTTCGTTTGAATATTGGGTTATATTATCGATCAGTTCGCGGGGTACAACAGGAATATGTTCCGGAAAATACAAACCTTTATCGGGCGCCTGCCCGTTGATAGTAGCCTGCCTGAAATCGACTTCGGGCGACTGGCGATTGGTACTGAAATATTTCATTGTAGATTGAAATCGGGTGTATTAATTCTTAATTCTTAATTTTTATTCTTAATTACAGCTTAACTGTCCAGTATCTTAACCCCGGTAGTATTGATCGTCGTTACATGCGTGTGGTAGTCCAACCCGATCTTGTTGTAGATCTCCTGCATCACAGACTCTACTTTTATTGCCGTAGCTTCATCTCTACTCAGCATAAAAATAGATGGCCCCGAACCTGAGATCCCACCGCCCAATGCCCCTGTTTCCTTGCACCTGCTTTTCACCTCATCAAAGCCCGGGATCAAAATACTTCTGACCGGTTCAATGATCACGTCTTCCAGAGAGCGGCCAATCAGGTCCAGGTCATTCTTCATAAAACCTGCTACCAGTCCCGCGATATTGCCCCATTGCCTGATCGCATCTTTTAGTAAAACCTCTTTGCGTAATATCTCTCGTGCATCTTTCGTGCGCACTTCGATCTGCGGATGCACGATCGTCACAAAAAGCGTTGGCGAAGGGATCGAAATAATATCCAGGGGATGGATACTTCGTATTAAGGTTATCCCTCCATAAATACAAGGCGCGACATTATCTGCATGCTTAACACCGGAAGCAACTTTCTCTCCAAACATAGCGAAACGGACAAGGTCCTTATTTGAAAAAATATTTCCCAACAGGTGATTAGCGGCCACCACTGAACCCGCTGCGCTGGCAGCACTTGAACCTATGCCGCTTCCTGGTTTTATATTCTTGTGGATCGTTACCTCAAAACCGATCGTTCCTTCCAGCTCCCGTATCATTTCCACAAGCGGCGCACCAGCAGTATTCAGCATTGGATCCAACGGCAATGGATAGCCATCCGCGCTGTGTATAATGATCTTTTTCTCATCCAGCATTTTCACTTCCATCAGGTCGTTTGGCTCGTTCAGACACAGGCCCAGTACATCAAAGCCACATACAAGGTTTGCTACTGTCCCCGGCGCCAATACTTTTACGCTCCTGTCACCTGAACTACTGTATTTAGCCGTTGCTTTATCAACTGTTTGCTGATCGGTATTCATAATTACATTCATCTTTTGTAAATATTCCTGTTCTTTTATTTGAAATGAACTGGCGTCTTATATCCTCCCGGTTCGAATAATATCGGCAAACACACCTGATGCAGTAATATCCGCCCCTGCACCGGCGCCTTTTATTACCAGGGGCTGATCAACATACCGGTCCGTATAAAAAAGTACAATATTGTCTTTTCCATACAAGTGATAAAAATCGTGTTGCGGATCAATGTGCTTTAACCCAACGGATGCCTTTCCTTTATCATATTTCGCCACAAACTTTAATTTTTTCCCGGCGTCCGCTGCTTCCTGGTATAAACTTTTAAAATGACTTTCATGCGCTTCCATTGCCTGGTAAAAATCTTCTACCGATCCTTCCATACAGGCAGGCGGCATAAAGGAATTATTGGAAATATCTTCCATCTCCATTTTTTCGCCCGCTTCGCGTGACAGGATCATGATCTTTCGCATAACATCCTTTCCACTCAGGTCGAGCCTTGGATCGGGTTCTGTATATCCTTCGTCCTGGGCCTGCCTTACAACAGATGCAAAGCTTTTTTTACCATCGTAATTATTAAAAACAAAATTGAGCGTGCCACTTAAAACTGCTTCCATCGTATGGATATTATCGCCGCTGCGCAACAGGTCGTTTAGCGAAACGATTACTGGCAGACTCGCGCCTACGTTTGTTTCAAAAATAAATTGTGCATTGAACTCTGTTGATAATTTTTTTAGCTTGGTATAATATTCAAAGCTGGAAGAACAGGCTATTTTATTACATGCTACCACTGCAATACTTTTTTGCAGCAACTGGTCATAGAAAGTTGCCACCAGTTCATTTGCCGTAACATCTGCAAACACGGCGTTGCGTAAATTTTTTGCCAGGATGGTATCGATGAATCCCTGCATATTTGTTGCCTGGCCGTTTGCCAGCAACTCCTTCCAGTTTGCCAGGTCAACACCACCATCATTAAAAAGCATTTTTTTGCTGTTGGCCAAACCAACCACATTGATTTTAAGGTGCAGTTTTTCCTGCAGGTATTTCTGTTGCTTCCATATCTGCGCCACCAATTTTCCGCCTACGTTACCAACGCCGGCGATAAATAAATTCACTTCTTTATAAACCGTTTCAAAAAATTCTTCATGCAACACATTGATCGCTTTTTTAACATCATGGGTTGAGATCACCGCAGAAATATTTCTTTCTGATGAGCCCTGCGCAATCGCACGCACGTTTACGCCGTTACGTCCCAGGTTGCCAAACATTTTACCGCTGATGCCGGGGTGGCTCTTCATATTATCACCCACCAGTGCCACGATCGCCAACTCTTTTTCTACAATGATCGGATCCACTTTTTTCGTTGCTATCTCATAAGCAAAGGCGTCACCGATCGTGTGCCTTGCTTCGTCTGCATTTACCGCATCTATGCCAACGCAAATGGAATGTTCGGAGGAACTCTGCGTGATAAGGATCACGTTAATATGCTTTGTAGCCAGGGCCTCAAACAACCTTTTTGAAAAGCCGGGTATGCCTACCATACCGCTGCCTTCCAGGCTCAGCAGGCAAATATTGTTTATACTGGATATACCCCTGATAGTACTTCCGTTTACAGTCGTTTCGTTTTGTATTACGGTGCCTCTGTCCTGCGGGGCAAAAGTATTTTTGATCCAGGTCGGTATGCCTTTGCTGCTCACCGGTTGTATCGTTGGCGGGTAAATTACTTTGGCACCAAAATGCGACAGTTCCATTGCTTCCTGGTAAGATATCTGCGGGATGATCTTTACATTGGTTACCAGCCTGGGATCTGCTGTCATCATCCCCGAAACATCTGTCCATATTTCCAATACAGCGGCATTTATCGCTGCCGCGATGATCGCCGCTGTGTAATCAGAGCCTCCCCTTCCAAGTGTGGTAACTGCGCCATTTGCATCAGATGAAATAAAACCTGGAATGATGAATAACGAAGAAGTGGCTTCATTAAAATATTCACTTGTATTTTTATCGGTCGAAGTAAAATCCACCACTGCCGCTCCGAAGTTGGAATTCGTAACGATCAGGTCCCGTGCATTCTTCCATTCACTGCCTTCCACTTCACACTCAAACCTGGCGGCAATGATCTTTGAAGATAATATTTCGCCATAGCTTACGATCCTGTCTTTGGTACGCCCGGATAATTCTTTTAATAAAAAAACACCCTTACAAATATCTTCGATCTCGTTGCATAGTTTTTTCACCTCACTTAATATCCCGCTTTGCCGGGTAATGGGAATTAATTCTTTTGCAGCCTGCAGGTGACGGTGTTCTGCTTCCAGTAATTTTTCTGTATACAAGTCGTTTCCTTCCGATGCCAGTTTACTGCATTCCAGTAACAGGTCTGTAATACCACCAAGCGCCGAAACAACAACAATCGTCTTGTCCGTTTTTATTTTTTCTTTTACAATACCAATTACCTTGTTAATATTTTCAGCATTCTTAACTGAACTCCCTCCAAACTTTAAAACCTGCATGACTTTTTATTTGTGTGTAAATGTAATAGTAATATTAATTCCGGTGAAAAAAGCGCCCCGCCCAATGGTGATATGAAGTTGCACAACCCTTAACGGGTAATTGTAGAAGTAATGACAATAGTGGTAATGCCGGCCGATGAAGCCATGGAAATTTTGCCCGGGATGATATGTAAATTCACTGCAACCACTTTAGTAGGCGCTAAATTAGGTAATTAATTGTAATGAAGCAGGAACTATTTGAACATTTTAAAGTATTTTCATGCTTTACTTGTATTGCTGCCAGCATTATTACATTTCATTAAAAAATATTGAATATGGATCACCAGTCGACCCGTGGCTTGCAGCATTTTAAAAATTTGGTAGGAATCAAGTTTCAATTGTACAACAGCCTTTTTACTTCTCTCCCATTTCACCGCATCGAAAAAACAGGTATCCTGTTATCGCTTTTATTAAATAACTGCGAAGAAGGATACAAGAAAAAACAGAGCCCGGTTGAGATCATCGAGGAGTTTTTTTCAAAACACACTACCTACCGGTTGCCGCAGGAAAGACTCGATCTGTTGTTTCGCTTTATTCAATACATAGAGCGCCAGGTGGTTTTGTTTGATGCATTGGAAGACGCCGGTTTTAAAGACGTACACGACACCAGCGGAGTAGGCACTTTAAAGCACCTCGAAAGCGAAGTGATAGAACACAAAAAGCAGGAAGAATTAAAAGAAAAGCTTAAAACATTTGCCATACGCCTGGTACTCACGGCTCACCCTACTCAATTTTATCCGGGTGCTGTATTAGGCATCATCAACGACCTTTCCAATGCACTGGCAGATAATAATGCCGTTCAAATCAATATGTACCTGCAGCAGTTGGGCAAAACTCCTTTCTTTAAAAAACAAAAACCAACTCCTTTCGATGAGGCCATGAACCTTGTCTGGTACCTGGAGAATATTTTTTATCCCGCCGCAGGCAGGATTATTTCTTTTTTGAAAAACCAGTTTCCTGAAGCGATCGATGATAAGAACCCAATTATTACCATGGGTTTTTGGCCTGGAGGTGACCGCGATGGTAATCCTTTTGTAAAGGCGCCCACCACTTTAAAAGTGGCAGATGCTTTAAGGGGCGCGATTATAAAATGTTATTACCTTGAGATAAGAAGGCTAAGGCGCAGGCTTACTTTTGATGGCGTGGAATCAATCCTGATAGACCTTGAAAAAGAGATGTACGATAACCTTTTTATTCCTGGTCAGCGCACATCCGTAAACAAGCACAATATTTTAGAGTCGCTTAATAAGATCAAAGAGATATTGATCTATAAGCACAACAGCCTTTTCCTGCACCTGATCAGCAGCCTGATCAATAAAGTAAATGTTTTCGGTCTTCATTTCGCTTCGCTGGATATCAGGCAGGAAAGCACCCAGCACAGTAAGGTAATGGAATGCATTGCTGCCAGGCCGGGTTGCCTGCCTTCCAATTATACCGCAATGAGCGCCGAAGAAAAAATAGCTACGCTCACAAGCATAACTGCAACGGTAGACGACGCTCCTTTTGACAATGACCTCGCTACCGATACGATAGCAACTATCAAAGCAGTCCAGCCTATTCAAAAATATAATGGTGAAGCGGGTTGCAACAGGTACATCATCAGCCAGTGCAACAGCGCCCTGAATGTGCTGGAAGTTTACGGCCTGTTCCTTTTATGTGGCTGGCAAAAAGAGACTATGACAATTGACATCATTCCATTATTTGAAACGGTGGATGACCTGCAGCATGCGGCAGAGGTTATGAAAACACTCTACTCCAATGAAGCGTATAAAGCCCATTTGGCAAGGAGAAACAAGCAGCAGACGATCATGCTCGGGTTTAGTGATGGTACCAAAGACGGCGGTTACCTGATGGCCAACTGGAGTATCTACAAGGCAAAGGAAGAACTAACGGCCATCTCCCTGGAATACGGCGTTGAAGTGATCTTCTTCGATGGCCGAGGCGGACCTCCCTCCAGGGGTGGTGGCAAAACTCATAAGTTTTATGCTTCCATGGGTAAGAATATTTCAAACAAAGAGATACAACTTACGGTACAGGGGCAAACAGTCAGTTCAAACTTCGGAACGGTGGACGCAGCGCAATTTAATATCGAGCAATTATTACATGCCGGCATCTCCAACGACCTTTTTAACAACCGCCACATCACGCTTGAAAAAGATGAGGAATCTTTGTTAGAACAGCTAGCCAATGAAAGTTTTACAAAGTACAGTTCTCTTAAAAATCATCCTTATTTCGCCGATTATTTATCACAGGTGAGCCCGTTAAAATTTTACAGCGAAACAAATATCGGCAGCAGGCCGGCCAAGAGAGGCGCCGGAAGCAAATTGTCTTTTAAGGATCTGCGAGCTATCCCTTATGTTGGTGCCTGGGCGCAGTTAAAGCAAAACGTAACCGGGTATTTTGGTGTGGGTACCGCTTTAATGAACCTGGATAAGCAAGGGAAGTTTCCGCAATTAAAAGAACTTTATCAAAACTCCCTGTTCTTTAAAACATTACTCGATAATAGTGAGATGTCAATGAAGAAATGCTTTTTCCCGCTCACCTCGTTTTTAGCCAAAGATGAAAAATATGGCCCCATCTGGAACATGATCTACGATGAATTTATCCTGACGCAACAATATGTATTAAAAATATCAGGCAAGACTGAATTGATGAGTGATTACCCGGTCGACCAGTTGTCGATCATTATGCGGGAAAGGATCGTGATGCCATTACTCACCATACAGCAATTTGCGATCATGAACATAAGGGAAATAGAGGACAGCCTGGTTAATTCCCCGTTAAAGGAAACCTATGAAAAGCTGGTGATCAGGTCCTCTTTTGGAATCATCAATGCAGGCAGGAATTCAGCATAGAATTAGAAAAATATTAATTATTTTCTGGGCAAGCATCCGCTTATTTTTCATTGGTAAAAAATGACCGGTTGCAAGTTAGAGCTGAAAATTTCCAGCTCTAACTTGCAGTCCTTATTAGCATTTACTGCGCGTTATATCTATGTTCCCTGTGTAACTATGTTGTCCCAACAAAAAACTTTAAATCCTCTTTACAAATTATGTGAAAGTTTCACTAATGGTTAGGTTGTAAAGCCTCTTTGCCGTAGGTTTGTCAAAATCACACCAGACATGAAAAGTAAAAATTCACTCATTTTATTATTTGCAATTTGTATATTTTTTAGCCAGGGCCTGGAGGCTCAAACTGTATTACCGCTAAACCCAAAGGTAAAAACCGGCAAACTGGAAAATGGCCTCACTTATTTCATCCTACCCAATAAAAAACCCGAAAACAAAGTGGAGTTGCGACTGGCATTAAATGCCGGCGCCATCAATGAAGACGACGACCAGCAGGGCCTTGCACATATGGCTGAGCACATGGCCTTTAACGGAACCAAAAATTTTAAAAAGAACGATATCATATCTTTCTTACAGGATATCGGTGTTGGCTTTGGAAGCGATCTGAATGCCTATACCAGCTTTGACGAAACTGTTTATATCCTGCCTATCCCCACCGACAAACCTGACAACCTGGAAAAAGGATTCCAGGTGTTGGAGGACTGGGCGCACAATGTTACCTATAATAATGATGATATTGATGGCGAGCGCCCGATCATACTTGAAGAGAGCCGACTGGGAAAAGGTGCCAATGACCGGATGTTCAGAAAACTATATCCCAAACTTTTTAAAGGCTCTTTATACGCAGACCGTTTACCGATCGGTGTAGATAGCATCATTAAGGGTTTTCAATACCCTGCTATCAAAAGATTTTACAATGATTGGTACCGGCCCAACCTGATGGCGGTGATCGTGGTCGGTGATATCACCGTTGAAAAAGCAGAAGCGCTGATCAAAAAACATTTTGCAGGAATGAAAAATCCTGACACGATCAAAGAAAGAAAGTATGCCGGTGTACCTGCCTATACAAGTTCTGATGCATTGGTGGTGACAGATAAAGAAGCCACCAGCTACCAGGTAAGCGTGCAATATCCCGCTTTTGTGAAAGAAGACCTGGTAACAGATTCCAACTACAAAAATTCAGTGATCCGTTCTTTATTTTCTACTATTTTAAATCAACGGTTACAGGAGCTGACTCAAAAAGAAAATCCGCCTTACTTATATGCCTACGGCAGTTTTGGTTCTTATGCAAGAGGGTTTGATGCCTTTTCACTAAATGCAGGCGCTGGTACAAATGATCCGTCGACAGCTCTAACTGCTATGATGACCGAAGTGGAAAAAGCTAAACGCTTTGGTTTCACGCAACCAGAACTTGACAGGGCAAAAAAGAGTTACCTGAACCGGATGGAAAAAGCTTACAATGACCGGGACAAAACGGAGTCTTCTTCCCTGGTCGATGAACTGGTGCGCAATTTCCTGGAAAAAGAAGCCATGCCGGGCATCGAAGTGGAATATGAATTGGCTAAAAAATTCAGCCCTGTTATTACGCTTGAAAATATCAATTCGGTGCTGGATGTAATTAAAGGCGATAAAAACAAACTGGTAGCAGTAATGGGACCAGAAGGTACTGACAAAATTGTATTACCTGACAGCCTCAAACTCATTCAGACCCTGGCAGCGGTAGAAAAAGCCGATTTAAAAGCGTATGAAGAAAAAGCGGTTGCCACCAACCTGTTAAGCAAGGAACCGAAAGCAGGAAAAGTATTGAGCAGGACCGTTAACGTAAAAAATGGTACTACAGAATTAAAATTATCCAATGGTGTGACAGTAACATTGAAAAAGACGGATTTTAAAAATGATGAGGTCATCATGTCGGCAGCACGCTTTGGCGGTAAAAATGAATATGGATTAAAAGACAAGTACAATGCGCAATACGCTACGCAGATTGTATCTACCATGGGCTTTGGAGATTTCTCACCCGTTGACCTGAGAAAATCGCTGGCCGGTAAAACTGCCTCAGCAGGCGACATTTTTACGGATACAAAAGACGGCTTTAGCGGCAGCAGCTCGGTAAAAGATGTAGAAACGATGCTCCAGTTATTGTACCTGCACGTAACAGCTCCGCGAAAAGATACTGCCCTGTTCAATTCTTTTATACAAAAAAATAAATCACAATTGGCTATGCTGGGTGCTAATCCGCAGGCGGCATTTATAGATACATTTTACAAAACAATGTACAATAATAATCCATTGGCGCCGGTTGCCGTTCCGCATGCGGAATTTTTCGACCAGGTAAAATTAGACCGCGCAATGGAAATATACAAGGCGCATTTTGGCGACATGAGCGGAATGCAATTCGCGTTCGTTGGAAATATAGATGAGCAGAAAATAATTCCGTTGGTAGAGAAATACATTGGCTCTTTGCCTGCGAGCGGTAAAAAGTTTACCTGGACAGATAATAAGGTCCGCACGGCAAAAGGTAAAATAAACCTGGACACTTACAAAGGGAAGGAAGAGAAAAGCCTGATCCTGGTAGTGTTTGCGGGCGAAACACCTTACAACGAAGATGAGGCGCTTAAGGCAGAAGCATTGACGGAAGTGCTGAATATCCGTATCATTGAAGAATTACGTGAAAAAGTACAGGGTATTTATGGCGGAGGAATTTATGGCGGATTGGAAAAAGTGCCTTACAGCTCTTATTCTTTCATCGCGCAGCTACCTTGCGGCCCTGAAAAAGTAGACACCCTGACGCAGGCATTGCAAAATGAAATAGCCAGGATCCGTACAAACGGGATCGAAGAAAGCTATTTATCAAAAGTAAAAAAACAATGGCTGGAGGCACACAAGGAAACCATTAAAAGCAACTCCGCCTGGGCAGGAAATATTATCGACAGCAAGGTAGGCGGCGAAAGCATGGACCGTTTTATCAATTATGAAAAATACGTTGAAAAGCTGACAACCGCGGATATTAAGAAAGTAGCCAACACCTATCTCAGCGGCAATAATATGATGCTGGCGACGCTGATGCCTGAAAAATACAACCCAAAAGGTGAAAGCGCTACCAGCACGGGTAACAGGACCAATGTAGTGCTGAAAACCATCGATATAAAATCGGCCGATATCAAAATTGAGTTATACGATAATGGTGATGTAGATGGGGATGAGGTGACGGTTTATTTTAATGGCAATGTAGTTAGCAGCAAACAAAAGCTGACAGAGAAAGCCATCACCATTAATTTAAAAGCACTAAAAAATTCTACCAACGAATTGGTGATGTATGCTGATAACCTTGGAACTATTCCGCCCAATACTGCTTTAATGAAAGTGTATTGCGAGGGCCAGGTTTATGAAGTGAGAATGGAATCAGATGAAAAGAAAAATGGCGTTATCCGGTTCAACCTAAAATAAAAAATTAACCAATATTAAGCGCCGCGTCTTTATTGAACGCGGCGCTTTTATTTTATAATAACTTATCGGTCATGATCGTATTACGGTCGAAGGAGATCATTGTACCCTGGCAGAAATGACATTTTAGTAGCTGTGAAATCGCGGCATTATTGATCGTCCGTATAATTCCAAAAAACACTGGTGCTGTATGCTAAATCTGTTCCAGTTATTGTACAAATATCTTTATTGAAATATCGGTTAGATCTTTCCGTGAAATCGTCAATTGGTAGGTACCGGTTTGTATGGTTTCGGGAAGTGCGATATTTTTTGTATCCGAGCCTGCCGTATGAACCAATCTCTCTTTCACCAATAACTGGCCGGCAACATTTGTTATCCTGACCAGGTATTCACCGGCAGGTTGGTTATCAAACTGTACATTTATTAATTTCCCGGTTACCGGGTTGGGATACACGCTAATGGCAGGTTCAACAGAAGTCATTTTCACTTTTACTATCGGGCTATACAGTATTTTGCTATCCTTGCCGATGCTCTTAATACGATAAAAGTTATCACCTTTTATTGCCGCTGCATCTACGATATTATATTCAATGTCCAAAAGATTGTTACCTCTCGCAAATGTGGTATTTATTTTATTGAAGCTGGCGCCGTCAGCGGACCGCTCTACTTCATACCTGCTGATATTGAGTTCATTTTCAATTTTCCAATCTACCACTACCTCATCATTTCGACGTTGTGCTTTAACAGATGCAAAATAAACAGGCAGTAACCCGGATTGCATAAATACAATGCGGAAGCGGTTGGTAACCTGTGAAGCCGCATCTGAGTTGACCAGGAAATTGATCTTCGTCATGCCGTTCATATTTAGCTGCTGCGGTTTGTTCGTATAACTATCCTCCAGCATGGCTGTTAGCGCCGGGTCGGTTAAATCAGACAACATAATTTGAAGCTGGTAAGAAGTTTGCGCCGACCGGGTCAGTTTAAAAAACAAGGTATCCCTGCCGTTGATCATTGGTCGCCTTTCTGTAGCCAAAAAAGTGCTGTTCCTGAGCAATCCGAAGGTTTCATTGGTATTGGTATACTTTAGATTATCATTGTCGTCGATATCCGGAGCGAATGCTGAATTAAAATCAGCCCTTGTTCCATCCGCAGGTATAACCGAGCCGTCAGTATGGTCCAATAAAAACAGGTCGGCAATTACTGAGCCTGTATTCGCCAGTGGCCGTCCGAAAATAGCCGTGTTATTCGAACCTGCTTTATTGCTTTCTTTTACTTCCACAGCCGCAATGCCACCAGCCGCATTTGTAATTACAAAGAAAGCCTGTCCCGACTGAATATAATTTCCCTGCGAACTGCCCGTAGGTGTCGGTTGAAATACGCCGGGGTTCAATACATCGTCTACCACCACATACCCACCCACTGAATTAAATTGGGGATCCCAAACATAGAATTTCCTCTTTATATTCATAGTCCCTGAATTTGACAGGATCAAATTCAGGTCTACCGGCGAAGCATATGGGTTACCAATCAGCGAAAAACTGCCGGTATTTGTCGGTAAGCCTGTAAAATTTTGATTACCGGTTTGCAGGTAGCCCGTACTCGTCAAAGTAGTTATATTTTTTTTGATCAGGTTTGGATCGATATTAACCCGGTTCCTGTCTCCTCTTACAAAAATAAAGTAACCTGTATTGTCAGCAACGCCATTGTTTGATGCAGAGATCGGCACTTTGGTATTGTAAACTGTTTGTAGCGCCTGGCTTGCCCTGTTCCATATTTTAAGTGACGAATTACCCGAAGAATCAATACCAGTGCCGCCACCCGGTGCGGTTACCAGCATTCCTTTACCCGGCGTGTAAACTCCGTTGTTTTGCCAGCTTTGGTAAATGGTATTAGAGTTGGTGAGCGGCGCTGTCATCAGCCGCCATGCCCTGCGGGCGGGTACATAGCGTTCTACATTTACGTTTCCATTGATATAAGGGCCATTACCTGCAGCTACTCTTGCCGTTCCTAAAGAATCTGATTTCAAGGTAAGGTAGCCAAAAGTTGTAAGCGTGCCTGCCGTTGGTGTTAAAGTGCCGGTCAGATTTAATTCACCGCCCAGCAATACGCCCGACGAATTATCAATAGTAAGATTTTTGATGGTGTTGGTGCTGAATGCGTTTAACGGTATTATTTGCTGTGCCGCGCCGCGCATCGAAATCGTGCCTTCGGTCGCCTTAAATGTTCCGCTATTATTGTTGATCATACCATATATTTCAAAGATGCCACTACTAGCTACGGTAATACTCGCTCCGGACGATATCGTAATATTATTTATCGGCGCAGTGGTCGTAATGGTTGGGAACCTGCCGCCGGCGGGCTTTGTAGGTATCGTTACATTATTGATGGCCCCAGGTACCTGGGCGGGCGGCACACCTCCGCAATCCCAATTGGCCAGTGTACTCCATTCAATAGTATTCGTTCCTGCCCAGGTGACAGCGTTGATAGTAGCCGCAACAGGTACCCGGTTGCCCGTGGCGCATTGGCTAGCGTCCGTAGCTACATAAAAAATTGTATTTGCTGAAATAGTTGGAGCATAAGTTGTTCCCGTTGCAAGCGCCGACCCGCCTGTACTGGCGGCATACCAGCTGATCGTTCCGGAAGTGGCAGTTGCACTCATGCTGACAACTCCAGAACCGCACCTGGAGGCAGGGGTGGTAGATGAAATGCCGACTACTGTAATTACAACAGGCGATGAAGTAATTGCGCCACTGCAACCACTGCCACTTGACACCCGGAGGCGGTAAGAAATAACGCCGGATGCATTAACAGGTGGTAAATATGTTTTTATGATGGCATCCGGGATGGTGACATAGCTTCCTGAAGCATTGGTCTGCCACTCGTAAAATAAATTACTTCCGCCTGTAACTGTGGAGGACAAAGAAATTAAAGTATTTAAGCAGGTAGTGGTGGTGGACGCCACAGATACAGCTGTTGGTGGCGAAGGTGTAATCACAGCGATCGTAAACGGACTGCAGCTTGCACTGTACCCGGTTCCCGACTCTGTTACCGTGGCCCTGTACTTGTAATTATTGGTCGCTGCAACAATTGATAATCTTTTAGTAGTAGCGCCGGAGTAATTTCCACCATCGGTCACTGTTGTCCAGGTGCTTCCTCCATTGGTAGATTCCTGCCAGGTATAAGATAAATTGCCACCATATGCTGCGGCGGAAATTACTTCCAGGCTGGCAGTACCTCCCGCGCAAATAGCACTATTTGACCTTTCAACATTTTGAGAAATATTGGGCGACATCTGGATAGCGTTCGCGTTAAACGCTATAAACGCATAATCACTGGTACCACTGGGCGTTATTTTAAGAGCCGCCACTTGTGCGTAGTTGGCGGCTGAAATTCCAAAATCTGATAATTTAAATCCGGCAAGGCGTATATTCCTCGTAGTATTGGTACTGGATGCGCTGAAACCTTTGGCAGAATTGAAAGGCGCCCCGGGGCTCAAATCAAAAAGGTCCAACGTGTAAGTTCCGAGCATGGTCAGCAATGTCATATCCTGGGTAATGCTGTTACCTACTGTAACACCATTCGCATTCACAAACTGGAACACATCGTTGCCGCTTGATGGGTCGGCGATCTGCGTGATCAGGATATCAGGTTCGGCATCTGTAATTTTTGCCAGGTTAATTACGTGAACTTCAAAGGTCATAATAGCACTGGCAGGTAAATTGGTAACACCCGTACCCATATTCAGGCCATTTCCTCCATCTGTCATCACATCTCTTACTGATAGGTTGGATACGGCCGATGCATTCGCCACAGCCGGGTTGCCATCTACCTTACTGGCCATCGCCAGGTAAATACTGGACGCGGAATTGGTACCGGCAATATTTGCTACTGGTAATGACCGGAAGTCGCCGGGCGTATAAGCAATACCCTGTCCAGTCAATACGCTGTTATTGACCCCCGTAGAATACCTGACACCATTATAAGTAAACGCAAGCAGGTTGTGGGAATCGTTGGGCAAGGTAGCACTATTATTAACTGTGGTCGTTGACCAAAAACCTTCAAAGTCTGTGATAATGCCTGATAAGGAAAGATAATAGAAGCCAGCCCTGCTGCCTGTTTGCCCTGCACTGGTAACATTTATAGATCCCGAAGCTGCCAGGGGAACCACTGCCTTAATACTTGTGGCCGATGCGACTGTAAAAGAAGTGGCAGGCACACCGCCAAAACTAACTGCACTGGCGCCGGTAAAATTGGTGCCTGTAATGGTAACTGTGTTGCCCATTGCGGCAGCAATTGGCGAAAATGAACTGACCGTGGGTGCCTGGGAAAAAATTTGTTGTGAAAGAAAGATCAGTAAAGTGAAAACAATGCACTTCTTAATGGCAAGCCAAGGTGATTTAATAAGCCATGAAATTGAACGGGGACTGTTTTTCATTAGTTACCGGGGATATGGATCAGTTTAACTATTTAAGAACAGGAAAGCGGTAAACACATAGTAACTGAAACCGGATAGAAAACGAAACCAGCAAGGAAATATTGTGTTTTATTGAAATGAAATGGGCGTTCGGGTATCGCAGACAGCAGGATATCACACAAAGTTGAAAAAATGAATTTTTATACTATTTCAGGTATTCTTTTCGATATGCCAACGTCTGCTCCTTATTAATATCTTATATTCCAAATATCCCTTCACCTTACCTGGAAAACTCTCCTTCTGTTAAAACATAGCAATGATTTGCTAAAAATCCACCATAATGTGGCGTGGTAGTTATTTAAATTTACTTGTTCAAAATTGCTATATTTTTTAATGAAATTAAATTGCTGTTTTTTATGAAAACCAAACTATTTTTTGCTTGCATGTTGGTTCTTTCCTTCCAGTTTCTTTCAGCTCAAACGGGTACAGTTACAGGCAAAGTCACTTCAGGTGACAGTGCCTTATCAAACGTTACCATACAGGTTAAAGGGACAAGAATCGCGACACAAACCGATCAAAGTGGAAATTTTTCAATTGCTGCATCACCAAATGCCACCTTAATATTTACCTCCGTCAGTTATGCCGGCCAGGAAATCAAAGTCAATAATAGGATGTCAATCAATGTAGTGCTGGAATCTACAGCAAGGCAACTTGACCAGGTGGTAGTAGTGGGTTATGGCACCCAAAAACGCAAAGACGTCACAGGCGCCATTAGCAGCGTTACAGCCGACCAGATCGCCAAAGTACCGGTCACTACCCTGGACCAGTCATTGCAGGGACGTTCATCTGGCGTGCAGGTAACCAACAACGATGGAGCACCCGGAGGCGGCGTACAAGTTCAGATACGGGGCGTAGGTAGCCTGGGTACCAATGACCCATTGTATGTGGTAGATGGATACCCGATCACAGGTGGCTTAAATACGCTTAATCCAACTGATATTGCCTCGATCGACATTTTGAAAGATGCCTCAGCGACGGCTATTTATGGTAACCGGGCATCCAACGGAGTTGTTATCATTACTACAAAACGTGGCCGGAGGAATGGTGTACAAATCTCTGTTGACGCGTTAACTTCTGTACAGGCGCGGCCAAAAACATACGATGTTTTAAATGCGCAGCAATTTGGTACGCTTGCCAATGCGCAGGCAACAATCGACGGATACACGCCGTTGGCGGAATGGGCCAATCCGTCCTCTTTAACCAATGCCGACTGGCAGGATGCCGTTTATCAATCGGGCCTAAAACAAAATTATAATATTGCCCTGCGCGGCGGTAGCGATAAGGTTCAGTCTTCCTTCTCCGCAGGATATTTCGACCAGAAAGGCATTGTGCTGGGCTCTGATTTTAAAAGGATCAATCTAAGCCTGAACCTGGATTACAATCCATACAGCTGGCTCAAGTCTTCCTCAAGTATTAAATACACCAGGGGTAACAGTAAAGTGCCGTTTGGTACAGGCGGACAAGGCGCGAGTGGCGGTGTAGGCTACCTGACCAAGCTGCCCCCAACCGTATCCGGAAATAAACTGACGAGCGAGATCAAAGACGCTGCTGGTAATTACGGGTTCTTTAACCCAAATAATCAAAGTGTAAGAAACTGGGGCAACGGGCCTGTCTATAGTATCGAAACACAGGATCAAAAAAATCTGACCAATTATTTCCTGGGATCTACTTCATTGGAAGCCACTATTATTGCCGGTCTCAAAATAAAAACGAACCTGGGAATTAATACCAACGACTATTCCGGCTATTACTTCACGCCATCCGATATCCGGGCACTGACACAATATGGTACCGGTACGCAAACGACCTTGAATTTTTATAACCAGTCTGCCAATAATTCGTTTGAATGGTTATGGGAAAACACCTTGTCTTACACCAAAACCTTCGGCTTGCACAGCATAGATTTTGTTGGTGGTGTTTCTGCACAGGAAAATACTTTTCGCCAGATTGGCGCGCAGGGAAACAATTTACCAAGTGATCAATTACGCGACCTGGGCAGTCTTCCGGCCATTACGAATATATACGGCAACCAGGTTACCTATTCTCTCGCCTCCCAATTCGGCAGGCTGAATTATAGCTTTATGGATAAATATCTTGTTACTGCTACAGTAAGGAGAGATGGCTCTTCAAGATTTGCACCCGGTCATCAATATGGCACTTTCCCATCGGGTTCCGTTGCCTGGCGCGTAAAACAAGAATCTTTTCTACAAAATGTAACAGCGCTGAGCGACCTGAAAATAAGGGCCAGCTATGGTGAAATTGGTAACCAGTTCAATGCAGGCACTTTTCAATACCTTGGCCAGTATAGTTCCGGGCCAGCCGCTAATAATGGAGGCAATAACGGGTATCCATTTAATAAAGTCTATCAGCCGGGCCTTGTGCTTTCCTCCCTGCCTAATCCGGATCTGAAATGGGAAACGTCTGATCAAACCGATATTGGTATTGATGCCGCTTTCTTAAACGGCAGCATTACCCTTACCGTTGATTACTATAAAAAGAAGTCGAGGGATTTCTTATTGAATATACCGGTACCTGCCCAGACAGGATTTACCACTGCCTACAGGAACGTGGGAAGTATCAGTAATAGTGGGGTGGAAATAGGTGTTAATTACTCCCATTCAACCGGCAAGGATTTCCATTACAGCATCGGCGTAAATTTGACGACGGTTAATAACAAATTGCTGAGTCTTGCCACCGGCGAAACTTATATAAACAACCTCGGTAGTTTGGGCTTTTCAACCACCGGCAGTAACAACTGGGGCACCTATAGCAGGTCGTATATCGGAGGGGCTGTCGGTGAATTTTATGGCTACAAATCTGCGGGTATCTTCCAATCGCAAAAAGAGATCGATGACCTGAACGCTATCACGGTCGCAAAATACGGTGCCGGGCAATTCTATCAACCAACCTCCGGTCCTGCCAAAAGCGCTATTCCGGGCGACCGCAAATTTATTGATGTAAACGGCGATGGCAGGATAACCGCGGATGACCAGGCTGCACTGGGAAGTCCTATTCCCAAGTTTTTTGGAGGCGTGAACTTTGATGCTACCTACAAAGGTTTTGACTTCAACGCATTTTTATACGGGGTTTACGGCAATAAAATTTTCAATTATCAACAGCGGACCCTGGAGAGTTTTACCAGTTCCACCGGTTCTGTAGGGATTGAAAATATCGGCGTTGAATATTATCAAAATGCCTGGACAGCTTCCAGGCCTTCTCAGCGGTACGCAATTATTACAGCCAATGACTTTAATGTGAATACCCGGCCCTCAGACGTTTATGTTGAAAATGGCAGTTACCTGCGTTTAAGAAGTCTTACAATAGGATACACATTGGCAGAAAGCCTTATCAAAAGAGCTTCCATCTCAAAGGTCAGGCTATTTATATCCGGCCAAAACCTTTTCACTATTACAAAATATAAAGGCCTCGACCCGGAAATCGGGATACCGCAGGATGCTAACGGCAACAGGCTTCCTACAGCTTCCGGCGTTGATGTGGGTACTTACCCCTCATCCAGGTTTTATACATTCGGGCTAAACGTGACCTTTTAATAAAATATTAAATAAGAAATTATGAAAAAGATAAGAACGATCTACTTAGCTATGGCCCTGATCCTGTTGATCCCATTGGGCTGTTCAAAAGGATTTCTCGAACAAAAAGATACTTCCAATATCAGCGAGGACGCTTTGTTTCATACTCCCCAGGATGGCATAAGCCTGGTAAACGCGATCTATGACGGCTTCCAGCATGACAACCAGAGTTTTGTTTTAAAGTCACTTTGGTACAATGCCAATTACACGAGCCAGGACTTTTTTAACTGGGGAGCAGATGTGGCCTACAATACCTACCTGTTTCCGACAGATTTTGGTTCACTCGGTACTTTCTGGAACCTTTCTTACCAGGGTATAGCCAGGGCCAATTCCGCAATTCCGATCATTTCAAAAATGCTCAACGACAAAGTGATTGATCAGCCCCTGGCTGATTTTCTTACCGGTCAGACTTACTTTTTGCGCGGTGTATATTATTATTACCTGGCCTGCACTTTCGGCGGTGTTCCCCTTGAATTACAAACGGTAACGGATGATGGCCTGCACCCACGCGTCAGCCAGGACTCTGTATTTGCTTCCGTAGTTTCCGATATGACGATCGCTTCAAACCTGTTACCATGGCCACAGGACCTTTCTTCTGCCGATCTGGGAAGGGCCACTAAAGGCGCGGCATTGGGCTATCTCGGAAATGCCCAGATGTGGTTAAAGAAATATCCGGAAGCAGTAGCTGCATTCAACCAGGTGATCCCTCACTATACCTTGTTGCCAAAGTATATGGATATACATGAGTACAACCATCAAAACAATGCGGAATCTCTTTTTGAATTACAGTTCGCACTACCCGGCGGTACTACACCCGACTGGAGTTATAATAACAATGAAGTAACCTGGAACTCCTCCTTTATGTGGCCCTGGGAAACCTCCAACTTTGGCTATACTTATGCCAACCAAAAATTATATACTTCTTTTGAAACAGGCGATACCCGTAAACCGGCTACCATCGTGGGTCCGGGCGATACCCTGGCCAGTCCGGGCATTGTTGCAATAGGCGGAATTAAAAGCTATGCACAGGTAATAGCAGGATTTAACGGTACACTTTCATTGCCCAAATCTCATTTTACAGGCACAGACGGAAAGATCATCAATACCAACGGGAAAATTTCTGACCCATGGCTGGGTGACCAGCCTGGCCAGTTAAGGTCGGGCTATTACGGCACTAAGTTCTGGCGCGATCCTAATGTCAGCGGCAATACGCCGAGTGCGATCGATGGCAAGACACATATTTTCGGGGACCAGAATGTTATCATGTTGCGCCTTGGCGAAATTTTACTGGCTAAGGCCGAAGCCCAATTTAAAAGTGGTGACGCGGCTGGAGCTGCTGCTTCACTGAAATTAGTCAGGGACCGGGCATGGGGCGGCGTGGCGCCCGTATCTCCTTTCGGCCCGGATTTTATGCAAATCATTTTGAACGAATACAGGCATGAATTAGGAGGAGAAATGTCATTGTGGTATAACCTGCGAAGGACCGGTCTACACCTTGACTATATCAAAAATACTTTTGGGATTGCGATCCCTGCGGGCCATGACCTGTTGCCGATCCCTGCTTCAGCTATATCATCAAATTCAACCTTGCAACAAAATCCAAATTATTAATCGACGCGGAGATAAGTTGTTATCAATAATAAATTTATTAAAGAAGGCTTTGTACTGTTACAAGGCCTTCTTTAGTAAACTTTAGGTAGTAATTTTTCCTGGCGAGTTACCCTGTGGGAGTAACTCACCGGGAAAAATTTAATGCAGATATTCTTTGCTCATTAATACAATGTTAAACACTGATCCGTTACCCAACCTTTTGGAACTAATGATTGGGTTGTGAATTATTTTTTAGATATTCATATTAAGTATGAAAAGACTCCATTTGCTGTTTATTTTTTTGCCGGCATTGTTGCTGGTTGGTTGTAAGGGTGACGACAAGCTGCAAACCCTGTTTCAGCAAATCCCTTCCTCCCACTCCGGTATCACTTTTAATAACAAGATCATTGAAAATGATTCCATCAATCCGCTCGATGTGGTAAATATTTACAACGGAGGAGGTGTTGGTATCGGGGACTTTAACAATGACGGTTTGCAGGACATCTACCTTACCGGAAATATGGTGGCCTCCCGGCTTTACCTCAACAAAGGCAATTTTACTTTTGAAGATATAACCGACAAAGCCGGTGTTGGCGGCTCGGGAAGATGGGCCCGCGGGACATCTATAGTCGATATCAATAATGATGGCTTAATGGACATTTATGTTAGCAATACGATTTATAAAGATTCTCTAAGAAGGCGAAATCAATTGTTCATCAACTTGGGAAAAGGCAAAGACGGTATTCCTCATTTTGAAGATATGGCGGCAGCTTATGGTTTGGACGTTCACGTACAATCCACCATGGCCAGCTTTTTTGATTACGACAATGATGGCGACCTGGATATGTACCTGACCGTGAATGAAGCTTCCAATGGGAGCGACCCTTCCGTCTTCCGCCAGCGTAACCGCAAGGTGCTGACCCCAAGCCTCGGCCGGTTATTCCGTAATGATGCGGATAGTAATTTAAAACACCCGGTATTCCATGATGTATCCGACGAAGCGGGGATAAAATTTTTAGGATATGGCCATGCGGCAACCATCTGCGATATCAACAATGACGGATGGAAAGACATTTATGTTTCGGACGATTTTTTGTCAAACAACATACTTTACATCAATAACCACGATGGCACTTTTACCAACCAGGTGAAAGAATATTTTAAACATACCTCCTACAATGCGATGGGCCAGGATGTGGTAGACATTAACAACGACGGCCTGCCTGATGTAATTGAGCTGGATATGAACCCCGGTGATAATTACCGCAAAAAAATGATGCTGGCTTCCAATAGTTATATCACTTTCCAAAATTTCGACAACTATAATTATCAATACCAGTATGTACGCAACACGTTGCAGTTGAACCAGGGCACATCTATGGCGCAAAATGATTCCGTTGGTATCCCGGCTTTCGCCGAGATAAGTTTTATAAGCGGGATGTCGCAAACCGACTGGAGCTGGGCGCCGCTGGTAACTGATTTTGACAATGACAGCTACCGCGACCTGGTGGTAACCAATGGATTTCCACGTGATGTATCGGACCATGATTTTATGGCCTACCGGCAAAAGGCAAATGGATTGGCAAGCACAAAAGATTTGTTGGATCAGATCCCGCAGGTAAAACTGCCTAACTATGCTTTTCATAATAAGGGCGACCTTAGTTTCAGCGACGTAACTGCAGGCTGGGGACTTGGTTTACCGACTTTTGCTAATGGCGCAGCTTACGCGGATCTCGACAATGATGGCGCAATGGATATCATCATCAACAACATCAATGATGAACCATCCTTATACAGAAATACCGCCCGGGTAAAAGACACTTTGAGCAGCAATTTTTTACAACTAAAATTTAAAGGGGAAGGGCAAAACGTAAACGGCCTTGGCGCTTTTGCCACAATTTATTATGACAATGGTAAACTGCAGCTGTATGAAAACAATCCCTACCGCGGCTATTTATCTACCGTACAATCGATTGCGCATTTTGGGCTGGGTAAAATGACCAGCATTGATTCAGTTGTGATAAAATGGCCCAACTATAAAAAGCAAACCATAAAAAATGTAAAGGCAAACCAGGTATTGACAGTCAGTATCACTGATGCAAACGATACCTGTTTTTATTCAAAACCAGGACTTGCCACCAACAACCTGTTTAAAAATGTAACCGCATCCGCCGGCATCACCTACCGGCATAGAGATGCTGACTTTATAGATTTCAATATTCAAACATTACTGCCCCATAAATTCACAGAATATTGTCCGGCCCTTGCCGTAGCCGATATAGATGGCAATGGCCTGGATGACCTCGCAGTTGGTGGTAATACGCTCAACCACGCGCAGTTGCTACTGCAACAGTCAAACGGCCGTTTTATTCAAAAAGATTTGTTGCCCGGGAAAACTGATCTGAGTATTAATCACAAGGATGAAGGTATCTTATTGTTTGATGCCAATGGCGATGGAAAACCTGATCTGTACGTTGCAGGCGGCGGGTATCAAAATACATCCGGCGGCAGTAATTACCAGGACAGGTTATATATGAATGATGGGAAAGGAAATTTCAAGCTTGATTCAAATGCGTTGCCTGTCAATTATACAAGCAAGTTTTGTGTAAGGGCAATGGATTTTAATAAAGATGGAAAACTGGACCTGTTTGTGTCGGGCCGTGTTGATCCTGGAAATTATCCTAAACCGGTAAGCAGTTTTATTTTTAGAAATGATTCAGATCACGAACATGTTAAATTTACCGACGTCACTGCTGAAATAGCACCCGATCTGAAAGATATAGGGATGGTTTGTGACGCGCTCTTTACAGATTTTGATAACGATGACCAGGCAGATTTGATACTGGCAGGCGAATGGATGCCACTGACCTTTTTAAAGAATGTGAATGGGAAATTTAAGAATGCGACCGCCAACTCAGGTATCGCTGATAAATCAGGCTGGTGGAACTCAATCGTTGCCGGTGATTTTCGACATACAGGCAGAACCGATTATATTGTTGGCAACGTCGGGCTGAATACGCTTTACCAGGTTAGCGATCAATACCCGGCTTATATCACAGCAAAAGATTTTGACAACAATGGGGGGTTTGATGCGATTCCATCTTTGTTTTTGCCAGACAAAAAAGGAGTGCTAAAAGAATTTCCTGCGCATGGCAGGGATGATGTGTTGGAGAGGATGCCGGCCATGAAAAAAAGGTTCAGTAATTATAATTCTTTTGCCATTGCTACCATGGATGAAATATTCCCTGCAGACACAAGGGGTGGCGCTATTCGTTTAAAGGCGAATATGCAACAGTCGTGCTATATCAGGAATGATGGTGGGGGAAAATTTACAATGATCCCGTTGCCGGTGGCAGCGCAGGTTTCGGTATTGAATGGCATGATTGCGGATGATTTTGACAGTGACGGAAATTTAGATGTACTGATAAACGGAAACGATTTCGGGACCGATATTTCGATCGGCCGGTACGACGCTTTAAATGGTTTACTGCTGAAAGGTGATGGAGCCGGAGGATTCTCCCCGCTTTCAATTCAACAAAGCGGTATTTACATACCAGGTAATGGAAAGGCCCTTGTCAAACTGGCTGGAGGCACAGGAAATTATTTGGTTGCGGCCAGTCAGAACAAAGATATATTGAAGCTTTTTGAGCTTAAAAGAAAGGTAAAGTTTTTAACAATAAACCCTTCCGAGGTTGCTGCGATGATCAAATTTAAAAATGGTAAAACTGAGAAAAAGGAATTTTATTACGGATCATCATTTTTATCACAGTCTGCCCGGTTTGTAAATATTACAGATAACATTTCAAGTATCCTAATTTTCGATAGTAAAGGAAAAACCAGGGAGGTTCAGTATTAAGCAGTGTTTGCAAGAAAACTCTGAAAACCTTTACAGATGATGGATTGTGGAGATTTTTCTTGTTGAATATTATTAATCTGAAACTAAAGAAATGACCTACAATAAAATTTACTGAGCTGTTTAATAAAAGGCATTTAAATGTGGCCACTATTTGATTTGCTACATCAGTAACCGGGTTAGCTGCCTTTCGTTGGTTCGGTTCCGATGAAATCGGAATTGAAAAAATGCGCAGCCTGTTTTTTCAAAGAAGCAAAAACAGCAGCGTTCCGGTTATCCGCCAGCTGGC
>JBDSLD010000401.1:0-10150 GCA_039916545.1 Ferruginibacter sp.
GTCTTCTTTGTTACTATGGCGTGATCACTTATTATGATTTACTTAATTAATTGTAACCTGCTGCTTATCACGGATTGTTTTGGAACATTTTGCAGATCAAAAAGGCTTATTGGAAATTGTCATTTTCAATGGTTTAGCGTTGAGTAGTAACGGGGAAGACACAGGGCCGGAGCCCTGCGCCTGTAAAAGCTTATTGTGTGCTGGGGTTTCGAACACGCACGATTATACTATTGCCCGTCAACAGAAAAAGGATTAGTTTGATATTGCACAAAAAAATTGCCCGCCTTGCATTGTGTACACCAGTTGTGTAACATGCAAGGCGGGCAATTAAATTTAACTAAATTATTATTCCACGACCAGTGTTTTTGTGAATTGTGTATGTTGACTTCTTACTTCAAGCGTATACATACCTGCAGCAACTTTTGGTAAAATAATCGTCTGCACACTCGTTCCCCCTGCATGTTCAACGGATCTGCTGACAACCTGCTGACCAAGGTGATTGAATACCTTTATGGTGTAAGTGTCTTTCGTTAAATTTTGCAATTGCAAATTCAACAGGCCATTTTTTATTAATGGGTTTGGATAAAGCGAGATACCCGCGTTTCCTTTGCCTGTATTAATCCGCACAATTGAACTGTACTCTACCCGGCCGTTTGTATTCAGGGCGCGTATACGGTAAAAGCCATTACCTGTTAAAGGTGCTGCATCCAGCAAATTATAAGTGATCACCCCTGCACCGCCACCTCTCGCGCTTGTTTCCCCGATTGCGCTGAAAGACCTGCCATCATTGGATCTTTCTACTATGTATTTACTGATATTTAATTCAGCGCCCACCTTCCATTCAATTTGTACGCCCGCTGCTTTGCTGTTTGCGCTCACATTGATAAAGTTCACCGGAAGTGTATGCAAGCCGCCGTTATCCACCTGGCTATTGGTAATATTGGGCGAAGTGGTAAATCCAAAAGTAACAGGATTGACAGCTCCGTTTATAATAACGGTATTTCCAATAGTGGCAGCAGGATCTACATTTACCAGGATGATAAAATAACCGGTACTGCCCACTGCCATATTTCTTGAAATATTAATACTATACGCGTGCGGTGCCGCGAAAGTAGCGACAGCAGAACCCAGGAAGCTGCTTCCTGCAAAGACAGGGGAAGCGGCATTGAAATAGACCAGCACGGTTTCCAGGTCATTTACATCATGCGTACCGCCTAAGGTAAATTGAATATTATTAACCGTAACAGGCTCGGTAGCTGCCGACATTTGTGTTGTGTAAACAATATTATTATTGGAGCCGGGCGCAAAGTTACTGGTAGCTACAGGCGAGGTAGCTAAGGTGATATCTGAAGCCTGTATAGTTTGTATCCCCGCCGCATCTGTTTGGGTATTGGCTACATTGGGACTTGTTGTAAATCCGAATGATAATGGATTTGTGGCGCCATTTATCTTGATGGTATTGTTATCAGTCGCACTGTTATTTACATTGGTTACGATGATAAAATAACCGGTACTACCCACAGGCATGTTTCGTGAAATATTGATGCTGTATAAGTGTGGTGCAGCAAAAGTGGCGACAGCAGAACCAAGAAAACTACTTCCCGCAAAGACAGGAGAGGTTCCGTTGAAATAGACCAATACGGTTTCCAGGTCATTGCCATCATATGTACCGCCTAATGTGAACTGGATATTGTTGACCGTAACAGGCTCGGTAGCAGCAGACATCTGCATGATATAAAGAATATTGTTATTGGAACCCTGGTTAAGATCAGCGGCCGGCACAGGAGAGGATGTAAGGCTAATATCACCTGCCTGTATAGTTTGTGTCCCCGCTGCATCCGTTTGGGTATTTGTGATATTAGGGCCGGTAGTAAATCCAAATGTCAGCGGATTGGTGGCGCCATTTACTTTGATGGTATTATTATCGGTTGCCCCGGGATTAATATTGGTCACGATTATAAAATAACCGGTACTGCCTACAGCCATGCTTCGGGAAATATTAATGCTGTAACTATGCGGTGCAGCAAAAGTAGCAACGGCCGAACCAAGGAAACTGCTTCCTGTAAAAACGGGAGCGGTACTGTTGAAATATACCAGTACGGTCTCCAGGTCATTTCCGTCATGTGTGCCTCCTAATGCAAATTGAATATTATTAACAACCACCGGTTCTGTAGCAGCCGTCATCTGGCCGATATAAACGATGTTATTATTCGTTCCCTGGTTAATATCCGACGCGGCCACAGCGGTAGAGGTAATCGTAATATCGCCTGCCTGTATGGTTTGTATTCCTGCTGCATCCGTTTGGGTATTGCTTACATTGGGCGTTGTAGTAAATCCGAAAGTCAGCGGATTGGTTGCGCCATTTACCTTGATGGTATTATTATCGGTTGCACTATTGTTTACATTGGTTACGATAATAAAATAACCGGTACTGCCCACAGCCATGCTTCGTGAAATATTAATGCTGTAACTATGCGGTGCAGCAAAAGTAGCAACGGCCGAGCCAAGGAAACTGCTTCCTGTAAAAACGGGAGCGGTACTGTTGAAGTATACCAGTACGGTTTCCAGGTCATTTCCATCATGTGTGCCTCCTAATGTAAATTGAATATTATTAACAACCACCGGTTCTGTAGCAGCCGTCATCTGGCCAATATAAACGATGTTATTATTCGTTCCCTGGTTAATATCGGACGCGGCTACAGCAGTAGAGGTAATCGTAATATCGCCAGCCTGTATAGTTTGTATTCCTGCTGCGTCCGTTTGGGTATTGGTTACATTAGGCGTTGTAGTGAATCCGAATGTGAGCGGGTTGGTTGCGCCATTTACTTTGATGGTATTATTATCGGTTGCCCCTGGATTAATATTGGTCACGATTATAAAATAACCGGTGCTGCCCACAGCCATACTTCGTGAAATATTAATGCTGTAACTATGCGGTGCAGCAAAGGTAGCAACGGCCGAGCCAAGGAAACTGCTTCCTGTAAAAACGGGAGCGGTACTGTTGAAGTACACCAATACAGTTTCCAGGTCATTTCCGTCATGTGTACCGCCTAATGTAAATTGAATATTATTGACAACCACCGGCTCGGTAGCTACCGTCATCTGCCCTATATAAACGATGTTATTATTTGTATTCTGGTTAATGTCCGCAGCAGCAACCGCAGTAGATGTAATGGCAACATCGGATGCCTGTATAGTTTGTGTTCCCGCGGCATCAGTCTGGTTATTGGTAACAGTTTGAGCAGCGGTAAATCCAAATACCATGGGGCTCGTTGCACCATTCACTTTTATTGTATTGTTATCAGTTGCACCATTATTTATATTCGTTACAATAATAAAATAACCGGTGCTGCCAGCCGCCATGGTCCGGGATACATTTATACTATATGCATGCGGGCCTGCAAAAGTAGCAACGGCCGAGCCAAGAAAACTGCTCCCTGCAAAAACGGGAGAGGTTCCATTGAAATAAACCAGTACGGTCTCCAGGTCATTTCCATCATGCGTACCTCCTAATGTAAATTGTATATTATTGACTGTGGCAGCCGTAGTTGCAGACACCTGGGCTATATAAACAATATTGTTATTGGTACCCTGGTTGATATTGGCGGCTACAACTGGCGAAGAAGTAATCGTTACATCGGCGTACAACTTACTGCTGACACCGCTGATCAATACAAAACTTAAAAAAAATGCCAGCAATTTCGGAAAGATGACATTTTTTTTAAGTAGGATTGATTGTAAACGAAAAGCTCCTGGTACTAAAGCGTACATTTTTTTCATAAAAAGTTTTTTAAAATTTGGCTTATAAAATTTGATTGATGAGGATGGTATTATTCGACGATCCGGTCTGGGCCGGTGATTTTTTAAAATTCAATATAGCCTGGCGGGAAGAAATAATAACGTCAGTTATAAGCTCCCGGCCACCATGTGGCAAAAAAATAACTTATTTAAAAAAGTATTAAAATAATACTGTGAATAGATAAATATTTCATAGCCATGCAATCTCTAAATGCTTTTTTTGTCCGGTAAAATTGGAACAATTAATCTTGAAATGCAATACCCTAAAGTGGTTACAAAATTGGAGGGATTGCCCATTTTATACCAATTATCTATTAAAACAGGGTGCGTATCCGGTATTGCCGGGAGGGTGTTATATGAGGGACGATACATGACCGATGACCGGGAGATAAACCTACAAAAAAAAATATTATTTTTTTTGAAATTTTTTTTGAAAAATCCGGCAGTCACATCCGCGGATACAGTATATACATTTAAGTGGATAGCGTTACGAATATTGCCGTCAAGTGGCTAAACCAGCCTTTCATTAAATGCTTTACTCACTGCTTCCGTTTGGGAATGAACATGCAGTTTATCGTATATCTTTTTTAAATGGCTACGCACTGTTTCGATACTTATGTTCAATGCCGCCGAGATCATCTTGTGGCTATTGCCTTTTGACAGCGAGGAAAGTATTTCTTTTTCACGTGGCGTAAGCTGGTAGTTGGCATGCTGGGGTATTTGCTGCGACTGCATTTTGTCGATGACCATCCTGGCAATCGCCGGACTCATCGGCGCTCCGCCATCCAGTACCTCCGCGATCGAAGGGATCAATTTATCAGAAATATTTTTTTTAAGCAGGTACCCGTTTGCCCCCGCCTGCAATGCGGTAAAAACGTGTGCATCGTCATCAAAGATCGTAAGCATGATCACCTGCACGTCTTTATTAAAAACGCGTATTTTTTTTACCGCGTCTATTCCGTTAAGTCCAGGCAGGTCAACATCCATTAAGATAACATCTGGCTGAAACTTTTTTATTTGTTGTTCTACATTAAGGCAATCCGCAAATGCTGCTTTTACCTGGTATTGCTCCGTGAGGGAAAGCAGGCTGCACAAGCTTTCACGCAGGTTATTATTGTCTTCGTAAATACAAACAGAAAAAGGCATTGCAGGTTTATTTATACTTGATGCAGTTGATGCAACTTAATTAAAAAGAATTTCTCCTCCTATCCCCAGTTCAGGTGATAGGAATATCCAGGGTGATATTGGTCCCTTCACCGCTAATTGACCGGATGCTTAGTATAGCATTGATCTCCGCGGCACGGCTATTCATGTTTTTTAAACCATTTCCTTTGAAAGATCCGCTTGTGTCAAATCCTTTTCCATTATCTGCAATAGCAAGGTGAAGATTGTTGCCGTCTTTTTTTATAAGTATTTCTACGGACCTGGCGTCGCTGTATTTAACAGCGTTATTCAATGCTTCTTTAAAGATAAGGTACAGATCGCTGCGTTGCTTCAATAGTAAGATGATACTATTTATATCACCCTGTTCCCGGAAATTGCAGGAAATGCCGGCCTGTTCGCATAATTCATTTCCGAATTCTTTCATGCGCAGGATGATCTTATCCAAAGCATCGTTGGCAGGATTAATTGCCCAGACAATATCATTCATGCGGTCCATGATATCGGCGGACCGCTCTTTTATCTTTTGTATGTTCCGGGTAGAGCTATTGGCCTGCACGGACTGCTGCAGCGCCACCTCGCTTAATATATTTATACTGGTAAGGGTTGAGCCGATATCATCATGCAGATCGCGGGCTATGTTATTGCGCATCTGGCCTATTTCTGTCAGCCGTTTATTACGATGTATGTAGCGGTAACGATTAATGATAAGAAAGGCAGTTAGCGCCAATAAGCAAATAATAATGTAAGCGGAATAACGAAAAGTTGTATGTTTTTGTAAACTTTCAAGATTAAGCTGCTGGTCTTTTTTTAATAATTCTATCTGCTTTTCTTTTCTTTCTGTTTCAAATTGCGTTTGGAGTTTTGCCAGGGCATCTGCCTTTTCCCGCGTAAATAAACTGTCTTTTATTTTGTAGGAACTGTCCAGGTATTCATATGCTTTCTTAAAATCCTGGTGGTCCTTGTAAAAATCCGATAAGCCGGTTACTACTTGTTGCATAAAGTCTTTGTTATTCAAGTCGGTGGCATATTGCAAGGCTTCATTCAATACCGTAATTCCACCAGTGCTGTCTTTTATAGCACTGTACACTTCCGAGAGGCCGATACAGACATAAAACATATCGGCCTTGCTTTTAAGCATTAGATAGTTTTCTTTAGCCAGTTTATATTGCCTGATGGCCTCATTGTTATTTTTGAGTCTGAGGTATGAATTGGCCATATTTTCATGCACCAATCCTATCCGGTATTTGTCACCGGCTTTTTGCAACACCTGCAAGCTTTCGTCATAATATCGTAATGCACTTTGCTGATCACCTTCTGCCTGGTAGGTATTGCCAATGCTCATTTGATTTTCTCCAATGTGTATATCAGAGCTGATCGATTTTGAAATTTGCAGGGCCTGCAGAAAATACTTTCTTGCTTCTCCCGGCTTTTTCATAAGGTTGTATAACCTGCCAACCTGGTGCAAAGTGGCGGCTTTATTTATTTGCGTATTTGTTTCGTCCTTACCCTCCTCTTTTATTTCATCATCATACCTGAGCACCTGCATAAAGCAATCCATACTTTTTGCGTATTCTGTTTCATCCATGTAAAGCGAGCCCAGGTTGGCCAGCGGTATTTTTATGTATTTTTTAATACCAGTTTGCTTAAAATATTCCAGTGAGCGTTTAAAATATTCTTCGGCCTTGCGCATATTTAAAAGCTTAAAATAGGCCCATCCCAAATTGTTGTAACTATCTGCAATACCTTTTATATAATTTATTTTCGTAGAGAGTTGCATGGCCTGGTTGCCAAAAAATAAAGCGGTGTCCACATCTACGGTGGAATAATTAAAACATAATTCCGAGAGTGCATCCACGCGGTCCGTGTCATTGGCAGCTTTAGCGAGATCATTTTTTATCCCTGGTATTTTTGATGCTACCTGGGCAGATAAGGGCGCTGCGATAAGCAGTAAGGCTATAGACAAAAATATTTTCTCCCGGAAATAAAACATGGCGCAGATCATAGGAAATATAATGTGAATAAAATTTTTATACAAAAATAATTACCTCTGAAAAAGATATTGAAATGCAATAACAACAGGTTATATCAGGGTATTAATTATCTCTCATCTAAAAAATTAAAGCTCCTGCCTGGTGGTTTTTTCAACTTACAGCACAGGGATATTTTACTATGATTTACAAACCAGGCAACCGGCTAATCATTTAATAACCCGACTTTGCGTTGTCCTTGTTTATTGTGGAAAAGGTACAGAATTTTTAAAGATTGAAATAAAAAAACCACCCGGTCAATTAAGTTGCTTTTATCAATTTTAAAATTTAATTGGCTTCGATCCATTTTGCCGGTATTAAAATCTATCAATTTGTTCAACAAAAAAGGCACCGGCAAATGCCGGCACCCTTACTTTATACTGCGTCACCCTTATGTACGATTACTTTACAGGCATCCTTAAAACCTTCTCTGCCTGTCATGTTTTTGCCTGTAAATATTCCTGTCCAGGCGCCTGTTATCCCTGCGGAGATCAGCTCTTTCCCGCGGGCCGATATGGCCGTCATTTGTTTTGTAACGAATGGCTTCATTGCGCAATTTTGCCTTTTCCCGGCTAAGCCTGGCCGTTTCACGCGCTGTCAGTTCACCGCTTTTAACACCCTGGTGTATGCGCTGTCTTTCGTCACGTAAACCACGGTTGTTCTGTGCTGAAACACTTATTGTTGAAGCACTCAATAAGAGGATAATAGCGAAAATAAATTTTGATCTCATAATAATAATTTTAAAAAGTTTTGAAGAAAATAAAAGTTTAAAAGAACAACCGGTTACTCATATACAGACGTGGCAGGGGCACGAAAGTTTAACGGCGATAAAAAATCTTTACTTATGCCGGATTGCCTGCCTCACCAGGTAAATCACTATCCGGGTACCAACTCATCCATGGTTGTTGATAGCAGCGCTACTGGTTGCAAAAAATTAATGAAGTATTAATAAAAGAAAAGTGATCACAGCATTTCCAGCTGAGCGGCATAAATATTAAAACTTTTACGGTGGTATTTGCAAAGGCCATGCTTTTCTATGGCTTTCCTGTGAAACCCGGTCCCATAAGCCTTATTTGTTTTCCAGCCATAATGGGGAAATTCGAGGTGCAGTTGCTGCATGTATTCGTCCCGGTAAGTCTTGGCTAAAATACTCGCTGCGGCAATGGAGGCATATTTACCATCTCCCTGGATCACACATTCGTGGGGAATATTTGTGTAAGGTTTAAAACGATTTCCATCGACCAGCAATAACCCCGGTTTATGGACCAGCTTATCAAGCGACAAATGCATCGCTTTAAAAGACGCCTGCAGAATATTGATCAGGTCTATTTCATCATTGTCTACCGAAGAAACCGCGAAGGCAATGCTTTCTTTTTCAATAATAGGCCTAAGTAAATCTCTTTCTTCTTCCTTGAGTTGCTTACTGTCATTCAACAAGGGATGATGAAAATCAGGTGGCAAAATAACGGCCGCTGCAAATACTGGTCCGGCAAAACAGCCCCTTCCGGCTTCGTCAAGCCCGGCCTCCGTTAATTTATTTTGAAAGTACGGTAACAGCATCTGATAACAAATATCCGTGAAAACAATAAAATTACAATTCAGTGTGGAAAAACAATTGCTCCTGAACTAACTTTGCGACCGCATGAGTGAAAAATTAATTAAAGCATTGCCGGGCCGAAATTCTTCCCGGGCAGTTGCCATTTGGTTATTGATAGGGGTAGGTATGATCGTTATCCAGGTAATGCTGGGAGGAATCACCCGTTTAACAGAATCCGGACTTTCTATCACCGAGTGGAAGCCGATCACCGGCGCCCTGCCTCCTTTAAATGATAGCGCCTGGCAGATTGAATTTGACAGGTACAAAGTAACCGACCAGTTTAAATATGTGCATCAGAATTTTACCCTGTCCGAATTTAAATTTATTTTTTTCTGGGAATGGTTCCATCGTGTGTGGGCAAGATTAATGGGCATTGTTTTTTTAGTCGGATTTATTTATTTCCTGTTAAAAAGGCAATTTAAAAAGGAAATGATCCTGCCGATGGTAATACTTTTTCTACTTGGTGCAGTACAGGGCGCTATTGGCTGGATAATGGTAAAAAGCGGGTTGGTGCCGGAAAAATATTTTGTCGGCCATGTAGAACTGGCAACACATTTTGTAGCCGCGCTGGTGCTATTGGCTTATACCTTATGGTTCGCGCTCCGGTATTTAATTTCACCCGGGCAACAAATAACCAATGCTCCTTTACAAAAATTATTACTGGCTATCCTGGCCGTATTGTTTTTACAACTGGTTTATGGCGCTTTCATGGCCGGGTTAAGGGCTGCAATCACAGCGCCGACCTGGCCCGATATTAATGGCCAAATGATACCCACCGGAATGAGTGAACTGGCACCATTTACTAAGAATTTTGCGTACAACCCGATCACGATCCACTTTATCCACCGCGGACTGGCCTATTTGCTTTTTTGCATGATATTTTTTTGGTGGATCAAGGCACGCATCATTAAAGAAAGCCGGCTATTCCTTCGCCTGCGTTTTTGGCTATTGGCCATGGTAAGCCTGCAGGTATTGCTTGGAATATTGACTTTGTTAAATGCCACGCACACCAATCGCCTGGTTTGGCTGGGCGTATCGCACCAGTTTACGGCTATGTTATTGGTAATGACGGTTGTATGTTTGTTATTCGTGGTAAAAAGAAACCTTCCGGCACCCGGCGGCAGTCTCTAAATAAAATACAGATATATTAAAAGGCCGTTTTTATCGTTGTATATTTAGTAAAACGATTTTAATGCGGTTGTTATTAAAAAGCATTTTTTATTCATTCCCTGTCCAGCTGCTAATATTACATTTTCGTAAATACCAGATATTATTGATCATGTGGGCAATATTGACGAGCGCAGTCAATAGTGGGTTTATGAAAAGCTTTGGCGCTGATTCACTGTTTTTCGTCCCGGAATATATGGGTCAGGTAGGGGCCCTCAGCGCCGCACTCGTTGGCATTGCCATGGGCGTATTCTTCATGAGCTGGAACATCACCACCTTTATTCTGCATACCAAGCGTTTTAAGTTTTTGGCTGCCACCACCAAACCTTTTTTAAAGTATTGTATGAATAATTCGGTATTGCCCCTGTTATTTTTATTTTTCTACCTCACCAGGGCC
>JBDSLD010000402.1:0-3054 GCA_039916545.1 Ferruginibacter sp.
CAGGTGCAAAGTACCTGGTTTCCGCTCATCGATCGCAACCCGCAAAAATTTGTACCTAACATTTTTGAAGCAAATGAAAGCGATTTTATTAAGGCTACCCAACGGATTTATTTTTCAAGCCAGTATCCGACTTATATTGAATTGCCGGTGATGAATAATGAGTGAGGAGTAAGGAGTGATCATTGATAAGTGGTAAACATTTTCATTAATTCAAAGAATGAGTTAATCAGATGAAATCCTTACATATTGCCGTATTTTTAATATGTAAATGGTGTGTAATATAACTGGTATAATGGTATGTCATTTGATGAGGTATCTGCTCCCGTATCGCCTAAGAAAAAAGGTAAGGCCGGACTTTATGGATTTCTCTATTCCGCTTTTACAGAGGATGTACAATTTTTCCTGATGTAAATAAAGTGCCGGCAGGCCCTTGTTCCCAAACGCCGTAACACAACGATTCCTTCCTTGTCAGGATTGATCGACAATAATTTCCAGCAGATCTTTTATAGTTAGCCGTGTATGAACGGTCATTGAAGATCCGCCGCTGTTAATGTGAATTTTGGCGGTGCTGTTTTGAATGGTCAGGTTGGTGATATACCTGGTAAATATGACGTGGGTGGCGCCCGCTACATCCTGGATATTGATAAAATCTTTCATAAAAAATCACTTTTAATAGGAATGCTAATTAAATTCCGTCAAATATACTAAGGTATCAAAGTAGTGCGTAGCCTAACGTTAATTAATTTTACCATATTTGTTATTGTGCCGTGAAACAGATTACTGATAAAAGTTCAGTATAAATAACAGGCAAGACACCTGGCGCTGTTTTATAGGTAAAAAATGGGCAGACGGATTTTGCGGGAAGGAACTGATAAAAAGCAAGGGTTATCGATTAATTCAATAAAAAAGCAAAAGCAGGAAGAGGTTAAGAAAAATGCCGGGGACTCAGCGCAATTCATATTAAACCTGAAGCCGCTGCCGTAGTTACTATTTTAATAAATGCGTCCACAACTTTGGAAGCCTTTTCGATTGTGTCTGCAATTCCAGATAGCTTTTCAGAAGACTTTTTAATCTGCTCTGCAAGTACCTTTAAAGCCGCCGAATCTGCTGTTAATGTTTCCACAAGTTCCTGTTGCACTATTTTAATGATCGAACGTTCGAGGTTCCTAAGTTTCACGGCAACTTTTTCCAGTTCCAGCCTCTCGGTGGGTGTTAAGCTATGGTCCGCCCTTGCATTTTCAACGAGCTCGGAAGCATCACTAACCTGCTCAAGCGTTTTAATTTTTAAGGTATCCATACTATTTATTTTTTATAAGATTTTATTGTGCTTATGGTTACATTGATATCTTTAACATTGTCATAAAGTTCCTGTAATTCTGCAATGGTTTCCCGTAGCTTTTTCTTTGCCTGTATCTCCAGTAACAATTTTTTATGGGCCTTTCTTAAATGACGGGTAGCAATTATCGTTTCATCCCTGAGTTGTTTTATCGCATCAAGACTATTTCTTAAGTCGATGTAATCTCTTTCATTTTCGACGGTTGCATGTCTTTGCCTAAGGAAACTTAAATAATTGCTGGTAATTCCTTTTTCCTCATTTTTTATCAGGTCCTCGATAGTCGTTGATTCAAGAAACTCAAGCAGGTTGGAGGTCATCACGGAAATAAGCGTATCAGCCTGGGGAACAAATTTTTTAATTTCTGTTGCCTGTTTTGATTTGATATATTGCTTTCCGCCAAAAACTACCAGGCGGCCAATGGCACCACCGATGCCCGTGGGCAATTGTTTTTTACCATCAATTGAATTGTATAGCGAGGTTAAAGAATCCAGGTCGCCACCAAAACTTTTTGCCTGGATTTCCATGTCGGCGGCATGCTTGTCGGAAGATAGCAGCAGCAGTGATTGCGCATATTTATCTATTACTTTAAAAGTTATATCCACCTTGGCTGATATTGCATAATCACTGTTGCGTGCATTGTAAACGCCATCAAGGTCCTCGATATGAAGTTTAGGATCATCCAAAGAATTTGCAAAATAAATTCCGCGCTTAACACGGATCTCAGCCAGTTCAGTAAATACCAGGCTTGGATACGCCGAAAAGTTTTTACTGGTTCGGGCAAATTGATTGACTGCATGAATTTGTGTCCCTGTTAACGAAGCACAGCTTACCAGTACCAATGACAAAGCGGAGACAAGGATCTGTATTTTCATATTTTATAACAATTGAGTTTAAAATTACGCACAACTTTATGTCATTTGCAAATTTTATAATTAATGATTTTTTGAAGCTGGTAACCGATCAGTCTGAAGCACATTAATTATTCGATGACTTTAACGATCGCTACCAGTTTCAGGGTAGCATTACAAATCAATCAGCCGGGCTCAAATCAGCTGACGCCTCGTCTGATGATTTGAGCCCGGCTGTTAAAGCACTGTCAAGATAATCTTGTTTCTAAAAAAGAATATCAACCCTAAAAACTCTGGCTGATCCGTATCGATGGTGTTACACCTTTAAATAAGTTATTGAAATAAATACAAGGTTCAATACCTGTTTTGTATAATTGTATTTTGCCACCGCCGAGGCGAAACGTATTCTTCTCCAAAAAATCTCCCTGTCTGCGTATGAGATAGCCGAGTGAGAATACGGCGCTAAAAGTAAACTCTTTCCGGGGATCATGATCGCGTACACCTCCCTGGGCATATGTCAGTGTTAGAAAATCATTTCGGTAAGTACGCAGTTTATCCTGCGCATCTTTGGCAAATATGAAATGCGGTTCCCAAAACAAGGCCGTTTCTCTTTTAAAAGTACGATCAACATTACTTACTATTAATTTCAATCCCAGGCTGAGTGAAGGCACAAAATAATTTTTATAATTCTGTATGTTCACTGTAATATTCGCTCCAAGAAAATCTCCGGGACCGGTTTGCGTACGCCCCTTGCGCCGGTCAGCAGTAATGGTTTTGTCCTTTTCCAGGTAATGCGATCCCGTGCCCAGGAGTATCGGCCACTTACCATCAAGGTTAGTTCGGATGATGCTAATCTTTTCTTTTAATGCC
>JBDSLD010000403.1:0-57382 GCA_039916545.1 Ferruginibacter sp.
TATGGCTGCAATAAAAAAATCAATCCTGGAGGGAGCTACGGATAAAGCTCTGTGAAAACATGAAATTATTTTTGAAAAAACTCAAAATTTAACAGTTGAAGGGGGGGTTGCTGCAATGTGGGTTAAGTGCTCGTTCCTTGCTATTCCCCGGTGGAGAATTTTATAAAAATGCTTACAGTTTACAATAAAAGCGAAAATATCCAAATGACCTTGCTTTTTGAAGAACCAATAATTAATCTGCGATTGGTTAATGGTAAAGAAATCGTGCCAAATAGAGATTTTAATGAATATAAAGAAATTGAATCCATAGTGGAATACTATGGAGGAACTATATTTGAGAACCGAACGGGCACTCAAAATATTTTCGATATAGAATTTTCGTTTACATAAAATTTTCGAAGCAAATCAGTAATGCTTTTATGGATAAAAGCTACCGTCCTGATCAAGGCCGTTTTTTATAAAATCATCCCCTGGCAATTTATCCTCTTAATTGCAAATTGGTTAGCACCCGCGGCTACAGAAGCCTTGTTTTGATACGCTGAATTAATGACTGTTTCAAAGTTAAAATAAGAAAACCCATTTCTTTTATTGAAAAACGGGTTTTCTTTACAGCTTATTCAGGTAACGATAACTAATTAGTTTATCACTATTTTTTTCGTTATTACATTTTCATTCATTTTCACCTGCAAGAAATAAATGCCTGCACTCAACGATTCACGGTTGAACTTTATTTTGTTAATCCCTGCTGAAAAATTTCTATTGGCGATTGTTTTTACCTGTTGCCCGTTAATATCCAGCAGTGTAAGCACTGCGGTTACAGTCTTATCAAAACTAAATGAGATGGTAGCTGATTGTGCAACCGGATTGGGATATACTTCGAATATAGATCCTGCTGGTGTAATTTTATTGGTAATTACAGTCCTTTGAAGAGTCTGAAGCCCGGGGTTCAGCGTGATAAAAGATTGGCTTGCCGACCAGTCGGATAACAATACGTTTTTCCTCCCGCACACTGTCCTTACTCTCCATTCATATTCAGTACCTGCTTTTAAACCATGCAGTTCTTTTTCGTTGTTGACGGCCTCAACAGCAGTCCATTCTATGGTATTCGCAATCCTGTAATTTATAATATACCTAACGGCCCCGGAAACTTTCTCCCATTTCAGCAATACTTCCTTTGCCCTGATATTTTTAGCGATGAGTTCATACGGTGCATTACAGGCAGTTCCTTCCACATTGGTCTTAATAATCCAATAATCATTGGGGCCTTTATTAGCAGAAGTTTTATCTCCACTTATTTCCGAAGCGGAATATCCGCCCAATAAATAACCTCCATCTTTCGTCTGCTGCAGGGAATATAGAAAATCAAAATCGCTGCCACCAAAAGTCGCATCCCATTGCTTCTTGCCTTTTTCGTTTGTTTTCACCATCCAGTAATCTGTTCCTCCCCGGCTTTCCTGCGTTTTGTCGCCACTTACCGGGGAACTGGAGTAACCACCCAGTATATACCCGCCATCGGTTGTTTGTTCAATAGCATTTAGATAATCGTTACTGCTTCCTCCAAGGTTAGCATCCCATTTCTTGCGACCCCTCTCATCAATCTTTACTATCCAGAAATCATTATCACCTTTTGTTGGTTTGCTCTTATCCCCGGTTTTTCCCGACCATGACCAGCCTCCCAAAATATATCCACCGTCGGTTGTTTGACGTAGTTGCGTAAGCCAGTCGTCCAGCGTTCCGCCAAAGCTGGCATCCCATTGCTTTACGCCATTTGCATCGGTCTTTACCACCCAGTAGTCAAACTGGCCACGGCTTGGCTGTGTTTTATCGCCATCCGGGTCAGAAAGGGAATATCCACCCAAAACATAACCACCGTCTTTTGATTGTATTATGGAAAATAATTCTTCGAATTTACTTCCGCCAAAACGTGCATCCCATTGTTTCACCCCATTGGAATTAATTTTTACAATCCAAAAATCCTTTCCGCCCTGGCTAGCTTGTGTTTTATCACCGCTGATACCGGATATGGAAGACCCGCCAAGAATATACCCTCCGTCTGCGGTTTGCTGTAACGAGTGCAATTCATCAAAGCTGTTTCCTCCAAAAGTGGCATCCCACTCCTTTACTCCATTGCCATCAATCTTAACCACCCAGTAATCGCTTTGGCCGCGGCTGGCTTGCGTTTTATCGCCGCCAATTCCCGAAAAGGAAATTCCGCCTAAAAGGTAGCCACCATCCGTTGTTTGTTGCAATGCTATTAACTGGTCAACACTGCTTCCGCCAAAACGGGCATCCCATTGCTTAACACCACTGGCATTTGTTTTTACAACCCAATAATCCGAGCTCCCCCGGGTAGTTTGAGTTTTATCACCGCTGATATCCGATTCGGAATATCCACCGATTATGTGACCGCCGTCTTTAGTTTGCTGCGATGCTGCAAATTGCTCATTTTCGGTACCGCCGAAGTCAACATCCCATTGCTTTGAAGGACCTTGAGCCTTCGCTTGCATGAAAATAACAAGCGTAGTGAAAATTGAAAGAAAAAGTGTTTTCATTTTGTTTTTTATTTAAATTTTAAAATTCATATCATTAGAGATGTAAAACATGGTTCTAAATTTTTCAAATTCCCTGCAATGCATAGAATGCATAACATCGCCGGTTATTTTAATAATCTGCGACTGATGGGGGCTTGGTCCAGCTATTCATTTTTATTGGTTGATTTTAATTTAAATGATTGTCCTAATTGGTAAAAACAAACCTGCTAATAGTAACCATATAACACTTATTTCTTTATGATATAAAAATTTAGCCGGGCGATTTTTTTGTTTCATGAAAATAATATTACCGCTTTGCCTGGTATCAAAAAACCTTAAAACACCAGCCGGTAATAATTTGCACCTGAACAGGATTTAGCCCATGTTGAACAGGACACAATACTCACCCAGCAACCATTTTCAAAAAAGTGGGGTTTTTATATCAAAAAATAAACATAACCAGCTAAAAACAATATCATTTGGGAAATATCCGGCTATTTCTTATTTTCCTCAGCATAGAACAGCACAAGAAAAATATAAATATCAATGTTGAATAATACATTTCCAGGCAGTCAGTATTTTACCCGGGGAAGTGGCCACTTTCATTGTTTATTTTAGTGGGGCTGATTAAAAGTCTCGCGTCTTTTCTTTTGTCAATTTCCACTCGCTTCAACTATTTAGACAGCTGGCTACAGACTCAAAGTTCCTGTTTGATAGTTCATTTGCATTCGAAATAATAATGATTGTTTTTTTAGGCAGCAAGGATTTCAGGTAGCGGGTACATTCACGTACTGTTTCCGCATTTACTCCGTCAAAAGGCCTGTCAAGAATAAGTACAGGATTATCGACCAGTAATGCTCTTGCCAGGGATATAAGTTTCCTTTCCTCGATAGATAATATAATATTATTTCTTTCTAACGATGTCTTTATAAAAACAGGTTTGCCTGCTAAGTCAAAACCGATATCATTTAAAATTTTCATCACTTCATCTCCCATGCCGTTTCTTTTGCCCCGTACAATCATTTCATATAAATCTCTTCCATATAAAGGCAGATAGTCGCTGGAAAAAGAAAATAGATTTCTCAATTGCACGGGAATGAATGTTGAAATGGGCTGGTCATTCAGATATACTTGTCCTTTATTTACACTTTCTATGCCCATCAAAATCCGTATCAATTGTTCTGAATTATTACAAGAAATGTTATGTATAGAACCCTGGTTAATATTTGTATTTATTGAAGATTCTTTTGAAGCGGTTTTATTTAATGGTAAGTTTTCAAATTTTATGGAAACAAAAGGTAATATCGCCACATCAATTTTACCCTCTTCAGTTGTCGCATTCAGCAACCCATTAATTTTCTGAAGTGCGCTGTTGCCCGACCGCCAGGTAGTTTCTACCCGTACCACACGTCGCAGCGCAGATAACTGCAACATACTGACCAATACAAACGCCATTAAATGGCCATGACTTATATTTACCTGGTTTGTAGCCACCGTCAAAAAAACAATTCCAATAACAGAATAGAATAACACTGCAGGAACCGTTTGCACGAATGCAGCATGAAAAAAATATTTTACTGAAGTATGGTACAACTTTTCTGATTTTTTTTTAAACCTGGCCGCTTCAATCTTTTCTTTTCTCAAGGCTTTTACGGATAGTATGGCATGAAAGCAATGATTTACAAATGAAAGCAAATCACTTTTCTGGTCGCTTTTTTCTTTAATCAGTTTACGGATCGGGATATTAAACAGGTAATTTATAAAAAACAGCACCGGGACTGCTGCCAAAAAAATGAGGGACAAGCCAATATTAATTTTAAATAAGAAATAAAAGCCGATAGTTAGCAGGGCAACGTCTTTAATAAAAACGAGGATGCCTTTAACATACAATTCCTGGATGGCCTGTAAGTCGCCGCTGTATCTCAGTAAATACCTGGAAGGCGACTTATTTGAAAATAAATCAAAGCGGGTATATAACTGATGTTCAAATAATTTATTCTTAATGCCACGGGACAAATTGGTTGCCGAAACCTTTGAGAGATATGAAAACAACCAGTCTGCACCTGCTTTTATAAAAAGTAAAAACGCATAAAAGATAAAAAAATATTGAACACTTTTTACTGTATGAAAACCGATCAGGGAAAGTATCCGGGTTTTATTTCCATCATCATGAAAAATAATCTGGTAAAAATTACCTATACTCAATGAGATGAAGATGGTGGATATAGTACCGGTAATACCTGCCAGTAAAGTCAAAATAATAAAAGCCTTATTATTCCTGGCAAAGGCTGCAATAGTGCTGTCTTTTAAAAACATAAAAGGTATTTTACTTAAAATATTGTTATATCAAAAGAACAGAATTGGTTAATATCAGGCACATACCAATACTTTTTGTTCAAAATATGCCACCAGGTTTCCTTCTGCCATTTGCTGAATTGTATACACCGGGATGCTACAGTTTTCCTGCACTTCTTTTATCAACAATGGGCTGGCAGTAAATAATCCGCCTAAAAAGGCCGGATGGATGTTCCAACTGCTTAAAAGCGCGATACCGTGCATAGCGGCGAGGCTATCACCACAGGAGAAGATCACATGGTCAATTGTATTCATAAATTGCTGGCTTGTTAAAAGCATTTTGGTTTCTCTTTGAAATAAACCGTCGGCAATTTCTATAATGATATAATCAGGTGCTATAATCTGCACTTTTTTTAATAGTGACTCATATAAGTCATGCAATTCATTCTGGGTGCACATATAGGTGGAAGGAAAACCCAACTCTCCAAAATGAGTTACCATATCTGCGCCTAAGTCAAACACCAAATCAGTGTCTTTGGTATAAACTGTGCCGGTCAGTTTTATAAATGCAACTTTCTCACCTTTGTTTTTTAAGCCCCTGGCAAGATGAGCAGCAGTGGTCGTTTTACCGCTATCCATGGAAGAGCCAACAGATAAGATAATTTTTGATGAAGAGAAGTTTATCCCTGAAAATTTGCTCATCTCAGGAAGGAACATCCGTTTGGTATTGATAACTTCTCCTAGCCGATTAACAGCATAACCAATTATACGGATTTCCGTTGGGCCAAGGTCATTAAATTTGCTATGCGCGGAATGAACTAAACCAACGGTTCCGCCTGCACCTAAGATATGGAAATCACGCTGGCATTTGATCGGAACATATCCTTCAAATTGTTCTGTAGCGTATCGTGTACCAAAAGCGGCCATAATATAATCTCCTGGCAAAATGGTAACATTCCGATAACCTTCCCCCTGGATACTTTTGTGCTTTCCTGTTTTTACTATTTCAAATATTGCTACATCGCCAACTTTTGGAATAAGATGGCCAGTCAGTACATTGTTAACAGAAAAGTTGTCAATACCACGGCAAATAATTGATTTTTTAATTCTCTTTTGCATAATATTATTTTTTTTGATTGATTGTATTTAAATGATTGTATTAATGAGTAAAAGCAAACCGGCAAATAGTAACCGCATAACACTTATTTCTTTTTGGGATAAAAATTTAATAAGGCGTTTTAAGGAGGTTGGAATACTGATAATTAGACCTTAACGTGCAGTATGTACCCAAACACTTTGTAATAGCTGGCATGGTAATCGTTCAAATAAACGGACACTTGTTGTTTATGCAATTGATGCATTCAGGGCGGAAGGATTGCACAGCCTGTTGAAACCCGTAAAAAAACAGGAATTAAGGGAATTGATTCCCGGGGGTGACCCACCAGGATAATTCGCGGAGTAGGCGTCAACTTATATATGACATAAAAGTGCCTTACTTTATTTTCTGAGCGGTTTAACGGGAGGTATCGAACGCATATCATTTAAAAAACAACAGTTGTACAGCCCATCAGCAAACCGGCTTGCATAGTCATTTTGTTTTTATCATTTTTGCAATAATAAAACAGAAATCATGAACGACACAAGACAACAACTAATTCTCGCTGAACAAAAAGCAACAAAATTATTTCGTACCGTAGAGGAAAGAGGATTAATTGTTCCCGGGAAATCCGAGAAAGAACTTTGCAACGAAATAGTGCAAATTGCGAAAGATGATTTTGGTGTTGAAAATCATTGGCACAAAAAAATTGTGCGTACAGGCATTAATACATTACAACCTTTTAGGCAGAACCGCATGACCTGGTTATTCAGGAAGATGACATACTTTTCTTTGATTTTCATCCAATTTTTGAAGGCTGGGATGCAGACCTTGGCAGAACCTATATCCTGGGCAATGCCCCCCTGAAACTAAAAATAAAGGAGGATATAGAAGCCGCCTGGCACGAAGCGAATGATTGGTATTTTAAACAGGACAACCTAACCGGTGCCGGGTATTTCAATTATATTACCGATCTTACAAAATGTTATGGCTATGAATTTGGAAATGCAATAGCTGGTCATATCATCGGTCGTTTTCCTCATGAACAACCTGATGACCCTAATGATTTGTGTTTAGATGTACATCCGGATAATCATACTAATATACTTCAACCAGACAGAAATGGAAACAAAAGACATTGGATTTTGGAACTTCATTTCGTGGATAGAGTGAATAATACCGGCGCCTTTTTTGAACAATTGCTGACTTCAGGCAATGCAACGAAACGCTAACAACGACATTTATAAACACGTTGAAGATGAAATTGAAATCCGAAGAATTAACAAAGAATAATTATATTTTTCTTGACAAAATGGAACACAAAGACCTGATCCCGTTTGTAAAAGAATTCCTCAAAAAAAAGACGATAGCTTCTATTTTCTATTACTTGAGCAATATTGTTTTTATTGCGCTGTTACTTTTCTTCTTTATGAAATTTTATCGTTTCGGATATTTTAATATCAATAAAGGATTATTATATTTATCATTTGGCATTGCTGTAGCTTTTGCGCTTATACCGATCCATGAGTTCATCCACGTGCTGGCTTATAAATCGCAGGGAGCCATGCAGACATCCTACGACGTTAATCTCAAAAAGTTTTATTTTTTGGCGATTGCGGATAAGTTTGTTGCAAATAAAAAAGAATTTAAAATTGTCGCGCTTGCGCCTTTTATTTTTATCTCTCTGATATTAACAGGCCTGTTATTTTTTACTGGTAAATTAGGTAGCATAGCTATTCTTACCGCATTGTCGACGCATGCATCTTTTTGTTCGGGGGATTTTGCATTACTGAGCTACTTTGAATACCATAAGGATAAGGAAGTAGTTACTTACGACGATAAAGACAATAAAATTTCTTTTTTCTACGGGAAGACACAGCAAACTAAAACAATTGCATAACATAAATAACTATGGACAATATTTTGAAAGAAACTTTATGGAAACAATTCGGCGCAAGCATCGATATGTTGGAGAACGCGCTGGTATTGTGCCCGGATAATATCTGGGACAAGGAAACAAAATTTTGGTATATGGCGTATCATACTTTGTTCTTTTTGGATTATTACCTTACGCCCAAGCCGGCGAATTTTTTGCCGCCACCACCATTTACGCTGTCCGAATTTGACCCCTCAGGTGCCATGCCGGAGCGTGTGTACACCAGGGAAGAATTGTTAATTTATTTGGAGGCATGCAGAAATAAATGTCATGACCTGGTTGCTGGTTTGACAGATGAAATCGCTAAAAATAATTGGATAAACGACTCCAAAACTATGGTTTACCCGGTTATTGAACTGTTGCTTTACAATATGCGGCACGTTCAACACCACACTGCGCAACTGAATTTATTATTACGGCAGGGAATAAACGACGCTCCGCGATGGGTCTCCCGGACTAAGATGTGTTTATAATGAGTGTTAACTGGCTAAAGTGTTTTATTGCTTTTTTCTTTATCCATTTACATTTCTTTAAATTGTCTGATTATTTTCCTTCTCCCTGTAATATTTTATTCCTTTGATAGTACTAACAGGTTAAACAATCAGCGCAGTGACCGAAAGCAAACAGCAGCATATTTTTGAAACCTGGCTTGATGAGCACAAGGCGCTTGTCTTTAAAGTAGTACGGGCTTATGCATTTTCAGCCATGGACCAGGATGACCTTTTCCAGGAGATCACCATCCAAATATGGCACTCTATCCCCACTTTCAGGGAGGAGTCTGCTGTAACCACCTGGTTATACCGCATAGCACTTAATACTGCTATCAAATGGGTAAAAAAAGTACGAAAACATCCCCTGTCCGAAACATTGGACAATGTGCAAAACGTGTTACAGGATAGCCACCTGCAAATCGATGAACGGTTGTCGTGGCTCTATGAAGAAATTTCCCGCCTCGATGAAATCGATCGGTCCATTACCTTGCTGCTATTGGATAATTTTAGCTACAAAGAAATGGCTGGCATTCTCGGCATTAGTGAGTCTAATGTTGGTGTTAAAATAAATCGCATAAAAAAATACCTCATCTCAAAATCAAAAAAATATGATCACCATGGAATTTGAAGAAATGAAAAAAATCTGGGACTCACAAAATAATGAACCTATGTATGGTATCAATGAAAAGGCGTTGCACAACCGCATTTTGTCCAAAAAAAGACAGGCGTTTCATATCACTAATATTAGTGAGTTACTCTCAATCATTATGTATTCCGGCGGCGCTTGCTTTATTCTTGTAATGAACCTGTTTAGGGGGAGCAGCGGCATATTTATGTATATCCTATCTGCCTGGATGCTTTGCAGCGCATTGTACTTATTGCTAAGCCGGGTGCGAAGAATAAATGGCGACCACCGGTTTCACAGATCCATGCACGGAGACCTTGCCCATGCTATTTCAATGGCAACCTACCAGGTACGCATTTCCTATTTAATGCGGTGGAACATGATTCCAATCGGGTTGCTGACCGTTCTCGGAGTTTGGGATGGCAGAAAATCGTTATGGATAGCTGCCGGCATACTGGTCTTTTTCATCCTTACCTACTATGCAGCGGGTTGGGAACATGGCATTTATAAATCCAAAAAGCGCGACCTGGAAATATTGCAGGACAAATTGGAAAAGGAAGAGGTGGAAATTTAAGGCTGGTACTAACCAGTTTGGTTACCGATTGTTTTTAATTAAAGACACAGGAAGGTTTACATTTGTATAAACCACCTTTTACAGATGTCGACTCCAGAACTTCAGTTAGCGGTAGAAAAAATTAAATTCGAAGCCCTTTTCCAGTACGCTTCACTTGGAATATTGGTAGTCAATCAAAAAGCGGAAATCATATTGGCGAATACTTTCCTGCTTTCTCAATTTGGATATTCTGAAGCCAGTGAAGTAATCGGGAAAAAAATAGAATTTTTAATTCCCAATCGTTTTCACAAACCCCATGTAAAGGATAGAGATGAATATATAGCTGCACCGCAACGAAGGCCAATGGGTTTGGGACTTGACTTATTTGCTGCAAAAAAAGATGGTTCAGAGTTCCCGGTTGAAGTTAGCTTAAACAATTATATTGCCGGTGGAGAGTCTTTCGTGATCGCTTTTGTGAGCGATATTACCAGGAGAAAGGAAATAGAAAATGCGGCGCTGCAACAAAAAGAACAACTCGCAATCACCAATCGCCAGATTGAACAATTTAACAATGACCTTGAAAAGAAAGTCGAACTAAGGACAAGTCAATTGCAGGAAACACTTACCCAGCTTGAAAATTCAAAAGAAGAACTACAAAAAGCACTTAGTAAAGAAAAAGAACTGGGTGATCTGAAAAGCAGGTTTGTATCGATGGCCTCGCACGAATTTCGTACGCCGCTCAGTACTATACTTTCTTCCGCCTCCCTGGTATCCAAATATGTAAAAGAAGAAGAACAGGATAAACGGGACAGGCATATCAACCGCATTAAATCTTCTGTAAGTAATCTTACCGATATTTTAAATGATTTTTTATCGCTTGGTAAAATTGAGGATGGCAAAATTATTGCGCATTTTTCTTTGTTTAATATCAGGGAGTTTATCAATACCGTTAGCAATGAAATAGCTGGAATCCTTAAACCCGGCCAGCAAATTATTTATGAACACCAGGGTGAAGAAATGGTATCGCTCGACCCATTCCTGTTTCGCAATGTGTTGATTAATTTACTTTCCAATGCCATTAAATTCTCACCTGAAAATGCTACTATAGAAGTAGGCAGTGAGTTAAATAGTACGCATATTGTTCTAACAGTTATAGACCACGGCATTGGCATTCCGGATACAGACAAGCTTCATTTATTTGAGCGCTTTTTCCGGGCCGCCAATGTAATCAACATAAAGGGTACCGGCCTTGGATTACATATTGTGGAGAAATACGTTGAGCTGATGAATGGCGAAATCAACTTTATAAGTGAGTTGGAAAAAGGGACTACTTTTACAATTACTTTTAACGCAGATGCCACTAGTACTTAATAAATCTACCCTGACACCAAATAAAATTTTATGCAACGTATTTTACTGATTGAAGACAATGACGAGATAAGAGAAAATACGGCGGAGATCCTTGAGCTGGCCAATTACAAGGTAGACACGGCCGCCAATGGGAAGATCGGTGTGGAGATGGCGCTGAAAGCTGCACCAGACCTCGTCATTTGTGATGTAATGATGCCGGTATTAGATGGATATGGGGTACTGCACCTGTTGCAAAAAAATGATTCTCTCAAAAATATCCCTTTTATTTTTTTAACCGCAAAAGCGGAGCGGGGCGATTTTAGAAAAGGGATGGAAATGGGTGCGGATGATTATATTACCAAACCGTTTAGTGATATAGAACTTTTGACAGCAATTGAGAGCCGCCTTAAAAAATCTGCCGGCCTACAAAAAGAATTTGAATTACTGAACAAACACTTGTCAACAGATGAGGCGGGAGATATTAACGCCCTGCAAAACCTGGTCGCCAACAGCGCCGTTAATTCCTATAAAAAGAAGCAGCTGGTTTATACCGAAGGCAATCACCCATTGCGTTTATTTTATATTCAAAAAGGAAAAGTAAAAATATTTAAAACAAGTGATGATGGAAAAGAACTAACACTTGGGCTCTTTGGTGAAGGTGAGTATGTGGGGTACACCGCCATACTGGAAGGGGCCGTTTATAAAGAGACTGCAGAAGCAATTGAAGACACCGTGGTTTCGATTATTGACAAAGAGGAATTTGAAAGTTTGATACGGACCAACAAAAAGACAGCGCAACAATTCACGCAGTTATTGGCTCAAAATGTTACCGGCCGGGAACAGCAGTTAGTTGGGATCGCCTATAATTCTTTACGCAAAAGAGTGGCTGAAGCATTGGTGTTGTTGCAAAAAAAATACAGCAAAAATGCGGAGGGTAATTTCACGATTCATATTTCGCGGGAAGATCTGGCACACATTGCAGGTACTGCTACCGAATCCATTATCCGGACCTTGAGCGATTTTAAAAGCGAAAAATTAATTGATATCAGGGAAGGTTCGATTATCATACTCAACGAAAAACGGCTGGCAGCCCTGGTCAATTGATTCATTTGCAGTAAGCAATCACAGGATCGATAGCAGGTATTTATTAAATTGTGTTTTTAGATTGAGCAATTCTTTTTCGAGGTAAGACATTTCATTGCGCAGTTTTTGCTGCATTTTGCAGAGTTTAAGATCTGGTGCGCATTTTTCTGTAAATGCCTGCTGCAATTTTTCTTCCTGCCTCCTGATATCATTTCCTATATCAATCATACACTCATCTTTTATTATAAATTCATTTTGGAAATGCTCCGCCCGGGCTATAAATGATTGATCATTTTGCCTGTCGACCACTTCGCTTAACCGGATCTTTAAAAAAGTATTTTCCTGGATAAAAAAATAAAGCAACTGTTTCCAGGCTGTATTTTCATGTAAAAACTGTTCCGTTTTATTCGAACCGTTCATCACTTCCCTATTTTTTTTTTCAGTATTTAACAAATGAATATTATTTGAGATCATAGCCAATTTTTTGAATGACAGATGAGCCGGGCACTTATTCTTTTAAAAACAGGTATTTCAACTTTTAAAAATTAATATATCTACTTTTCCTTCAGACAGTACTTTTATGCGGTAATCAAATTTATCAGCTTCCAGTTTAACAAGGAAAGGCACCGGCAGACGGCGTTGCAGTATGAAGAAAAAAGCGGTTGTTGCCGGTAAGTATTTTAATTCACTTGCTATCATTGTCATTGCAATACCTGCTTCCAGTTCACCCAGGTCAATTGTTTGAACATTGTCCTTGAATTGCAACATGACATCCTTCCAACTTTTGGCAACCTTAACCTTGGCCCGAAAATTTTCCTGCAATGTATTCTTTGTGACCTCCACTGGTACCTGAACCTCAGTTATAAAAGTTACCGGTTTTAATGGGGCATAAAAATGTTTGTCAGCGGATGGAATATTATTTGATACCGATGTTGGATGAATACTATGCGGCAATAATTTTTCAGTGATCAAATTCCAGGTTCTCATAACCCGGGAGTATAAGCCCCTGGCACTTGCACATGTACCATGCTGTTGATCCCAGGCAGCGATTACTTTATTATTTACATTCATAAAATATTATTAACTGTTAATGATGTATTGATTTGAATAAAATTACAGATGACTGCAATTTAGCGGCTATTGCGAAGGAATTTAATGATCTCAGTCATACGATGACTTGCTTTACAACATATAATTGAACAGTTAATACAAGTTTGAGTAGATTTTACCTGGCCGGCAGCATGTGAAATATTAGCGTTAGCATCTCTGCCAGTCATGTTCCCGGCAAGCTTAGGCGGGTCTCTGCATAAACGTTTTTTACTTTATTTACAATGTTATGGTGGCACAAGTCTTATGCCCGTGAACGGCGAGTCGCGCCGCACATAGTTTTTCTATGAATAATTGCTGCTGGCAGCGACTTCTCCCGGGACCGTTTGGGGTTTGATCGCCGCTGCGACAATTCTTCTTATCGCAACCATCAATATCCAAATACATGATACCAATCACCTGTTTGCTTAATTGCGCTCATAAAAAAACTTATACTGCCGGGATAGCTTTGTGAAATAATTAACGGCAACAAACGCCTTTCAATAACCAAAAAATTTTTTATGAAAAAGTTACATTTAAATATCATCACCATTGCTTCTCTCACTTTAGCCATCCTGTTGTGCGGACTTACAAATAGTTTCGCCCAGGCAAAGTATCACACCCAAACAATAAACTTAAAAGTGAATGGCACCTCTTCGCTCCATGATTGGGAAATGACATCTACCAGCGGATTATTTGACGCATCCATTTCCATCGCTAATAATAAAGTAAGTTTCACCGGGTTGAGTTTTACAGTGCCCGCCGAAAGCTTAAAAAGCGGTCACGGCCTGATGGACAAAAACACTTACAAAGCGCTGAATACAGGGAAAAATCCAAATATCAGTTTCGTATTGTCTTCAGGTGTAGTTAGCCAGACCGGTGAAAATACTTACCAGCTTAAAGGAATGGGTAAGTTGACCATTGCCGGCACTACCATAGAAACAGACCTGGTGGCAATGCTTAAATATAACCCGGCTGATAAAACCTTTTCCTGCACCGGTACAAAAAAATTCAAGATGACGCAATATGGTGTCAAGCCTCCTACAGTGATGATGGGTGCCATCAAAACCGGCGACGACATCTCTATTTCTTATACCCTTGTTATAAAAAGTTAATACCCTCTTCTGCTAACCAAAATCATTTACTTAAATTTTTAAAAAATCAACATGAAAAAGATCGTAGCATACACTTTGTTGCTGATAACAATTGCCATCAGCACTTTCCCGCTTACTTCAGCTGCACAAAGCAGTGACAAGGAATATTATGGAAGGCCCTCCTATTGGAGACCATATGACCAGCGGGGCATCAACGTTTTTGAAACTTCCAAACAGGATGACACCCTCGTGTTTGAAGGGCCAAGAGTGCGTTTCGGAGCAGGTTTCACCCAGCAGTACCAAAGCCTGAAACATGAAAATTCATTCACACAAAGTAACCTTACAAATAACGAAGCAAAAAACAGGCTATATCCCTTGCAGTCAGGGTTTATGACAGCACAAGCTGATCTCTTTATGGATATTCAGCTGGCGGATGGGATACACCTGAATGTTACCAGCTATTTGTCTGCACGTCACCACAATGAAACATGGGTAAAGGGCGGTTACATACAATTTGACAAACTCCCGTTTAAAGGCAAATTCTGGAAACAGCTGATGGAAGTAACTACCATTAAAGTCGGACATATGGAGATCAATTACGGGGACGCGCATTTCCGCCGTTCTGATGGCGGACAAACCTTATACAATCCATTTATGGAAAACAATATAGTGGATGAATTTGCGACCGAGATCGGTGGTGAAGTAACCCTGCAAAAAAATGGATTCTTCGGCGTGATAGGTTTAACAAATGGCATGATCAAAGGAAATATAGATTCTACTTATAAAACAGATGTGGATGATAATATTAAAAGATCACCCTCTATTTATCTGAAAGGCGGAATAGATCAAAGGCTTGCAAATGACATGAGGATACGGTTATCCGGAAGTTTCTATCACAATGGAAGTAACGCCGGCAGTGGCCTTACTTTATTCGGTGGCGACCGCACGGGTTCTAATTACCAGGATGTAATGGAAAGTGCACCTTATGGCGCAGCACTTCCTGCATCTACCGCCATTGCTTTCTCAGGCAGGGTTAACCCGGGCTTCTCCAAAAAAATAAATGCCATCATGTTGAACGGATTCCTGAAAGTAAAAGGTGTTGAATTATTCGGCACTTACGAAACCGCCAAAGGCAGAACAAAAAATGAAATAGATGACAGAAAAATGAACCAGTTGGCAGGTGATATTGTCTACAGGTTTGGTAAAGCAGAAAACCTGTTTTTTGGAGCACGTTATAATGTTGTAAAAGTGAGGCTGGCCAATATCAGCAATGACGTTAAAATTAACCGCACCGCATTGGCCGCAGGCTGGTTTGTTACAAAAAATGTTTTAATGAAAGGTGAATATGTAATCCAAAACTACAAGGATTTTCCAACAACCGATTATCGCAACGGCGGCAAGTTCAAAGGAGTAGTTATCGAAGCAGTTGTAGGCTTCTAATATTGATCAGCATATTTTATACTTCTAATTGCTGACTTGGTTATACTACAATAGCATACCAGCAAATTAAAGATTGCTTGCCATTACAGATAGATCGAAGGGCCGTTTTATTACGGCCCTTTTTTATTATAATATATCCTGTGTTCAAATAGAGGCATGGATTCCAGCCCACTCAGAAGAACGATCGTTGTAAATCGAATATGACCAGTATCATCTATTATTCAACTGGCATCAGTAAATACCGGCGGCCTCTTTGATAGCTTTGATCATTGTTAATATAAAAGGATTCACGTGAATCCGCTTCACTTTTAAAATCTATGGCCATGCTTAATCTCAAATATATTTTCTTAACTGCGCTCATCGCAACAGCACTTTCCTTCACAATTGAATCTCCTGTTAAGCAGTCGAGCACACCAGCAAAAAAAACAATCAGGTGGGCCGTGCAAAAGACCAGCACCATCCATATTGAGGGAGCGACCAACATAAATAGTTTTGGTTGCGACGTCAATAATTATTATCAGCCCGATACCATATACTGCAGCCAGGAAATTATTAGCACAAAGCCAGTTACACTTACGGGTGATTTGCAGATCGATATTTCCAAATTCGACTGCCATAATAAGATGCTTACCCGCGACCTTCGTTCCACGCTCAAGGCCAGGGAGTATCCTACACTGGTTATCCGGTTTTTATCACTTGAACGGGCGCCGGCAATAAATAATACCAAAGATTTTTTAAAGGGTTGGGTAGAAATTGAATTGGCCGGGAACAAGAGAAGGTTTGAAGTAAATTATTCTTTTATCGTAGAGGCGAATTCATTGATCCAGCTAAATGGCACCCGCTCCTTTAGCTTCAGTGATTTTAATTTAACACCACCCAAAAAATTTGCCGGGCTTGTAAAAGTAAAAGATAAACTTAACGTAGATTTCAATTTGCTGCTCGATCCTATAAAATAAACAACGCTTAACCCTATTTATCATTTGATATTTTTACAACCCCAATTGCTTTAAAAAAACATCTTTATAATTACTGCCAATGGGTATCCCGGTATCTTTAATAAAGACGCGGTTGCCTTCTATGTGTTTGATCTTTGATTTATTAATAATGAAAGAGCGGTGGACCCTGATAAATATTTTTTTTGGAATCAGGTCCTCAAAACCGGAGAATGTCATGGCTGAGAGGATCGTATTGTGTGTCGTAACGATCTTTGTATAATTACCATTTGCTTCCGCAAATAACAGGTCGTCATAAAAGATTTTAAATATTTTTCCGTCTGTCTTGATAAATATAAAATCAACCGGTTTTGTTTCTGTTGTATCCGGCATTTTTTGAACAGGTTGTTCCAACCTTTCCAATGCCTTATCAACCGCCACCATAAACCTTTCCAGCGAAAATGGTTTTAACAGGTAGTCGCAGGCAGACAGATCAAATGCATCTAACGCATATTCTTTGTAAGCCGTGGTGAAAATTACCTGCGGCTGATTTTTAAGTGTTTTTAAAAAAGCAATACCCGACAATACCGGCATGTTGATATCTAAAAATAGAAGGTCGATAAGCTGGCGCTGCATTATTGACTTCGCTTCCAGGGCATTGCCGCAGGAAGCAACCACATTCAGCAATTGCAAATGACTGCAATAAGCCTGGATGATGTCCCGGGCAATGGGCTCGTCATCAATAATAAGGCAATTGACTTTATTATTCATCGCGTTGATATTTCTATCAAATAAAATTATACATTGTAAACATCATTTATATTATCACGACTATTGAACAGTCAACATTAATACCGATTACATTTCAATGTACATTACTTAATGCTTAGCCGCAGCATCACACTGTAAGTTTCTTCCTCTTCAGTAATTTTCAAATCGAACTGGTTTGGATATAATAATTCAAGTCTTTTCCAAACACTGGCCAGGCCAAACCCACTGCTCTGACCGGAAGACGCCGCTGTTGTCTTAATCATTTTATGAGAATTTTTTACTGAAAATAAAATAGTGTCCGCCCATAGCTTTAAACCGATATCAATGAATATTTTTTGTTCATGATTATTTTTTGAATGTTTAAAGGCGTTCTCAACAAAAACGATCAACAACATGGGAGCGATCTTACAATGCAGATCCGCTACTCTTTCTATATCTGCAGTCAACATGAGCCTTTCGCCCAAACGGATCTTTTCAAAATCAATATAATTATTTACGTAATTCAACTCATCCCCTAACGGTACAAACAGTTCCTTTGTATCATAGACACAATACCGCAGCAGATCCGATAATTTCAATAGCATCGCAGGGACTTTCTCATGCTGGGTTATTGATATTCCATATATGTTATTTAATGTATTGAATAAAAAATGCGGGCTTAGTTGAGATTGCAAAAGATGCAGTTCACTTTGGCTATGAGCGACATTGGCCTGCGCCTCCTGCAATTGACTATTTATCTTTATCCTCACCAACTTGATCAACATTCCTGCTGCCAATGCCAATATAATAAATGAAAATATAAGTAACACAACACGCATCGGGTAAGGATGAGAGAGTAAGCCTCCTGCAAATTGTACACATAAAAAAATGCAGGCCGCCATGATTACCGGAAGGACCAGCAGCACCAGGTTTGGAACCTTTTTATTTTTAGGTATCCATAGCTGGGAAAGAAAACGGCCAGTATAAACAGCGCCAAGAAAACAAAGCATTGCTGTCAAAGAAATTTCCTCATTGTCTTTCTGCGTAAATTTCTTTACGTAGATATTGATACAAATGTATACCAGGAACCCTGAAAGTACGGAAAGTACAAGGTGCATACTTAACTCAAACTTTTTCTTTACCGGCGGGTTCATTACTTTTTCCATTCGTCTGATTGATTATCATTTTAATTCCTGCAAATATGAACAACTATAATAAGGTCATGGCAAATAAATGACGAATAAGCGATGCGCCATGACGAACACTATCTAAAGGCCTTCCAACCTTTTCAACATGCCAGGTAATCATTCTATCAGCCTTTTCGCAATGTACAACACTAATATTTTAGTGCATGCTATCTCCCATCAATATTTGCATTAATTATTAAAATAACATGCGACTATAACCGGATGTAAACCGCCTGTCCAAAGTAAACAGCAACTCTAAAATAATAAAGATGAAACAATTCATTGCATTCCTGCTTATCGGTTTTTATTCGCCCATCGTAATGGCACAAAAGAACAAAACTATCAGCGGGGTTATCAGAGATATTCGAAACACTTCTGTACAAGGCGCTACAGTTAGTTTATGGGATGCCTCTGATTCATTATCAAAACAGGTAAAAATTACCGATGACAAAGGAAGGTTTGAATTTTTAAATCTCAAAAACGGACAGTTTATTTTTTCCGCCACTGCGACAGGGTATAAAGAATATGTGAGCGCTAAATTGACTATCAGCGACAGCAATGTATTTATCAGGCTCCCGGTTATTATTTTACTACCAGCGGAAAATACCAGGTTGGAAGAGCTGGTACTTAAATCGAAACGCCCCCTGCTTACGCAGGATATCGACAAAACTATTGTGAATGTAGAAGCAATGATCAGCAGCGCAACCAGTAATACATTGGAGCTGCTTGAAAAAACACCGGGAGTAACAGTGAGTAATACTGGTGAAATCAGCCTCAATGGTAAAAATGGCGTGTTGGTACTGATCGATGGAAGAGCCACTTATATGTCTGGACAGGATCTTGCAACCTATTTAAAATCACTGCCGGGGAGTATGCTGGATAAAATAGAACTGATGGATAATCCGCCCGCGAAATATGATGCGGCCGGGAGTGCGATCATCAATATCCGTTTAAAGAAAAACAAGGTATTGGGCTTTACAGGTAGCATCGCAACAGGCTATAGCCAGGGTGTATTTGCCAGGAACAATGAATCGATCAACCTGAATTATAACAATAAAAAGATCAACCTCTTTAGCAATATCGGGTATAATACCGATCGATATTATTCGCTTGATATTGATGAAAGGAAATTTTATACTGCAGACGGCGGCCTTAACTCTTCTGTATCGTTAGTAAATGATCAGAGTAACCGTGGCTACGGAACCGATATCCATATTGGTTTGGATTATGCCATTTCCCCAAAAACAACGTATGGTTTTTCGATCAGTATGAATAGCAATACAAGAAATTCGACGCTTGGCTACACAAGCAATAGTTATGGTGGAGGAAATGTCCCGGATTCCACCGGCATGGGAAATACTTTAAGCTATAATCAACGGACCAATTGGGGACTCAACCTGAACCTAACGCATAAATTTAATGACAAGGGCCATGAACTGACGGCCGACATAAATTATCTTAATTATCGCTCCCGGGGTAACCAGGTCCTGGATAATATTAATTATACACCTGGCAATGGTTCTATCAATAAAAACGAATTTAAATACCTCCTGCCGGCGGACATTACAATTTATAGTGCGAAGGCTGATTATATACACCCGATGAAAAACAAATCCAGTTGGGAAGCAGGGATCAAAGCAAGCGAGGTTACCAACGATAATGATTCCAGGTATTTTAATGTGGCCGGAAATATTAATACACCAGACTACAGTAAATCAAACCATTTTATTTACCATGAAAATATTTATGCGGCCTATATCAATACAAGGAAAACCTGGAAAAGGTTGGGTTTGCAACTGGGTTTGCGTATGGAAAGCACCCGGCAAAACGGGAGCCAGTTGGGCAATATCATAACAGCCGGTAGTTCATTCAGCAAAAGTTACACAGGGGTTTTTCCTGCCGTCTTTATAAGTTATAAACTGGATAGCCTGGGCAGCAACACGCTTACTACAAGTATCGCACGGAGAATAAACCGGCCCAACTACCAGCAGCTCAATCCCTTTATTTTTTATCGTGATAATTATTCCTATACTTCCGGCAATCCGCTGATCGGTCCCCAGTATCAATACCGGCTTGAGGTCAAATACCAGCACAAGCAATATTTTGGATTTAGCCTGCAGTTTAACAGGTCAAGAGACATGATCGTTCAAACTACCCAATCGGTCAATGATATTTTTATCACGCGCCCGGAAAATTTATCCTCGGGGTACCTGTTCGTTCTTGCTTCAAATCTATCTTTAAACCCGGCGAAATGGTGGAGCATCAACGCGAACCTGGCGGTGGGCCATTTAGAATTAAGCGGAAGGGTGTATAGCGAAAAACTCAGCCAGTCCATTAATTCGTACCGGTTGAATGCGATCAATCAATTTAATTTTAGCAAAACATGGAGTGCAGAACTATCAGCATTTTATTCGGGTAAAGACATACAGGGACAAGCCATTGTTGATCCAAGATACCGGGTATTGGCAGCCGCTCAAAAGAAAGTTTTAAAAGATAAGGGTAGCATCCGAATAATTGCGGAAGATATATTTCATTCCTGGATACAAAAAGACCGGTCTACCGGCATAAAACAGGCGTTGTCATATCACACTGGTGAATGGGATACCCAGCGATTCGGCATTGCTTTTAGCTGGCGTTTTGGCAATGATACTTTTGCGCGGAAGCGCAGGCAAACAGAAAATGCGGCTGAGCAGGAAAAAGGAAGGGTGGAATAGAAGAGCTGTTGTTATCCGTCAGAGATTAGTAAGGAAGAAAATGCAATTCAGCGTTCGGCCCTGATCAATAACAGCAGTATCGCTTTAAAGACTATTCTCTTTTCCATGTTTCCGGCGGCTTGCTCTTCACAGACCTTACAGGTTTTAAAAACCTGTGAGGTCTTGGGCAACAGTAAGAAAGTTATTGCATCTCCGACCAACACCAAAGCACCGTCTAACGTTAATCTCTTTCATGAATTGTACTGGTACGGTTTCGCAAAAAACCGCCGTCTCTTTTTGACAGCGCTGCTTTTACTTCGGCGGCGAGGGATAAAGCTATTTCTTCCGGAGTTACGGCTCCGATGTCTAAGCCGATCGGTGCGAATACGCGGCCCAGGTCTTCATCGGAATTTAAAATCCCTTCTTCCGTAAGTTCACGCAATATTTTTTCCGAGCGGTCCCTTGGCCCTAATATTCCAATATAAGGAGCGGCTGTTGCCAACGCTTTTGGCAAATTATATTTATCCGTTTTATAATCGTGGGACATCAAAATAATAATGGTGTGGTCATCTACTTGCAGATCCGTGAAATTAGCCGGTGCGATCACTTCGTCCGCAATTTTAGTAATGGTCGTATTTAGCTTTTGCGGATTGGCCACGATCGTTACGCGCCAGCCAATTTCTTTGAACAATTTGCTAAAAGGAAACACATCATATTGATAGCCCATTATGACCATGTTGATCTCCGGGGGCAATATTTCTATGAATGTTTCGATCACTTTCCCATCTTCCAATAAAAATTTTTGCGGGGCAGATTTTCCTTCAGCGAGCTGCCGCGTGACTGCATGCATGAACTTTTTTTCAAGCCATTCATTTTTTAAAGTTCCAATGCTTTGAGGACCCGTATATTTTATTACTTCCCCCGTTTTTATACCCGGCCACTCCCCTTGCAAGCCCGTGATGGTGATGAGTACATGTGTTTGCCTGCTTGCCTCCACGCATGATTTTAAAATTTCAACAGGATTATTTTTATCCTTAAAATCTAATGGCGTGAACAGTACATCTATAACACCATTGCAACCGAGCCCGACACCAATTTGAAATGCGTCATCTTCCCTTGTATCATAGGTGATCAGCGTGGAAACAGATTTTGCCATCGCCAGCCTTGCTCTTTTAAGTGCGTCGCCTTCCAGGCAACCGCCACTGATACCGCCCACCCACATGCCGTTATCCAGCACCAGCATCCGTGCACCGGTGCGGCGATAGGAAGAACCTTCCACTCTTACAACAGTAGCCAGGGCCGCACTGGTAGTAGCGGTATCAATGCCGTCATAGGCCTGGATGACCGCCTTTATTTCCTTCATTTATAGGACAATTTAAATGCTAAATCGTTTCGATATTTGTACTGTATTGCTTTCCAAAGCAATCACTTTTGCCTGGCGGTACAAATTATAACAAATATAAATTTTAAACCATTGCCTGCACCAGGATAACAAAAGTGATCACGAATTAAACAAATAAAAACAGGTAATCGTTTAAAGATTACCTGCTGAATAAAATCATAAACTATTTAATTGATTTTAAATAGTGCCTGGAGTTGACTGTCGGTGTAATCGTCAATAAAGTAAATGATATTAGCGAAACAGCTGAATTCTTCGCGGGTATGCATCGTTGTAATTACAACAGCCTGCATGCCTGCATTTGCCGCTGCTTCCACGCCTTTGGGTGAATCTTCGAATACGATACAATTCACCGGATCTGCATTCAGTTGCTGAGCGCACTTCAGGTAAGTCTCGGGATGAGGCTTGCTGAAGGAAACATTATCAGCGCTTACAATGGCATCAAAATAAGAGCGGATATTTAGTCCGTCCAACACAAAATCAATATTGAACATAATAGCAGCCGAGCCGATGGCCATCTTGATATGGTGTTCGCTGGCAGCTTTCAAAAAGTCATGCAGGCCATTGATCAATGCCAGTCCGGGCCTGTATTCCTTTTGATACGCACGCTCCTTTTCAATCGACATCACCTGCTTTTCTTCGTCAGAAAACCTTCCCGGAAATGTGCGCTCCAGCAATTCTTCATTCTTCCCGTAACACTCCTCCTTCATTTGCTCCATACTGATCTTCGCCCCGAGGCTATTCAGTATCCCATGCCAGGCTACGATGTGATAATTCATATCATCGATCATCGTTCCGTTCAAATCAAACAGGAAAGCAGTTGGATTATTGTCAGTTTTCAAAAGGTGGGTTTGTTATTGTTTTTCGAATCCTGTTTTGCTGCGTCTAAATATCTTTTGTATCGGCTGATATGCTTATTAATTACCGTTGCCGTAAGTTGCCAGGCCCCTGCTTTATGCCGCTTGCCTTTAAGCAACTGTTAAATAAACCGGTTAATAATATTTTCGAAATACTCCTGTTTACCGCTGGTAGTTGCAGGCTCGCCATTTTCAATCGCGTATGCCCGAAGGTCTTCCAGTGTTAATTTACCACCTTCAAATTCTTTGCCTTTACCACTGTCATAACTCGCATAACGTTCGGTACGCAATTTTTTATAATCACTGCTTTGCAGGATATTATCCGCCGCTATGATCGCTCTTGCAAAAGTATCGATACCGCCGATATGTGCATGAAACAGGTCAGCAGGATCAGTTGAATTACGCCTGATCTTTGCGTCAAAATTTATTCCACCACCTGCAAATCCACCGGCTTCAAGAATAACCAGCATGGCTTCTGCGAGTTCATAGACATTATTCGGAAACTGGTCCGTATCCCAGCCGTTTTGGTAATCGCCCCTGTTGGCGTCAATACTTCCTAACACTCCCGCATCCGCAGCTACCTGCAATTCATGCTGGAAAGTATGGCCCGCAAGCGTTGCGTGATTTACTTCTATATTTATTTTAAAATCATTTAACAGGTCGTACTGGCGTAAAAAACCAATTACTGTTTCGCAATCATAATCATACTGGTGCTTGCTTGGTTCACAAGGTTTTGGCTCGATAAAAAATGTACCGGTAAATCCATTTTTTCTTGCGTAATCTTTTGATGCATGTAAAAATTTAGCGAGGTGTTCTTTTTCCCTTTTCATATTGGTATTGAGCAGGCTCATATATCCTTCCCGGCCACCCCAAAAAACATAATTCTCGCCCTTTAATTCAATGGTTGCATCAAGTGCTGCTTTTACCTGTGCGCCACCATGCGCCAACACATGAAAATCAGGATTGGTAGATGCCCCATTCATGTACCTGCGGTGAGAGAACAGGTTGGCCGTGCCCCACAATAATTTAACGCCGCTGGCAGCTTGTTTTTCTTTTAAATAAGCAGTCAACGCCTGTAACCTTTTTTCATTGTCCGCTATATCATTGGTGTAATCCACTACATCCACATCGTGAAAACAATAATAAGGCAATCCAAGTTTCGTGATAAATTCAAATGCTGCATCGGCCTTGTCTTTTGCCCTTTCCACTGCATCCGTTTTTTCATTCCATGGATGTAAATGCGTTGCCCCGCCAAATGGATCGCCGCCATCACCTACAAAGGAATGCCAATAGGCGCAGGCAAACCTTAGATAGTCTTTCATAGATTTTCCGGCTACCACTCTGTTCTCGTCGTACCAGCGATAGGCCAATGGGTTATCGCTTTCCAGCCCTTCATATTTTACCTGGGGAATACCTTTAAAAAATTCTTTGCTTCCGGTTATTACTGACATATGTTTTTAATTTGCCCTTACCTGGTTTTATTGATAAGGATGTTTACAATTTTATGTTTGTTATCTTCTTTGCAATGTAAATCTGATTCCAGTTTATGCCAGCTGGCGTTCCAATAACTGTTTCCATTCGCTGTACAATTCATCATACAATACCCCCTGCGTCGGCTCTACCAGGTGTAGCGGAGTACTGTCTGTAAATGCTTCCTTAGCAGTTTTATAGTAGCCTGCACCGATACCCGCACCCTTTGCCGCCCCTACGCTGCCGTCGGATTCGTGCAACTCTACCGGAACATTCGTGGCATTTACAAAACTATTGGTAAATACATCGCTTAAGAACATATTTGCCTTACCCGCACGTATGACTGAAGGCAGCATGCCATTCTCGCGCATGATATCCAGTCCGTACCTGAAGGCGAAGGCGATCCCTTCCTGCGCTGCCCGAAACAAATGAGCCGGGCTATGCACATTAAAATCAATATTGTGGACGTGACTTTGTACGATCTTATTTTCCAGCATGCGCTCGGCCCCGTTGCCGAATGGCAGCATTTGCAAACCATTGCTACCTGGTTCAATCGCGGCGGCCGCTTCATTCATCTGCGCATAAGAAAATTTGTTGCCGCTGATATTTTTTATCCAGCTGTTTAAAATGCCCGTGCCATTGATACAAAGCAGTACGCCGATACGTTTTTGTTCTTCAATAAAATTTACGTGCGCAAAGCTGTTGATCCTGGATTGCTGGTCGTACACCAATTGGTCACTAACCCCATAGATAACACCGGACGTGCCTGCAGTAGCCGCCACTTCACCGGGATCAAGCACATTTAGCGATAAGGCGTTATTCGGTTGATCACCGGCCTTGTAAGTAACAGGTATGCCTTCCGGCAATGATAATTGCTGAGCGATAGCAGAAGTAATGGTACCATGTTCTGTAAAAACATCTTTCAAATCCGGTATCAGCGAAGTATCGAAACCAAAATATTCGAAAATATCTTTAGAGAGTCCGTGTTCTTTAAAATCCCAGAATATACCCTCGCTCAGGGCGGAAATACTGGTGGTAACCTGGCCGGTAAGTTTCATGGCAATAAAATCGCCGGGCAGCATTACCTTATCAATTAAAGCATAGGTTCCGGGTTCATTTTCTTTTACCCAGGCTAATTTTGCCGCGGTAAAATTTCCGGGAGAATTTAAGAGGTGTTGCAATGATCTTTCATGACCGATCGTATCAAAGGCTTTATTTCCAATGTCTACGGCGCGACTGTCGCACCAGATGATGCTGTTGCGCAAAATCTGCTGGTTCTTATCCACGCAAACCAATCCATGCATCTGGTAAGCTATGCCGACGGCAATGATCTGTTTGGGATCATATTTTTTTTCCGCATGCGCTTTCAATATTGCTTGTTGCACATTTTCCCACCACATTTCCGGATCTTGTTCGGCCCAACCTTTTTGCAAGGAAATAATTCCGGTTTCAGACTCGGGATATTGCACAGTGCTGATACATTTTTGTGATTGCGCATCAACGATGGCTACTTTAATGGAAGAGGTCCCAATATCAATACCTAATAAGAGCATATGGCAATTTTAATGGCAGTCATCAAACAATCGTTGTTTAAAGCGTAAAGTTTCACATTTTGCTATTTTAATACAACTGCTATCTACAAAATAAAATATGCTATCTTATCAGATACGTATAATTTTGATCAAAATAAATGATAAGATAACAGCGAATCAGGGTTTTGCTCGAAATCCTGCCCACGAATACAAATACAAAATTTATTACGCTTATGTACAAATTTCTGATAAAAATACAAAGCCTTCACTAAATATTGAACTATGAAAACACTGATCCAAAAAATCCACCTGGAAGAGCACCAGTCATTTGCCTGCCGCAGCTATCGCACACCAAGTTTTGAAACCAACTGGCATAAACATGAAGAATTTGAATTGATCCTGATAACGGAAGGCCATGGCACCGCAATGATCGGTGATTATATCGGCGAATACAAACCCGGCGATATCTATTTCCTGGCGGGAAATCTGCCTCACTGGTTTAAAAAGCAACACCACAAAATGACAGGTTGCTCAATGGTGCTGCATTTTAAGCAGGATATTTTTGGAAAGGATTTCCTGCAGTTGCCTGAACTAAAGAATGTTTATCACTTATTAATTAAAAATGACGGCATACAGATACAGCCGAAATTAAAAAAGGAGATTGCAACTATCATCCTGGAAATGGAAACGCTTAAAGGGTTTCAAAGGATCGGCCTGCTGCTGAATTGCCTTCAAAAAATCAGTACCACGCCGCACTACATTGCCCTTACACAAAATTTTTCATCCAACAATAATAACATCAACCCTGCCATTGAAAAGATCATTGACTTTTCGTTTAAGCGTTATTTAACACCTGTAACCCTGCAACAGGTAGCCGATGTAGTTGCCATGAGCATCCCCACCTTTTGTCGTTTTTTTAAGAAAAATATCAAGAAAACTTATTTTGATTTTATCCAGGACCTCAGGATCAGTCATGCCTGTAAACTACTCACGAACAGTAACAAGCCGGTGATGGAAATTTGTTATGAAAGCGGTTACAATAGCTGGGCGCACTTTAGTAAACAATTCAAGCAGGTTAAAAAAATGACACCTTCGAGGTATAGGAAGGAGTTTGAGGAGAAGGAGTAGTAGGATATTTTACCAGGATTTTATGGATTTGAGGATGTTTAGATTGGGGATTTGGGGATTAGAGGATGTTTGGATTGGATCTGTTTTTTAGTCTTTCTTTTGCTTCGCAATGTTTGGAGTTGTAAATGCGTTTGTATTGTAGACTGTTTGAACCAACATTTATTAGCAGTCCTACGGGTAGATTGTAGGCTTCTAAATAATTGCGACATTGATTTAGATTACTGTCATTCCGGTCGATGGTGGCCTTCATTTCCAACATGATCTTTTCTTCTACAAAAAAATCAACTCTTCTTGTGCCTATTTTGAAATTGTCATAATAGATGTACATTTCCATTTCACGGGCAAAATTCAGCGCCTGCTTTCCCATTTCAATTGCCAACGCCCGCTGATAAATAACTTCCTGGAAGCCATTACCTAAAGCGCTGTGTACTTTCATGGCACATCCAATTATTTTGTGCGTAAGCACTTCATAAATCATAAGGGTACGTGCGTAAAGATTAATATTTACCACCATAACAAGGTAATCCAATAAATCCTAAAATCCTGGTAAGAAATCCTAGTCCGCATTTACAACATTCTGCACATCCCCCTCCACCCAACTCTTCACATTCTCCAGCGTAGTCTGCATTAAAATACTTCTTGCTTCAACACTTATCCAGGCGGTATGGGGTGTAATAATACAGTTGGGAAGTCCGATCAATGGATGCCCCGGTGGCGGCGGTTCTACACTTAAAACATCCAGGGCGGCACCTGCCAGTTTATTTTTTTGCAACGCATCTGCCAACTCTTTTTCGGCGATCAATTGCCCTCTTGAAGTATTGATCAAAAAGGCTGTCGGCTTCATTATCTCGAGCAATTCTTTATTGATGAAAGCATTGTTTTCAGGCGTGAGCGGACAATGAACGGAAATAAAATCGGACTGCATGAACAACTCATGCAGCTTTACTTCTTTCGAAGCTTTTAATTTTTGCTTACCACGGTAATAGATAACTTTCATGCCAAAGGCCATGGCTATTGTTGCCATTTGGGCACCTATCCTTCCAAGACCGATGATACCAATCGTCTTATTTTTTAGTTCCATTATGGGTTGCTTTGTAAAGCACCAGTCGGCTGAACGTTCCCAGTCGCCGGCTTGTACAGACAAGGCATTTTCGCCCACGTGGTTACTTAATTCCAGTAGTAGGGCAAAGGCGTGCTGAGCCACTGAATATGTTCCGTAGGCAGGGACATTGCAGACAGGAATGTTTCTTTTTTTAGCGGCTATGGTGTCAATTATATTGTAGCCGGTCGCTGTAACAGCGATCATTTTCAAATTAACAGCTGCATCAATTACCGCAGCCGATATGGGTGTTTTATTTGTTACAATAACGGTGGCGTCTTTACATCTTTCCAGTATTTCATCAGCGGGCGTACGGTCATAGTATATCACTTCTCCAAGTTCATAAAACCCTTTCCAGCTCTGGTCGCCGGGGTTTAGCGTATAACCATCTGTAATAACTATCCGCATGTTATTTAAATTTAGAGGTAACAGAAGCAACTGGCCCGGCGGGATTTACGGGACGATCCGACGGACAGGATTTAATAACAATCCTGCCTGGCCACTACAGCCAGGCAGGATTTGTAATATATAAACTAATTTGATAATTCCCAGTTCACAAAGCCAACCGATTAATAAAATTAATCATTCCAGGGTGGCGACGTGATCATTCACCTATACATATTTAGTAACACCAGGTATTGCGATCGGGTAATAACCATCCGGGTTAGGCACTATCGGCGGTGTTGCATCCCAGGCATATGTTTTCGGATGCAAGTCTAAGCCGGAGTTAATGGCTTTGTCCCACTCCACTATCTGTCCGCTGTAAGTGGCCATGCGCCCGAGTATGGAAGTCATGGTGCTATGCGCGCCATATTCTGCGTTGTCAAACTTATATTCGCCTTTTGCAATAGCGGCAAATAATTCATCGTGCTCGGTTTGATAAGGGTTGTTTTCTGTCTTCGTATCAAATTGGTATACCACAGCGCCTTTATGATCTGTAATGTTGGCCGCACCCATTTGTATCTGTCCTTTTGTACCGATCAGCAGCTCATCTACCTTGCTCATAGTGCCAGGTATATGACGACACTGGCTGTTAAGGATGCTTCCATCCGGGTAAGTGAACTCTACAAAATGGTGATCGAATATCTCCCCATTTTCCTTTCCTTTACGTACCTGCCGGCCTCCCATGCCCTGGGCCTTTACGGGAGTAGCCCCTTTAAACCAGTTGATGACATCCAGGTTATGGATGTGCTGCTCGGTGATATGGTCGCCGCAGAGCCAGTTAAAATAATACCAGTTACGCATCTGGTATTCCATTTCTGTTTGCCCTGCCTTACGTGGCCTTACCCATACGCCATCATTGTTCCACCAGGCCTGTGATGAAGTAATATCGCCGATCATATCCTTTCTTTTGAATAATTCACGGTATGAATTCTGGTAGTGTCTTTGCAGGCCGACCACCACGTTTAATTTTTTCTGTTTTGCAATGGCAGCAGCTGCCAGTACTTTTTGTATCCCGGCAGGATCTGTGGCTACCGGTTTTTCCATAAATATATGCTTACCTTGTTTTACCGCTTCCTCAAAATGGATGGGCCTGAAACCCGGAGGAGTTGCCAATACTACCACATCTGCAAGCGCAATGGCTTTCATATAACCATCAAAGCCGGTGAATTTTCTTTCTTCCGGCACATCGATCCTGGCGCGGAGATTTCCTTGTCCGCTCTCACCGATATCATCACTGGTCAATGCTTTGTAGCAATTATCAAGATTGTCCCGGAAAGCATCGGCCATGGCGACCAGCTTTACATTTTGTTTACTAAACAGGGCCTGTGATGCCGCACCGGTACCACGACCGCCACAGCCGACCAATGCTATTTTAATTACATTATCAGAACCGGAAAAATAATTGGCCCTTGACATAAGCGGCGCAGCGATCAATCCGCCAGCAAGCAATGAACCCGTCCGTAAAAAGTCTCTCCGGGACGGGCCATTGGATTTTGAAGCATCGTCTTTCATATTGTTTATAGTTTATTTGTTTTAAATATAGATGATTACTAATTTCTACCTCATACCTCTACTATTGAACCGGAGGAAATTAATTGCCGGGATGACCTTACCTCCCGCCCTCTCCGGAAGAGAGAGAGCCCCGACCGCTGATGTTGATAGCTTTTTAGTACAGTGCTATTCTCTGTTTGAAGCCAATTACGTTACTCCTCAGTTACCCAAATACTGTTTATAAAATTCATTTATCTTCTCTGTTGACGGTTGCTCCAACGGGCGAATGATCCTGAATCCAATTGTCGGCGCATCTGTTAGCCACCATTTACTTTTAGGTATCTGGGGATCGCGACGGTTCCAGCTGGGATCGGATTTTAGGCGGTGGGCGCATCTTAACTGAACCGCTTCATCCGCATAACCTCCTCCCCGTAAAGCCTTCGGATAACGCGCCATGTTCGGCGCAATAAAAGGGTTTGACGTTTTATCCGGCATGGCCTCCATTCGCTTTTCATCATAATGATCCAGCGTCCACTCGCTGACATTTCCCAGCATATCGTATAAACCCCAGGCATTCGGCAATTTTAATCCTGTCTTCTGGAATTTTTTATCGCTGTTATCTTTATACCACGCATACTTGCCGAGTTCTTTTTCATCATTTCCAAAATAAAAAACAGTAGTAGTTCCGGCACGACAGGCATACTCCCATTCTGCTTCAGTAGGAAGGCGGTAAAAAACACCTGTTTTAGTATATAACCACCGGCAATACATCAAAGCCGCATACTGCGATAAGCTGTTAACGGGATAGCCACCGTCTTTGCCCATACCTAAACTGAAATCGATATATTGCGGGCTTGGCCTTGTCACTGCATCTACTGTCGAATTAGCACTGGTGGCCTCATCCTTGTAAAAAACGTCAAATTCATCCCTGGTAACTTCATATGCCCCCATCCAAAAAGCTGCAACTGTTACCTTTTTCTGCGGGCCCTCATCTGATTCCCTGTTTTTCTCAGTGGCAGCGCTACCCATCGTAAAACTGCCTGCATTGATGGGCACCATTTTCGACTCAAGCTGCGACCCTGGGATTGTAAATTTATAGGTAGAAAATGTTTTAACTGAATCTTGTGCATTGATCATTTCACCGCCAGCGATACACAAAAGTATTACAAATAACTTCTTCACGATATTAGTTCCTATTTTAGGTTGGAAGGTAAGGAATAAAGTGAAACAAATGCTTTTGTTAAACCTGGTTTGAATAATATGCAAGGTCTTTTTGCAGTTGCCTACATAAAGTCATCCGCATCGCGATACGCTTTTATTAATGCCAATTCACCTTCTTTGCCCTTGCCTGCATTGCCATGTTCCATTCCAATCACACCTTTATATCCTTTATTATAGATGTGTTTAAATATGTTCTTATAATTCATTTCACCGGTGCCAGGTTCGTTACGGCCTGGATTATCGCCAACCTGGTAATACCCGATCTCATCATAAACAAGGTCAAGTGTAGGGATAATATGGCCCTGGTTGCGCTGTACATGATACATGTCATATAGTATCTTACAAGAGGGACTGCCCACGGCTTTGCAAATAGCGTAGGCCTGGTCGGGTGTACGCAGGAACAGGTCGGGGTTATCACTAAGTGGTTCCAATACCATTATAATACCGTGTGGTTCTAAAATGGCGGTTCCTTTTTTTATCGCTTCAATTACATTACCTGTTTGCACGCCGATGGGTAGGTTACGGGCAAAATCACCGGGTACCACGGTTACGAGCTTACTATTAATTCGCTTCGCGATCTCTACCGCTTTTTTACAGGAATCGAGGAACTTTTCAACCTGGTCGGCTTTGCCCGAGGCCAGCATATTGCTATCATTACCAAGACCAGGTTGCACAAATACACCCATCGCCATGCCCAGTTTAGCAAGCAGGTCGCCGATTTTTTTCTGTTGATCTTCCGGGCGGCCGCTCATGCCATTGTCCTCAATACTACGGAAACCATGGTCATATCCAAATTTTATCTGATCAATAAATTCTTCACCCGCATGATTTTTAAACATGCCCTGGTGAAAGCCATAATTCAGCCGGAAAGGCTTTTCGTCGGGGATATAATTTTCAGCACTGTTTTTTGCAAAGGCGCCAGCGGCGGGCGCAAGTAATGCACCTCCCGCCAATAATGATTGCTGCATAAATTTTCTTCTTTCCATGGTTTTTATTATTTGGGTTAAATTTACCTACAATCGTTTGTAAAAAGTTATTATTGACAGAATTTAATTGTCACGATAACCAGTAATATCAGTGTTTGAGATTTCAATTGGTTTATTTAAAATTTATGGATAATCACCAGCGACTGCTAAGAAACATCTTTAAAACAAGCAGCTTTATACAAGCGGGTTTCTAATTGCCGATCTTATATTTTGCATCGTCTGTAATCCCTTTCCAGTCATCGGTTCTAAACGGGCCCGCGGGAAAACCTTCTTTATTGAAAAGGTTATCATCTTCCGCATTGTCCGCCCAGCCATACCTTACCGCAACCGGGCTTGCTATCCCCTCCTGTGATACCACCACTTTGTCACCTTCGATATAAGCTTTGGCATAATGAAACTGGTGGTCAGCGCCGGCAATTTCAAATCCCTGCAGATAGCCATATTTATTATGACTTAATAACCCTGATCCGGTTTCAGTAAAAGACAGTATTGCTTTGTCGCCTTCCACTTTAAATGACTGATAGGTTGGACCCGTATAAATGTTACCCCTGGCATACGTCTTGTTCAATGCAACAGCAGCGAGTCTCTTACCAACATCTTTTTTATTGGTTGGATGAATATCGGTTGGGTTTCCTATATCTGTTGTAACGGCCATGCCGGTATTTGGCAGCGCCAAAGTGAGTGTTTGCGCTTCTCTTAACTCTGCCCAGCTACTGCCCTTACGAGTATCGCCATTGTCGGCGTTATAGGTTGCCAGTTGCACAAAATAAAAAGGGAAGTCGCCCTGGTTCCATCTTTTCCGCCAGTCTGTGATCATTAAAGGAAATGCCTTGCGGTATTGAAAAGCCCTGCCCGCGTTGGATTCGCCCTGGTACCAAATAGCGCCTTTGATCGCAAACGGGATCAATGGTTCAAGCATACCATTGGAAAGCAGCGTGGGATAACTGTTAGGGCCAACGCCGTTTAACCCGGCAGCAACACCTTCTATCTGGAAGGTCCATTCGCCTGCAAGCGAAAGATTAGTAGAACCAATGGATAGCTTTACATCGCCCGGCTCGCCATAAATTCCGCCGCCGCCGCCTGTATCAGTAACCCTCACGGCGACCACATTTTTACCTTCTTTCAAAATGCCTGCGGGTATATTGTATTTTCGTTTGATATTATATCCCGAAGTGCTTCCAACTTTAGTCCCGTTCACGTAGCAAACATCCGCATCGTCGATCATACCTAACTCCAGTACTGCCGCCTTGCCCGCATTCGCTGCAGTGATACTGACTGTTTTTCTGAACCATACCATTCCATCAAAATCTGCTAAACTTTGTTCTTCCCAAAAACCAGGAATATTCATTTTTGGCCAGGCGCCATCGGCAAAAGTTGCATCTTTCCAGGTGGCTAATTCCGCAGGCGCTGGTGGAAAAGACGGCTGCATTTTTTTAATACGGCTGGTAGCTTCAGTTATTTTCTGCTTTGCTAAAGAATCAAGATTTAAGACCGGCATCGTCGCTATCATATTTTTGAATTCATCGCTATTTTCAAAAGCGCCTCTGCTCGTCCAGGTTTCCACATGCGTGCCTCCCCAGGAAGTGTGGATCAGCCCGATGGGAATATTCAGTTCTTTTTGCAGGTCCTTTGCAAAGTAATAACCAACCGCGGTAAAGCTGCCCGCTGTTTCCGGACTGCATAATTTCCAATCACCTCCGGTGAGATCAAATTGGGGCAGAGAGGCAATCGTTTTGGGAACTTCAAACTGCCTGATCTGCGGATAGTTGGCATTCTTAATTTCATCCGCGGAGTTGCTGGAACTGCGCAGGCTAAACTCCATATTTGATTGACCCGAACAAACCCATACATCGCCGACCAGTATATTTTCTATGGTGATATTGTTCTTACCTGAGATGATCAATTGATAAGGGCCGCCTGCAGCTTCAGCATCAAAATTAATTCTCCACTTACCGGATTTATCGGCGGTTACAGTTTTGGATTGCTTATTAAACTTTACAGTGATCTTTTCTTTACTATCCGCCCAACCCCAAACAGGTATCAAACGGTCTCTTTGCAAAACCATGTTATCACCAAAAATTTTGGGCAGGCGAACATTGGGTGAAGCAGCAGAGGCGAGAAATAACGCGACAAGAGAGAAGAGGAACTTTTTCATATATGTTGGCATTTTTTTAAGGCTGTAAAAATAGAAGATTGATTTTAAATATGCGGAATAAAATTCGCTGGCCTTGTGAAAGAATTTATTTTGACTTTGTATGGTTTAAAAATTGTCACCGGCATTTTTTAAATGGCTATTTTGAAATGATTGTTATTTATATTTACCCAATGATTGCAAAACCATTTAAAATGACCATGAAAAATACGTCCCTACTAATTTTGTTACTCTGTACTATGAATAACCTTGTTTTATCCCAAACTGTAATACCGCTTTACAAAGACAGCATTCCAAACAGCCGGCCTGCGAAAGATGAGGAAAAGGTGGAGTATCCCAATGGCATCACGATCACCAGTAAAATATCGAGGCCCACATTAACGATTTTTCTGCCGAAGAGAGAAATAGCCAATGGCACCGCAGTCGTGATTTGTCCGGGTGGTGGTTATTGGGTAAATGCTTCCAGTCATGAAGGAACCGATGTAGCCAGGGAATTTGCTGCGATGGGTGTTGCCGCCTTTGTGGTCAAATACCGCATACCAGACGATGCCACTATGGTCAACCGTGAGATCGGTCCTCTGCAGGATGCGCAACAGGCGTTAAAACTGGTAAGGGACAGGGCAAAAGAATGGAACGTGAACCCGGACAGAGTGGGCATTATGGGATTTTCCGCAGGCGGTCATTTGGCTTCCACCGCAGGCACACATTACGATAAGGCGGTAATTGCAAATAATGAGCATACAAGCCTGCGACCGGATTTTATGATCCTTATTTATCCTGTTATCAGCTTCAACGATAGTATCGGTCACAAAGGTTCGAAAGAGCAACTGATTGGTAAAAACCCATCGCCTGAAAAAGTAAAAGAATATTCCAATGAACTACAAGTGACCGGTAAAACCCCGCCAACATTCCTGGTACATGCAAGTGACGATGATGGGGTAGATCCGCAAAACAGCATTGTCTTTTACCAGGCATTAATAAAGAACAAGGTGCCGGCTGAGTTGCACATTTATCAATCGGGCGGCCATGGCTTTGGCATGAAACAAAAGAACAAAAATGAACTGTGGATGGAACGGTGCAGGAACTGGATGGAGGTTAGTGGGTGGATGAAGAAGTGAGTGTGGATGCTGGATGCTGGATGCTGGATACTTGATGCTGGATACTGGATGCTTGTACGATGATACTTGATACTTGAATATTATGATGCGGTTGGTTATTTTCTTTTCTTTTTTTAGTGCTTCTTGCCTTTCTGTAAAGAGTGCTGATTACCCTACGTTACCGATTGGGGCTGCGGCACCGGATTTTAATTTAAAGGGGATCGACCTTAAAATGCATAGCCTCGGGTCATTTGCCAGCGCCAACGTTCTGGTGATTATTTTTACCTGCAACCACTGCCCCACCGCACAGGCGTACGAGGATAGGATCAAACAATTGGTAAAAGATTATAGCTCAAAAAGCGTACAGGTGGTGGCCATTATGCCCAATGATCCAACCAGTGTACGCCTGGATGAACTGGGCTATACAGATTACGGGGATAGCTTTGAAGAGATGCGGATCCGTGACAGGGATAAGGGTTTCAATTTTCCTTATTTGTACGATGGAGAGACTGAAAGCGCTTCCAAAAAATATGGCCCTGTAGCCACTCCGCATGTTTTTATTTTTGATAAAAAAAGGATACTTCAATATACCGGAAGGATCGATGATGTAGAAAACCCGGCCGGCACTCCTAAATATACCGATGCCCGCAATGCGATTGAAGCACTTTTATCCGAACAGCCCGTACCCGTTGCCGTTACTAAAACATTTGGCTGTCCAATCAAGTGGAATGATAACAGCGAGCTGGTAAAAAAAGGCTTTGAAGACTGGGCGAAAGAACCGGTAACCATTAAAAATATCAATGAGGAAGGTATTAAACAATTGTTAAAGAATGAAACAACCAATCTTCGCCTGATCAATATATGGGGCACCTGGTGCCCTCCCTGCCTTTTGGAACTACCTGATTTTGTCAGCATCAACCGCATGTACCGACGCCGGAATTTTGAACTGATCAGCATCTGCACAGATAAACCTGTCAAAAAATCAAAAGCCCTCGGGGTGCTTTCTTATATGCAATTGTCTGCTACCAATTACTTCTTTGATTTAGATAGTATGTATAAACTGGTGCAGTTAGTTGATCCAAAATGGAAAGGAGCCCTACCTTACACTTTACTGATCGAGCCCGGCGGAAAAATTATTTATGGTAAACAAGGTGGCATACAAACTATGTTCATCAAAAAAAAGATAGTGGATCATCCGCTGATCGGCAGATATTATTAGACTTTTAACGCGTATCTTTCTAAGTTTTGCTAAAAAAATAATTAGCCCTAATTTTATTGATGGCAATCACAGGATGGGAGTTTACCGGAATAATTTTATTAGTTATCATAACCCTGTTCGCTGATGCGTTTTGGTTTGAGAAATTTTTTATCCGCGTAAATGAATTTTACATTGGCGCAGCTACAAAGCGGTCGGAAAATATAAAGGTTGTTCAACTCTCCGATCTTCACCTCCAATCAATAACCGGCTCATTAATGCGGCTTGCAAAAAGGCTCAATAAATTACAACCCGACCTTATTGTAATTACCGGTGACGCCATTGATAAAGCAAGAAATATTTCATTGTTAAACGAGTTTTTACAATTACTCGATAAGAATATTCAAAAGGTTGCGATCCTGGGTAATTGGGAGTACCAGGGTAAAATCGACCTGGTTGAATTGCATAGGATGTATGAACGCAATAACTGTAAACTGCTAATAAACCAGTCAGTAAAATATTCGTTTAAGACCAGGACTATTTTAGTCACTGGCCTGGACGATTATCTTCGCGGTAATGCTGATTTTGATAGGGCAATTAAAGGATATCAAAAAAGCGATTACCATATCATGCTAACGCATTGCCCTAAGTACAGCGATGATATTTCACAAAAAATAAAGGAGGACGTCCAGGTGGATTTCATTTTGTCCGGCCATACGCATGGCGGGCAATTTAACCTTTTTGGCATGGTCCCGTTTTTACCAGGGGGCAGCGGGAAATATGTAAGCGGCTGGTACAATAACAGGCACCCGAAGCTTTATGTGTCAAAAGGAATAGGCACGGTTTTTTTCCCCGCCAGGATTGGAGCAAGGGCAGAGATAGCTATTTTTAATTTGGTGGTATGAAGCAAATTGGGCAATATCTTTAAATTGCCTATAGTGCAACCAAGTCTAAAAGAGATGATCCAAAATAACTTTGCCTTTTTTATGACAACCACCGCCAGCTTGTTCGCAGCATTACCCATTCCAACGCTGTCAATATTTAAACACCTTCCCATCTACCATTACTTCCTGTGTTGCTTCATCGAAAGTGGCTTTGAAGCCAGTTCTTATGGCAGCATTGGTCATTATATTGGCAATGGAATGATAGTAACCTGCTTCTACTGGTGCATTGGGTTGCTTACGGCTACGTATACACTCCATCCAGTTGAGTACATGCATTGAAGTCAGCATATCCCCGCCGGTATTTGCACCGGCTGCTATCTTTACTGCCTTGTCTGCCAGGTTAATTTCAGGCAGGAGGTTGGCATGCATATTCATTGCTTTGGCCATATCCTCTTTTAATCCGCCGGCAGACGATATTTTATTGGTGATCAGGTTTAGCTCGCCTCCATTGGAATAATAAATTTCCGCAGGGTTTTCGTCCCCATTGTGCATGCGCGACATGAACACCACCTGGAAACCGGTTGACGGATCATCCTTCGGGCCATAATCAAAAACAGCGGTTGTGGTATCCCAGTTTCTCCTGCCATCCTTCCATTGATAAATACCACCGTTTGCCGTTACACTTCTTGGGTGTTGCAATCCGCTGAACCAATGCACCGTATCGATCTGGTGCGACATCCATTGCCCGGGCATACCCGATGAAAAGGGCCAGAATAAACGGAATTCCAAATATTTCCTGGGATCAAAAGCTTCATAAGGGCGATTCATTAAAAAGCGTTTCCAATCAAGATCCTCTTCTTTACATTTGGCAACCAGAGCGGGCCTGCGCCACCGTCCGGGCTGGTTGACGTTCCAGGTCAGTTCAACCATTGTGATTGGGCCAAATTTACCACTCTGTACAAAATCAGCCGCAGCCGCATAGTTAGCGCCGCTTCTTCTTTGGGAACCTATTTGTACAATGCGATCGGAGGCTTTGATCGCCTTGAAGGCCACGCGGTTATCATCCATTGTTTCAGCAAATGGCTTCTCACAGTACACATCGCGATTTGCTTTAACTGCATCCGTAGCATGCAGCGCATGTTGAAAATCCGCCGAAGCAATAAAGACAGCATCGATGTCTTTCATCGCGTGTAATTCGTCATTGTTTTTACAGGCAGTTATATTGTGTCCCAGTTTTTCCTTCAGGTACTGCTGCCCCTCTTCCCTCCGCAATTTCCATATATCAGAAAGCGCCACAATATCAAAATTAAGCGCTTTGTAATGCTGCATAAAACAAGGTAAATGAGACTGGCGGAAACGGTCGGCAAAACCAATTACGCCCACTCGAACCCGGTCGTTGGCCCCAATGATATTGGCATAACTTTTTGCGCTGAACCCCATGGTAGCCACGTAAGTTCCTGCTGCGGCTTTTACCGATGTCTTAATAAAATCACGGCGATTATTCTTTTTCATATAATGTAATTGTGAAGAAGGTGAAAGGGGATTAATGACAACATTTAATAATTACTATCACTAAGGCATTTTTTATTCTTAATTTTTAATATCAATTCTCAAAAAACTTAACATCAAAGCTCCCTGATCTTAATACTCCTGAACGACACATGTGTGCCATGCTCCTGCAAAAGGATATGACCTTTGGGCGCCATCCCGAAATTTGGCCAATCCTTGTATTTACTTTTGGCCACCAATGCATAAAAATACTGGGTGCCACGCTGGTACTCCACCACCTTCCAGCCATTGATCCAATGCTCTGTTCTACCATCGGGATACACAACGATCCTGCCGCGGTTCCATTCGCCGATGGGTAATTTTTCCCGCCTGCCTTCGGTGATCTTCAGCGAAGGTATCAGGTCATATAAAGACGCCATGGTCCGGTTGCCGATGGAACCCAGCTTTGCATCAGGATGTTTATCATCGTCCAGCACCTGGTACTCAAGCCCGATGGCTGAACCCTGGTTTTTTTCGCTCTCCGTAACAAAATATTTTACGCCGCTGTTAGCCGTATCCGTTAGTTTAAATTCGAACTGAAGGTCGAAGGCGCCAAACTGTTCCGTAGTAACGATATCGCCCCCGTTAGCGGATTCTGCACCTGTGGATCCTTTGACATTCAGGGTGCCATTTTCTATGTACCACACCTTATCGGGAAAATTTGTTTTGTAAGCACCGCGCCAGCCGTTGGTAGTTTTGCCATCCCATAACAAGCGCGTTCCTGATCTTTTTTCTTCCGGTGAAAGATCATTCGGGATCGTATTGATAACAAAAATTTTATCGGGCGCTGAGGGTTTTAAATTGTCCGTTTGAATGCGTGCATTGCGCCAGCGTATCTCCCTCCCTGCATCCTTTGCATCGTCAATGGCATGCACCTGCAAGGCAATAAATCCCCGGGGCGTCATGTCATCAATAAGGTGCGCACAGGCTATTCCGTTGACCCAGGTACGGATACTGTTACCGATACATTCTACCCGGTAATGGTTCCACTGGTTGCTTTTAAAAGCCGTCTTCGCTGCAGGATTATTTTCCAGTGAATAGAGCCACCCTCTTCTTGCTTCATCATAAATTCCGCCGCTCCAGGCACGGGAAGAAGGGTCGATCTCCACCTGGTAACCATGAACTCTTTCCGGCGTCTTCTTATCTGTTACATTGCATTTATCTGCAGCATCTTTGATCTCACTCCTGAATTGAATACCTGAATTCATGGTGCTATCCACTTTAAAATCTACTTCGAAAATAAAATCACCATAATTCTTTTCAGTCGCTAAAAAACTGTTTGGTTCGTTGGGTACTGTGGTGCCGATGACCTCGCCATTCTTTACCTCATACTTCGCTTTGCCATTCAGTTGCTTCCATCCCTTCAGATCCTTGCCGTTGAATAAATTCACCCATTGTTCAATACGTTTGTTTTGTGCAACAATAAAAAAAGGGGTACACAAAATATTAATAATCAATACCAGGAAATACTTGTTTTTCATGCGGCGATCTAGCTTTGACGGTGACAAGAAATAAAAAAGATAGTTATTGAACTCATGCTATAAATAAGGCAAGGTATGCAATTGGTTTATTATTACAACTCTAAAATAGCAAATTTTATGGATAATAATAGTTGCCTTTCAACAATGTGGCAACATAATGATTTCACATGAATATTCTTCGCAAAAGATGCTGCCATTAGAAATAGGTTTTGGTGGCTCGTTTAGTTTTTACCAGGTATCCAATTTATTAAATTGATAATTATACAAAACAAGTTTAGTTTTTTATTATCCTTATCTAAAAACAAGTTAATTTACAAGTTCAAAATAAATGATTCACCAATTTTTTATGAAATGAAAAAAACAAAGAATACGCTTGCTTCAGAAAACAAATCCCGTAGAAATTTTATCAAGAAAGGGCTTACAATAGCTGCAGGGTTCTACATTGTTCCGCGCCATGTGTTGGGTGGAAAAGGATTTACAGCTGCCAATGACCGGTTAACGGTTGCCGGTATCGGCGCAGGCGGTAAAGGCGAAAGTGATTTAAATGAATTCTTTAAAAGTGGTAAAGCAGATATCGCTTTTTTATGTGACGTGGATGACCGCCAGGCTAAAAAAAGCAGGGAACGTTTCCCAAAAGCCAAATATTACAAAGACTGGCGGGAAATGCTGGATAAAGAGTACAAGAATTTTGATGCGGTTTCCGTTTCCACTCCCGATCATACGCACGCCATCGCTGCAATGGGAGCTATGCAATTAAAGAAACATGTCTATGTTCAAAAGCCGCTGGCGCATGATATTTATGAGGCAAGGATGCTTACCGAAGCAGCGGTAAAATATAAAGTAGTTACACAAATGGGTAACCAGGGTTCATCCGGCGATGGTGTAAGAAAATTACGGGAGTGGTACAATGCGGGCATTATTGGTGATGTAACAGAAGTGCATATCTGGACAGACCGCCCGGTATGGCCGCAGGGAGTGCCCTGGCCAAAATTAAAAGCGCCGGTTCCTACAGAACTCGATTGGAACCTTTGGCTCGGTACAGCGCCACAAAAAGATTATGTAGATAATATATTGCCATTTAACTGGCGCGGCTGGTGGGATTACGGAACCGGCGCATTGGGAGATATGGGCTGTCATTTGATCGAGGCGCCGTTCCGGGTATTAAACCTTGGTTATCCAACGGAGGCCGCATGTAGTGTGGGCAGTGTTTACACCGGGCCATTCAGAAGAGGTTATTTTCCGGAGGGCGGACCTGCGTCTTCTTCTGTCACTTTAAAATTTGCGGCTAAAGATTCCAAGCCCGAGCTTAAAATGCATTGGATGGATGGCGGTATACAGCCGGAGCGCCCTGAAGAACTTGGTCCCAACGAGCAAATGGGAGACGGTGGCAACGGTGTAATTTTCGTAGGAACCAAAGGCAAAATGATGTGTAATACCTATGGTGAAGATCCGAGGTTACTACCATTGTCACGCAACAATGAAGTAAAAGTACCTGAGACGATTGCAAGAGTTACAAATGGCGCCGGCGGACATTACGCGCAATGGGTGGAAGCATGTATTGCCGGCTATAATAGCGATAAGGCAAAGGCGTTAAGTTCGCCATTCGAAATCGCCGGTCCGTTAACAGAAACCGTATTAATGGGCAACCTGGCGATCAGGAGTTATGACATTCAAAATGCCGGTAAAAAAGAAGCTAACAAACTTGAATATCCAGGCAGGGGAATTAAATTATTATGGGATGGCCCGAATATGAAGATCACCAATTTTGATGAAGCCAACCAATTCGTAAAAAGAAATTACAGGGAAGGCTGGAAATTAGGTGTATAGATTTTGGCTATAACCCATGTGCCGGACAAGCGTCGCCTGTCCGGCATATAATCAAATAATTTAAAAGCAACAAGCCTGTATCTATCATCGCTTTCAAATAAAAATGCTTTATAAAACTTATCTTTTATTGTAAGTTTTATAAAGCATTTTAAATTTATGCATAAATTTTTAGGTTGTCGCCCAGGCCTTATCTCCCTTTTTATAAGGGTAAGAACCATCATACCTGCCGGGTACCGGCTCATAGCGTAAAGCCTTTGTAGCACCTTCTTTCGATGTAAAGTATCCAAGCACACTCAATTCCTTCATCATGCGGAAATAATGGGACGGATCATCTTTAGCCTTCTTTTCCTGGTACTCCTTCTGTTCTTTATCCAACGTTGTTAATAGCTCCGTGCGTTGTTTCGGATCTGCTTTAATAAAAGATGTATTGAATTGCTTATCGCTTAACTCATCAACTTTTTTAAGTCCGTCCACAAATATTTTCTGATCTTTTTCAGTGTAACAATCCAATACCATTACAGACATGAAATTGCCCACATTGGCAGCTTTTGCGCCCGGACTGCTGGTAGCGGGTAAAATAGTATCGGCAATTTCATTCATTAAAGTCATCTGCGATTCATTGAAAAGCGCGTTTACCTGTTTCTCCGTTGATTTACAACCGGAGATACTAAAAACCGATCCGCCCACAATAGAACCACCCAGTAAAATTGCTACATTTTGAAGCAAATCTCTTCTAGTCATGTTCATACAATAAATTTTTTAATTATTTAGATATTATTTTTTTTCAACTCGTTGAACGCAAAATCAACTGCCCTGGCAGTTAATGCCATATAAGTAAGCGACGGGTTAACACATGCCGCAGAAGCCATACAGGCGCCATCTGTTACAAATACATTTTTAGCGTCCCATACCTGGTTGTTGCCATTCAGTACGGAGGTCTTCGGATCTTTACCCATCCTGGCCGTGCCCATTTCATGAATGCCTCTTCCTGGTGTACCGTCGCCATCATGTCCCTTTACATTTTTAACACCCGAAGCTTCCAGCATTTCAACCGCATCATTCATCATATCCTTGCGCATTTTCAGTTCATTTTCCTTCAATTCGCAATCAATGGCCAAAACGTTTAAACCCCATTTATCCTTTTTAGTTTTGTCAAGTGTTACTTTATTTTCCATATATGGCAGGATTTCTCCAAAACCACCCATACCCATTTTCCATCCGCCTGGTTCTGTCAGTGCGTCTTTAAAAGCCGCACCAATACTCAATTCAGCTACCTGGCGCCTCCAGCCGTCGCGGCTTGCACTGCCCTGGTAACCGAATCCACGTACATAATCACGTTTGTCATCCATCAGGTTTTGATAACGCGGTACATAAATGCCGTTAGCCCGGCGGCCAAAAATATATTTATCTTCATATCCTTCAACATCGCCACCGGCACCCACTCCTAAATGGTGGTCCATCAGGTTATGTCCCAATGCATTGCTTGAGCTGCCCAAGCCGTCGGGCCAGATATCTGTAGCTGAGTTCATCAGCAACCAGGTTGAATTTAACGCGGAAGCATTTACAAATACAATCTTACTAAAAAACTCGTACGTTTTGTTGGTTTCTGCATCCAGAATCTCAACGCCCTTTGCCTTCTTTGAATCTTTATCATAAATGATGCTGGTGGCAATTGAAAACGGGCGGACGGTCAATTTGCCTGTTGCCATTGCCACAGGCAAGGTAGCAGACTGTGTACTGAAGTAAGCGCCAAACGGACAGCCCAGTGAACATTTATTTCTATATTGGCAGGCATCTCTTCCATTGTGCTTCTCGGTAAGGTTAGCCGAGCGGCCGATGATCATGGTGCGCGCATTTTTATAATGTTCCTTTAATCTTTTTGAAACATCCTTTTCCACACAATTCATTTCCATCGCAGGTAGAAACTGTCCATCCGGCAATTGCGGTAAGCCTTCTTTAGAACCATTTACCCCGGCAAATTTTTCCGCATGATCATACCATGGAGCAATGTCTTTGTAACGGATCGGCCAATCAACGCCGTGCCCGTCCTTTGAATTCGCTTCAAAATCCAGGTCGCTCCAGCGATAACTTTGGCGGCCCCAGGTTAAAGAACGTCCACCTACATGATATCCCCTGAACCAATCAAATCGCTTGATCTCCGTGTAGGGAGATTCGCTGTCCTTCACCCAAAAATCAAGGTTCTGCTCGCTCAACGGGTAATCTCTTTTCAACACCGGGTAATCCTTGATCATTTGCTGCGTTCGGCCCCCCGCATGCGGAAATTCCCACGGATCCTTATTTGCATTGATGTAATCTGTTTTATGCTTGATATCCCTTCCCCGTTCCAGCATTAAAACTGTTAACCCTTTTTCGGTAAGTTCCTTAGCTGCCCAACCACCACTGATTCCGGAGCCAACTACAATTGCATCATACGTATTTTCTGCCATCGCTTAGAATTTTATAAGTTCTTGATTGATTTTAATTTCATTTTAATTACAATAACCAGGGGCAATTGTTGTACAGTGCGCCAATTATACATCGCATAAAAGCACCGCTTCTTTCAATGATTTTAATTTATCCTCTTTCGCAGGAATAAATTCCTGTGCCACATAACCTTTATATCCCGTAGCTACGATCGCCTTCATAATTGCAGGGTAATATAGTTCCTGGGTATCATCAATTTCGTTTCTCCCCGGAACACCACCAGTATGGTAATGCCCGAAGTACTGGTGGTTGTCCTGGATGGTCCTGATCACATCGCCTTCATCTATTTGCATGTGGTAGATATCATACAACAGTTTAAAATTTTCTGACCCAACGCGTTTACAAAGTTCAACGCCCCAGGCTGATTTATCGCACATGTAATCTTTGTGATTTATCTTGCTGTTCAGCAATTCCATCTGTACCAGGATACCGCTTTTTTCTGCCAGGGGCATAATTTTTTGTAACCCTTCCACGCAATTTTTCATACCGGTCTCATCGTCCATTCCATTGCGGTTGCCGCTAAAACATATCACACTTTTGTATCCGGCTTTCACCATCAAAGGAAAAACGTTTGTATAATCTTTGATCAGTTGTGCATGAAATGTCTTGTTATTAAAGCCATCCGGGATCGCGTTACCACCGCCTCCATGATAGCACATGGAACTGTACAATCCATATTTTTGCAGCGTTGGCCAGTCTTTGGGGCCGATAAGGTCAATGGCGCCAAAACCAATTTCCTTTACACCTTCGCAGAGTTTATCCAGCGGGATAGAACTGTAACACCACTGGCAAACTGAATGATTGATATTACCTTTTAGTTTCAAGTTTGTTTCTTTTTTATTTTCTGCTGTTTTGAATGATGACAACATGGATGAAGATCCGAGTGCTGCCGACCCGACTAAGATATTCTTGATGGCATTCCGCCTGTTTTGTTGATCTGACATAGGAACTTATTTTAAACGATTGAATTAGAAAATGATCTTGCCAACTCTTGTTTTAGGGAACGCATATAAACGAATAAACATCCGAAAGCTACAATCAGGAAGACCGGTATGATCAACGTTACATTGATGATCTCCGGACCCGCCGCTTTCTTCGCTTCATTCAATACACTGATCATGTCGGGTGTTGCTGAAACATCCGAATAGGCTTTTACACTTGCGCCTGAAGGCAGCTGGGCAGACAGCAACCTGTCATAATAACCTCCCATAAATATCATGTAAACGGATACTGCAAACATACCTGCTCCGCCCACCAGGTTCATTCCTACGGCGCCGGTCCTGGGCATATTTTCAGAAACGAAACCCAGCATCGTTGGCCAGAAATAACAAACCCCGATACCAAATATCACGGCACCGCCGAAAAGCATATTGCCGGTTGTATGACTGAGCAGGTACAACCCCATTGATGCAAATATCGCGGATATCAATAACACGCCGGATGGAGAAAACCGCTGTACCACGGGTCCGGCAAATGCCCTTCCCAAAACCATTATCCCGGTTTCTATGGTAAGTAATAACAACGCGTTGCCGGTCACATTTTTCAATAATACATCTATCCATTGGCCGGTAAATAATTCCGTGATCGCCGTACCAAACATCAGGATGACCATTATAAAAAACAACGGCGTTATCAATGCCTTATACATTTCTGAAGTGGAAACACCACTTGATACACGCTCTGTAACAGGGAACTTCAATTTGCTAAACAGGTAGCCATACAACATGGTCGGGATAAGCATAACTCCTACCAGTATTTTCCAGTTATCTAAATATAAAGTGCCGGGTATATTCACTCCGAAAAATCTTACTATCAGTGTTCCGATTACAATACCGCCGGGAAACCAGAGATGAAAATGGTTGAGCTTAGTTGTTTTTTTCTCTGTATAAATGCTTGCCACAAGCGGGTTACAGGCGGCTTCTACTGTTCCGTTACCAATGCCTATCAACAGTGTTGAAATAAACAACGACCAAAAACCAGTAGCGGCGATGGTAAGGGCAATACCCAGCAAATGGAATATCGCGGCCGCAACCAGCAGTCTTTTCATTCCAATAATATCTACTACCATACCGCCAACGATTATAGCCAGCGGAAAGCCCCAGAATGCCGTACTTGTAATAATACCAACTTCTTCCTGTGAAAGCCCAAAATTATGTTTCCAGGTATCGAGTAAACCTGCACGGATGCCAAATGAGAGAGAAGTAACCAACAATGCCATACAACTGGCCACAAAAAGCTTATTCCTTTGAATATTGGCAGGCATGTCGTTAACTTGCTTTTTTAAAGGTTTAAAAAAAAGAAATGTAATATTATTGAATTTTAAGTAAAAACGAATTTAAATTAGCAACTGTTTTTTAAGCAGGTATAGCAATATACCGAAAGTAAAAATAGGTACACGCAATTTATTTCAAATTTAAATATGGGATGAAATAAAGGGCAGCTGCTCATTTCCGATCTGTGGGAGATTAATTATTGCAGGCAAAACGGTAAGCGGAGTCGTCAAAACAAGACTTGAATTAACATCTGTTAACGACTTGTAAAGATTTATTAAATGTACAAAAATTTTATCCGTAAAATTGTAAAAAGTTTCATCATCAAATAATTTAAAGAAGCAATTTTTAAAAACGATTCATATGAAAAGAAAATTACGAATGGGAATGATCGGGGGTGGCAAAGATGCCTTTATCGGTTCCATACACCGCTATGCATTTAACATGGACGGGCTGGTTGAATTAGTTTGCGGGGCATTGAGCATTAATCCGGAAGTGGCAAAAGATTCAGGAAAATCATTATTTCTCGATGCGGACAGAACCTACCTGAATTACGAAGAAATGATTGAAAAGGAAAGCCTGATGCCTGATGAAAAGCGCATTGATTTTGTGACGATCGTGACACCGAATTTCGCGCATTTCGCACCGGCAAAACTGGCCCTCCAAAAAGGATTCAATGTGGTAATTGAAAAGCCGATCTGCTTCACACTGGAAGAAGCGAAAGAACTAAAACAAATTGTTGAGGAAACAGGTTTACTCCTTTGCCTTACACACACTTATTCCGGTTACCCGATGGTGAAGCAGGCGAAGGCCATGGTTAAAGATGGCGCACTGGGCAAAATTAGAAAGGTATGGGTGGAATACCCGCAGGGCTGGCTGAGTAAGTTATCTGAAAGGGAAGGCAACCAGCAGGCGGCCTGGAGAACGGACCCAAAGAAAAGCGGCAAGAGCGGCGCCATGGGTGATATCGGAACGCACGCGGCTCATTTATCTGAATACATAACAGGCTTAAAGATAACCCATCTTTGTGCCGACCTGAATATTTTGGTAGAAGGCAGGGCGTTGGATGATGATGGTAATGTGCTGTTGAAATTTGATAACGGCGCAGCAGGTGTACTGATGGCATCGCAGGTTGCGGTGGGCGAAGAGAATGCTTTAAAAATACGCGTGTACGGCGAAAAAGGCGGCCTTGAATGGGCGCAACATGAACCAAATACTCTATTGGTAAAATGGCTCGATGAGCCGGCGCAGATACTTCGCGCAGGGGCAAATTACGCTGGCAGGTTATCTTCTTATGCCACCAGCAATTGCCGCACTCCCGGTGGGCATCCGGAAGGTTACCTGGAAGCCTTCGCTAATATTTATAAAAATTTTGCGACTACTTTATCTGCTAAACTAAATGGTACCGAGCCTTCCAAAGAAGCGCTTGATTTCCCTTCAGTGGATGATGGCGTAAGAGGCATGGCGTTTATAGACAACGTGGTGCTGTCGGCGCAGTCTGATAAGAAGTGGACGGAGTATGTGGTGTAGAGGTTACCCATCAATTTATTTATTTTTTAATGCAATGATTATTTCAATTACAATAATTTAACATGCAAACATTAAAAGGCCCGGGCATATTTTTAGCACAGTTTGCCGGCGATACCGCTCCATACAATTCCCTTCCTGCTATTTGCGGATGGGCAAAAGAAAAAGGATTTACAGGTGTACAGATTCCATCCTGGGATGCCAGGTTCATCGACCTGCAGAAAGCCGCTGAAAGTAAAACTTATGCGGATGAAATAAAAGGTACTGTTCAGGCTGCGGGTCTTGAAATAACCGAATTGTCATCTCATTTGCAAGGGCAATTAGTTGCTGTTAACCCGGCTTACGATGCATTGTTCGATGGCTTTGCCCCACCTGCCCTGCATGGCGATTCAAAAGCGAAAACTGAATGGGCCATACAGCAACTGAAGTATGCGGCAAAAGCATCGCAAAATTTAGGATTGGATGCACATGCTACTTTTAGTGGTGCCTTACTTTGGCCAACTGTTTATCCCTGGCCGCAGCGCCCTGCAGGATTAGTGGAGACCGCCTTTACCGAACTGGCCAAAAGATGGTTGCCCATATTAAATGAATTTGATGAATGGGGCGTTGACGTTTGCTATGAAATTCATCCCGGCGAAGACCTGCATGATGGGATTAGCTACGAAATGTTTTTAGAAAAAGTAAACGATCATCCAAGAGCCTGCCTGCTCTACGACCCCTCTCATTTCGTGTTGCAATGCCTCGATTACCTGGCCTATATCGATCACTACCACCAACGCATAAAGGCTTTTCATGTGAAAGATGCTGAATTCAATCCCACAGGAAAACAAGGTGTTTACGGCGGTTACCAGAGTTGGGTCAACCGCGCGGGACGCTTCCGTTCACTGGGCGACGGACAGGTTGATTTTAAATCCATATTCAGCAAACTGGCCGCCTATGATTACAAAGGCTGGGCAGTACTGGAATGGGAATGCGCGATCAAAAATTCGGAAGATGGAGCCGCTGAAGGTGCACCGTTTATCAAGCGCCATATTATAAAAGTTACGGAAAAAGCCTTCGATGATTTTGCAAGTAGTGGAAGTGATGAAGAATTTAACCGGTCATTGCTGGGCTTATAAATTATGTATTTGCTGGCGCTGAAAAAACCTGGTATTTGTTCCCTGACATAAACATAACAGTTTGCTACAAACCTCACAGGTTTTTAAAAACTGTGAGGTTTGTAGCAAACACCTTTTAATGACCGAAGAATTTGGATACAGCTACTGATAACAGCGTTTAATTACTTGGGGTTTGAATGTAAGCGCCTGACGCACAAACATCATTGCACTATATGAATTCACTCTCCGATACAGAAATCAAAAATGGCTGGCAACTACTATTCGATGGCGACACCCTGCATGGCTGGCATGGCTATAACAGGAATGATATTGGTCAGGGCTGGCAGGTGACAGAAACTACGCTGCATTTTGATGGCAGTCCGAAAGAAGAAGCCTCCAAAACAGTTTGCAACGATATTGTTACCGATGCAATATTCCCCGACTTTCACTTAAAAATAGATTGGAAGATATCTGTTAACGGTAACAGCGGGATCATGTTCCTGGTGCAGGAAGACCAGCAATACAGAACTCCCTGGCTCACCGGTCCTGAGATGCAGGTATTGGATGACGAAGGTCACCAGGACGGGCAATTAGAAAAACACCGTGCCGGTGACCTGTACGATTTAATTGCCGGCAGCACAAAGTCAGTAAAGCCGGTCGGCGAATGGAACAGCGTGGATATTATCCTCGAAAATAGCAGGCTGGTGTTCATACAAAATGACGTAGAAATAGTATCTACCGTTCTTTGGGATGATGACTGGAACAAATTAGTAGCAGGAAGTAAATTTAAGGACATGCCCGATTTTGCAAAATCAGGACATGGAAGGATCGCGCTGCAGGACCATGGAGGACCAGTGTGGTTTCGCAATATAAAAATCAGGCCGCTATAACAGGTTTAAATTTATCCCATGTCCATCATCATATTATTTACCGGCATTTTATTTTTATTGTTACTGATCGGTTGGCTCAAAATCAATCCGTTTGTATCGCTGCTGCTGGCCGCGTTTTTTGTGGGTATCGGCAACGGTCTGCCATTGACCAAAGTGATCGGCGCCATCAATGGCGGGATCGGCAGCACCATGGGACCGCTGATCCTGACCCTCGTTTTTGGAATGGTGCTTGGTACGATCCTCTCGGAAACCGGGGCCGTACAACAGATCAGTTCAAGACTGATAAAATTCTTTGGGGAAAAATATATCAACCTGGCCATGGTGATCACCGGTTTTAGCGTGGGCATCGCCATGTTTTACAATGCCGGTTTTTTGGTATTGATACCATTGGTGTTTACCGTGGCTGCAAAAAGCGGCAAGCCATTGGTAGTTATTGGCATTGCTGTTGCTTCCGGCCTGTCTGTCACGCACTGCTTTCTTCCACCCCATCCCGGCCCTACTGCCCTTACTGTCATTTTTAAAGCAGATATCGGGAAGACTTTATTTTACGGCATCATAGCTGGCGTACCTGCGCTAATTGCCGGCGGACTTATATTTCCCGCCTTTATCAAAAAGATCCGGCCGGTGGGTGAACAGAAATTTTTTGCAGTTCAAACATTTGATGAAAACAGGTTGCCAGCATTTGGAACCAGTCTTTTTATCGCCCTGGTACCGGTTTTATTGATGGGATTATACGCATTATCCGAAATTTTTATAAAAGCAGGAAGCGCCGGAGGAAACCTGCTGAAGTTTTTAGGCGATCCCGGCATCTCCCTGTTCATTGCTTCAGTTTTAGCCATTGTTTTTCTTGGAAAAAAAAGTGGGAGTAGCGTAAAAGCCCTGATGAACAAATCATTTGATTCAGTCAACAGCGTCACTCTTATATTGTTGATCATCGCCGCAGGCGGCGCATTTAAACAGGTGTTGGTCGATAGCGGCACAAGTAATGACATCGCTGAATATTTCAAGGGTTCTTCCATGCCGCCATTGCTGCTGGCCTGGCTGATCGCCGCCTTTATTCGTATCGCGATCGGCTCTGCTACTGTTGCAGGACTAACCGCCGCTGGTATAGTACAACCACTGGTGACCACCATGAATGTGAGTCCCGAAATGATGGTAATAGCCATTGGCGCGGGTAGCGTGATGTGTTCGCATGTAAACGATTCCGGTTTTTGGATGTTCAAGGAATATTTTGGGCTCAGCCTGAAGGATACTTTTCGCACCTGGACCACCATGGAATCTATCATCGGCATTGTAGGACTAGCCGGGATCCTGCTGTTGAATATCTTTGTGCGATAGATCGCAATCATTAATTTTGCCCGATAAAACATTTAAAGCAGTTTGTATTTTAAGTTATTATACTATCTTCAACAACTAAAAAATATTCAATGAACAGCATGCTTGCAAAGATTTTACTTATCTCCTTTTTCAGTGTTCCACTTTTATTGTTTGCCAAGCCAACTAAAAAGACGGGCGAATATTACCAGGTCACGGTATATCATTTTTCAAATGCCGATCAGCAACAATTAATTGAACAATACCTGAAGGATGCCTATCTACCGGCACTTCACCGGCAAAAAATAAAAAGTGTAGGCGTATTTACGCTGATCGCCAATGATACGGCAACGGATAAACGCATTTACGTGATCACGCCGCTTCAATCTTTGCAGGAGTTTACCGGACTATCCGCAAAACTGGGAAAAGACAACGAATACCAATCCAGCGGTAAATCTTATATTGATGCAGTTTATAAAACTCCGCCCTACAACCGGATGGAAAAAATATTGCTGGAGGCTTTTCCGCTTGCGCCCTTTTTGATCCTTCCAAAACTTAATGGGCCACGCGCGGAAAGGATTTATGAGTTGCGCAGCTACGAAAGCGCAACAGAAAAAATATTTCAAAACAAAGTGCATATGTTTAATGAAGGCGGAGAAGTGGCTTTATTTAAACAACTTAATTTTAATGCTATTTTTTATGCATCCGTTCTGGCGGGCGCGCATATGCCTAACCTGATGTACATGACTAGTTTTGAAAACATGGCAGACAGGGATGCGCATTGGAAAAGTTTTTCAGGAGCGCCGGAGTGGAAAAAAACATCTTCCCTGCCTGAGTATCAAAATAATGTATCAAAAGCAGAAATCACTTTTTTGCGCACAACCGAATATTCGGATTATTGATAGATCAGTGTCAACTCTTTTCATACGAACGATTACTGTCGTTGAATAAAATTGCTTTTCTAATCCATCAAAAATAAAAAACGATTGACCATGAATGTAAACCAGCTTTTCAAAAGGATCTTATTTCTTGTACTGGTAATTGCCAGTTTTTCTTTTGCATTTAAAAAGAAAGATCCTGCTGTATTGATCTTTTCAAAAACAAATGGGTTCAGGCACCAGAGTATCCCGGTTGGTATCGCAGCGATCAAAAAACTGGGACTGGAAAATAAATTTTCAGTCGATGCAACTGAGGATTCGCTTGCTTTTACAAACGAGAACCTGGCAAAATACAATGCGGTTATTTTTCTTAGTCCGACCATGAATGTATTGGGTGAGGAGCAACAAAAAGCGCTGGAAAATTTTATTCAGAAGGGCGGTGGTTTTGTCGGCATACATGCTGCGACTGATTGTGAGTACGACTGGCCCTGGTATGTAAAAATGGTAGGCGCAAGCTTTCTTTCTCATCCGGAACAACAGGTAGCCAAATTGATCATAGTTGATAAAAATAATATTGCAACTAAACACCTGCCCGAAACCTGGGAAAGAAAAGATGAGTGGTACAATTTTAAGAACATGAATCCTGACGTTCATGTATTGCTGAAAATTGATGAAACCTCCTACAAAGGTGGCAAAAACGGTGATAACCATCCAATGGCCTGGTACCATGATTATGACGGTGGCAGGGCTTTTTATACAGAACTTGGCCACACCGACGAGTCATTTAGCGACCCGGCCTATTTGCAGCATTTATTAGGCGGGATCAAATACGCTATCAAAAAATAGTCATTCCCGCATCGAAATTATTGAAGAATATTGCTGCGGGTTTATTATCGTAAAATAATATAGGAACAATTGCGTATGCCTGTATAAGTCTTGCATTTAATTTTAAAAATAGTGGCCGGTGGGAACACCGGCCACGGCGGACGCCATATCTGCGCACCACCAACCGCTATAAGAGACAAAGTTTATACTCAAAATTCTGTATGGACAATTCAATACAGGTCTGGATTGTATTGAATCGTGTAATATGGAGAACCAGCAAATTTGCAAAATCCTGCCCATAATTTTTCGGCACATCCAATACCACGATATATCAATAATAAATATCTTACTTTGAACACCCACGTCAAATCAATTCAACTTACCCATATAAAAATCAAGCACTTTCATTCTCAGCAGGTACTCGTACCTGGTAGTAATGATGGTGGCATTGGTACGATCAAGGTTATTCTTTGCGATCAGGTATTCAGGAGAATTGATCACCCCGTTTTCAAAACGTATACCGGCTATGCGAAATGATTCTGCATAGGCAGCCGACTGCTCCTGCAATACGGTGTATCTTTTATAAGTGGTACTAATGTTTACATAAGCCTGTTCAATCGCCTGCCTGAGTTGGAATTTAATATTATCCGCTACCAGCTGGCTGTTCCTCTCTTCATTTTTTGCCAGCTTTACATTTGACCTGGTTCTGAAAGAATTAAATAATGGTATGGCAATGCTGATGCCATAAGCACTGGAAAGGTTATTATTTAATTGTGTTCCGTATTTTATCTTCTGACTGGTAAAATTATTCTGATGTGTAATTACCGGAACGTTATTGCCACCTACCACCACATAATCGCCATTGGGTATTTCAGTAGTTCCTATATTTTTATTTAACATAGCCGCACTGGAGAAATTAGTATTTAATACGCCGTACAGTGAAACGGTCGGGAAAAAAGAGCCAGCAGCCACTTTGACCGCCATCGCACTTGACTGGATCTTTAATTCGCTTGCTTTTACCGAAGCCAGTTTTTGTAAGGCGGTGGTATATATCTCGTCCGGCAGGGTCTCGTACATTTTTATGGTTTCGCTAAAACCCGTCCGGTCGATTTGGATATTTTCTTCGTAAGGAACATTCATTAATTGCGTCAGCGAAATTTTACTGCTGGCGAGATTGTTTTCGGCAGTTATGATAGACAGTTCATCCCCGGCGTACTGACCCTTCAAATCGCTCAAATTTGCAGGTGGTGTTGCACCCTCCTGTGAAATAATTTCAAGCCTGGCTACCTGCTGCTTTGATACTTCAGCCTGTTGTTTTGCCAACGCCAGCGCATCTTCGTTGCTCAGTATTTGCAGGTACGCCAGTATTACCTGCAATGTCAATTCATCCTTGCTTTGTTGCCATTGCATGGTTGCGGTAGCAAACGAAAATTCATTTTGCCGGATGCTATTCCTTAAAAGAAAGCCGCTAAATACGGGCACACTACCCTGCGCATTAACATTGCTCGAACTGAGCTTTTGATTGATATAACCATTGGTAAATGGATCAATGCTACGTCCGCTGTTGAACCCATAATCATATCCTCCCTGCACCTGTGGCAAAAGATTATTTTTTGCCTGTTTGTAATTTATCTGTGCATTGCGCATCAGCAACTCACTTTGTTTGGTAGCTATATTATTCCTCAGCGCAGTATCGATGGCTTGCTGCAGTGTGAGCTTCGTAACTTGTGCATTTGAAGATGCCGCATAAAAAATAGTCATGCACAAAATAATAATCCTCGTCTTCATTTTTTTTCATTTTTATTTACGGGCATTTAAACCCCGGTAATCCTGATCCCTCAACCCAACGACCATGGGTCATCATTATCACTACCAATTATCAATTAATTAATATCATTAATTCTGTATCCGGCCATCCAGCAAATGAATAACCCTCTTTCCATAGCTGGCATTTTTTTCAGAATGCGTTACCTGTATAATCGTTACCCCTTCGTCATTCAATACCTTAAACAGTTCCATTATTTCTTCGCCCTGTTTCGAATTCAGGTTACCGGTTGGCTCATCTGCCAGTAACAATTTTGGTTTAGCGATCAAAGCCCTTGCGATACCCACCAACTGTTGTTGCCCCCCGCTAAGCTGCGCCGGGAACAGGTCCTTCTTACCTACTATATTAAAACGGTCTAGTATATCAGCCACCATCGCTTTTCTTTCGGAACTCTTGATATTTTGATAGATAAGCGGTGTTTCAATGTTTTCATATACCGTTAATTCATCAATTAAGTGGTAGGCCTGGAACACGAAACCAATATATTGTTTATAAAGCGCTGACTTTTCCCTTTCCTTTAATTTATGTACCGCTTCATGTAAAAAATTATATTCACCTTCATTAGCCTCATCTAACATGCCGATAATATTAAGCAAGGTAGATTTTCCGGAGCCGGAAGGACCCATTATTGAGATGAACTCTCCTTCTGCGATATCAAGGTTTACATCCTTTAAAAGAAAGGTTCTGTTGGAGCCGGTGTTCACCCATTTAAAAATTTTTCTTAGTTGTATCATTATACTTGTATGTTTTATTTCAGTAAGTGTTTCTACCGTTCTTTTATTGATTTTAAAGGTTGTCAATCTTTATGCCAATAGCCAAAGCATTGCTGGGCAAAGCTTACAGCGTTATTCAATAAGCAAAGGTGTACGAAAACGGACAGTTACTGTAACACAACCGTACACTAATGACCGGATCGGTACTATCAGTATGAATATATGATAATTATAGGAAATATTAGCTGGTATTGGTCTTTCGCCGGACTGTAAAATCTTATTTTGAGACTGGCGTATGGGGTCAATTCATAAAAAACAAACTGCAAAAATACGGCGGGATAATTTTGTCCGGCATTGTCGCAATTACCCCTTTTAAATTTCATTTTCACACCCTGGCAGATGCTTATTTTTCACTTAATTTAGCTGTTTACTTAAACGATACGGACATGAAAATAGTAAGGGTGCAATACACCACCAGGCCTGAGTATGCTGCCACTAACCAGGAAAACATCAGGCAGGTAGTCAATGAATTACGCGCGCTCAATCACCCGGGCATTAACTACAGTACATATTTGCTGCCAGACGGAAAGACATTCATGCACCTGG
>JBDSLD010000404.1:0-2957 GCA_039916545.1 Ferruginibacter sp.
GATGTTGGCTTTGATTGCAAAGCCGTTGTTTATGCAGAAACTAATGAAGAGATTATGACCCAGGTTGCCGCCCACGCAGAGGCAGTACATGGCGTGATAGTGACGCCGGAGCTCGCCGAACAGGTAAAAACACTTATCAGAGAGGAATAAAAGCAAGCACTTGTTGATAATTAACGGCACTGCTTCAATAATAATTGTGTAAAATAACAGGTGTATTTCTGGTTTATTTATACATTCGCTAACAGCTATTTATTTATGGAAACAATAAGTGACCTTTCTAAAAAATTAGATTTTTTTAACGACCGTCAACTTCAGGATGAACTCATTGAAAAGGGGAATATTGTGACCCTAAAAAAGGGAGACATTATTGTGAAGGATGGCCAGTATGTAAAATTTCTACCCATCGTTATCAGCGGTTCTATCAGGGTATATCAGCAGAAAGAAGACAGGGAAATTTTGCTTTATTATGTAAGAACGCAGGAAACCTGTACCATGTCTTTGGCGGCCGCTTATTTTAATAATAAAAGTTCCTCACATGGCGTTGCCATTGAAGCAACAGAAGCCCTCATCTTTCCGTCTGAACTTATCATTGAATGGCAGCTCAGGTATCTTTCCTGGAACAAATATGTAATGCGAATGTTCAGAAGTCGCTATGATGAATTAATCGGCTCATTTGAAAGAGTGGTATTTGACCATATCGATGTTCGGGTGATGGAATACCTTAAGGGAATAAGTGAAATAGAAGCAAGCCGCATTATCAACTTATCCCATCAAAATTTAGCCAATGAATTAGGCACAACACGCGTTGTAATATCGCGTATATTAAAACAACTTGAAAAAGATAAGAAAATTCAGTTGTTCCGGGGTGCTATAAAATTGCTATAAAATTTTATCCGGTCTTGTAAGGCAGTGTCCTAAAATTATTCCTTGAATTGTATAAGGTTCCTGCATTATCATACGAAACACTAATAATAATAAGATCAAATTCTAAAAAGAACTCGCTAAAATAGCTATGCTGGTGAATGCAATTCACAAAGTTTTATTCTTATAATTTCTACCAGGTTTAATACAAATCTTTATCACAAAGGGAATTAGCATAGACCACAGTTTTGGTATTGCCACCGACAGCCCCGTAATCGTCTGCCGAACAATAAAAGGCAGCATACCTGCAACTTCTTCGAAAGGTGGTAAGCCATAAATTCAAAGGTGTTCGTACTTGAAAAGTTTTAGCTATCCAGGTAGCTAAGTAGATATTATACATACTAATTTTTCTAAAAATAAACACAAGCTTACTTTTTTAAAAATAAACAGATTAATTCCGGAATTACATTTTTTAATATTAAAACAAAACCAATGAAAAGAAAATTATTGTATTCGCTGGCAATTTATGCTGCTACAGTCACACTTATCGTACAAAATACAAATGCACAATCCTGGGATTTAGGTGGAAATATAGTAACAAAGGATACAGCTTTGGGGACCATAAACGCTTTTGCGCTTAAAATGATCACCAAGAATATTGAAAGGATGCGCATTTCATCAATCGGAAGAGTTGGTATTGGAACAAAAATCCCTGAAAGCCTTTTATCAGTATTTAAAACTAACCCCGGTTCGGCGACGGCCGATTTCAGAAATACCGGGGTAGGCCCAAACATAAGCTGGATTCATTTTGGCCCTAAAGGAGATTGGTACATCCGTTCAGCATCCAGCAATGGAAACGTTATCATACAGGATCAATCGCCATATGGTAAAGTTGGTATTGGAACGTCAACTCCAGCCAGTTTTTTTTCCGTAGTTGAAACAATAGCAGGTACGGCAACTGCTGAATTCAGCAATAGCGGTATTGGCCCGAACATCAGTTATGTACATTATGGTAGCGCTGGCGATTGGTATATCCGTTCGGCAGCGAATAACGGAAATGTTATCATACAGGATCTATCGCCCGATAGCAAAGTTGGTATCGGTACTTACACCCCTTTTAGAAAATTAGAGGTAAAAGACGGTGATATCCGAATCAAGACTACCCACACCCCCCGATACCTGGAATTTGTAGACGATGCTCCCGACCATACAGACTACCGTTTCGAACACAGGAATTTGGTTTATCCTGAAACTGAATTTCCAAACTCATTTTTACAGGTTCAGTGCTCAAGCGATGACTTTAACTCCCACATTGACCTGGCAAAGTTTGTGGCCCCCGGTGGTGGGCAAACATTGCGTGTTTTTGGCCGTGTAGGCGCAACAGCGTATGATGTTTTTTCAGATGCCAGGTTAAAAAAAGAAGTAAGTAATTTGGGCAGTGGCCTGGAAATTATAAAAAAACTTTTACCCAAAACTTATTTATTTAAAAAAGAGGAATATGCGAGGTTAAATCTGCCCGTGCAAAAACAATTTGGCTTTCTGGCACAGGACATAGAAACAATTTTACCGGAACTGGTAACAACTTCCCGTGAGCAGGTAGAAACTGATGCGAAGGGTAAAAGCAGGAGCGAAGATTTGAAAGCCGTAAATTATATTGAATTGATCCCAATTCTTACAAAAGCCATCCAGGAACAGCAGGAGCAAATAGAGGAGTTGAAGAAAATGATTAATAATTTATCCCGCTCCGGTAAAATTGACAGCACAACATCTGGGAATACAAAATTTTCTCAAATTCTAAGTCATGCAAAAATTGAGCAGAATAAGCCAAATCCCTTTACCAATAGCACCAGCATCCCTTATAGCTTTCCCAAAGAAACTAAAAATGCACAAATGATTATTACCGATGTTATGGGTAAGGTGATTAAGCTAATACAATTGCCAAAAACCAACCATGGCACTGTAAACATCAATGCTTCAACACTTGGCAGTGGCACCTATAATTATTCCTTACTCATTGACGGAGCCACCACTGAAACCAGGAAGATGATAGTTTCAAAATAAATCTTTAGCAAAACCACCTTAAAAAATCGTCATCA
>JBDSLD010000405.1:0-27243 GCA_039916545.1 Ferruginibacter sp.
AATTTAAAACTCTCTTTATGAAAAAAATCATGGTCCCCCTCTTATTTTTTGTTAGTTCCTCCGCCTTTGCTCAAAAGTTTGAGATAGGTGCAAAAGCAGGTGTCAATGTAAGCAATTTTACGGGCACCGACAGCTGGCAAAACGCTAAAACTAATTCGCTGGTCGGTTTTCATGCCGGTGGCTTTGTGAGTTTTTTCCTTGGGAATAATTTTGCAATTCAGCCGGAACTATTATTCTCCACACAGGGAACAAAATATGAACATGCCGGCAATACGGAAAACCTGAAAGTAAGCTACCTTAATATTCCCGTAATGTTCAAATACAGGTCTACCGGGGGATTTTATATAGAAGCTGGTCCACAGGTAGGGATTAAAACCAGCGAGAAAAGCTCGACCGTTGACAGCCTTGCAAAAAGCACGGACCTGTCTGTTGCCGGCGGCATCGGTTTTCATAGCAAAATGGGCCTTGGTATAGGTGCCCGCTATACCGCCGGCCTTTCCAAGATCGGAGATTTTAAACCTCAAAACGGAATCGATCCGGATTTTAAAAATGGCGTTATCCAGGTAAGTATTTTTTACACGCTGTTTAATAACAGGAAATAGCGCGCAAATAAGAAGTCTGGGAAATAATTTAATGAAATTACCCTTGATCAGTCAAGGGTAATTTTATTTGCGCTAACGCAGGCTGATAATTTCGGGCCATTTCTTTAATTCCTTTTTAGTAAAAGTATATTCCGGTGTTTCTACCAGGGCTGCATCATCTGCTTCATACCAGGGGGATAACAAATTATTTGCCGGGTTGATCAGCACATGGATATCCTGTGCCGGCATATAACTCTGGGCGAGCAGGTATATTTTCTTTCCGTTGCTATTTATGGCCACATCCATTACGATAACAGCGTGTCCCGGAAAACCTCCACGGATGAGCACATCCCCTGGTTTAATATCGTTGAACGCTGTACCTTTCAACTGTTTTGCCAGAGACGCGGAACCGCACCTGCCAAATACTTTTTGTAAAAACTGGTGAAGATTTTTATCAGTGTGTGGCGCATAGAATTGGTACACGGTACCGCCATTATCCGTAAAATGAATATCCTCGTATTTTTTCACAGCGAACAGGTATTCTGCCCTTAACCGCATCACCGCATCTGCACATTGTTGCAGGTCCTGGTCTCCAACACTTATATCCATTACGGCAAATTGCGCATTTTGATTGGCCTTTGGAGTACCGTCAAATTTATAAACCATCTTGTCTTTTTTCAGCTTTACATTCAGCAGCCAGGCAGCAAATGAACCTGGGTCACTCTGCGTTCTTGTAAATCCATGCGGCAAAGGAATTTCGTTAATACCTCTGTAAGGATTGATATCATTACTCAAAATTACCTGCGATTCTTTTTTTGCATTGGTAGAATAAACATTATTGCTATTGCACGACAGCGAAACAAATATGATACAGATGATAAACGTTTTAGTGTGCATAAATCGCTAATTTTGATAAGACTTGTTGTTGGATGCATTTCAGCATTTAATCCACAAAAAATTTTTATAAAACCATATGGCAAGCATTTTAATCATTGATGACGAGAAAGCGATACGTAAAACACTGTCTGAAATTTTAAGCTACGAAGGATATAAAATAGAAGAAGCCGCAGACGGGGAAGAAGGGCTGAAGAAATTTAATGCCACTACTTACGACGTTGTGCTGTGCGATATCAAGATGCCCAAAATGGATGGAATTGAGTTCCTGGAAAAGGCCAGGCTTGTCAACCCCGATGTTCCGGTGATCGTGATCAGCGGGCACGGCAATATAGAAACAGCAGTGGAAGCGGTGAAAAAAGGAGCGTTCGATTATATAAGCAAGCCGCCCGACCTCAACCGGATGTTGATCACGTTAAGAAATGCGCTGGATAAGCAAACCCTCGTAACCGAGACGAAGGTGCTGAAACGGAAGGTGGGTAAGGTGCAGGACATGATCGGGGAAAGCAATCCTATTCAAAAAATTAAGGAAACGATAGAAAAAGTAGCACCAACAGATGCCCGGGTATTGATCACCGGTGAAAATGGAGTAGGAAAAGAACTGGTAGCCAGGTGGATACATGAGAAAAGTAATCGCAGTACCGGCCCTATGGTTGAAGTGAACTGTGCCGCAATTCCCAGCGAACTAATTGAAAGCGAACTTTTTGGTCATGAAAAAGGCTCGTTTACCTCTGCGATTAAACAACGTATCGGTAAGTTTGAACAGGCCAATGGTGGTACATTATTTTTGGATGAGATCGGAGATATGAGCCTGGGCGCCCAGGCTAAAGTGCTGCGTGCTTTACAGGAAGGGAAAATAACAAGGGTGGGGGCCGACAAAGATATTAGTGTCGATGTGCGGGTGGTGGCCGCAACCAATAAGGACCTGCTTAAAGAAGTAGACGATAAAAATTTTCGCCTCGATCTTTATCATCGCCTGGGGGTAATTATTGTACATGTCCCTTCGTTGAATGAGCGGCGCGAAGACATACCTTTGCTGATCGAATATTATCTCGAAATGATCGCAACCGAGTATGGGCAAACCAAAAAGCCGATTGAAAAAGATGCGATGGAATTATTGACGCAATACAACTGGACGGGCAACATCCGGGAATTGAGAAATGTGGTAGAGCGCCTGATCATCCTGTCCGGTAAAAATATAGCCCTCGAAGATGTCGAAACATATGTGTCGCCCAAAAAATAGTCATTATTGGTATTGGTTTAACGTGAGCCGGCTATGTGCATTCGTTTTTTAAATTCTATTAACGACCAAATGAAATACACTATATTTTGATCCTTGTATCAGAAATTTTTATGATTTAGTCGTTCACTCTTAAGATAACACTACGTACTTTTATAATTACCGTAACCTGTTTATTACCCAACTCTTGAAAATTAACTACCAATAAACCCCCCGGCAGAATGAAAACAATTTATTGTATAAGTGGATTGGCTGCAGACGAGCGGGCTTTCTCGCGTTTAAAAGCCGAAGGTTATAAAATAACCTGCCTGCCCTGGCTAAAACCATTTCCGAACGAAGCCATTAAGGATTATGCACTCCGGATGAGTAAACCTATTACCGCAGAAAAGCCGATCTTAATGGGTCTTTCTTTCGGTGGAATGATGAGTATCGAAATAGCTAAATTACTTCCGGTTGAAAAAGTGATCCTGATATCAAGTGTGAAGTCCCGCAAAGAAATGCCGCGCTGGATGAAAGCCGCCGGGTTCCTTCGCCTTAACAAAATATTCCCTATGCGTTCCTACAGGATAACGGAGCCCATTCAAAACAGGTTCATCGGTGTTACATCGGCTGATGATATGGAAATGGTTCGTTCCTACCGCAAAAATGCGCCTGCAGATTATTTGGATTGGGCAATCAATGAAGTGCTGAAATGGCGCAACGACTGGCAACCGCCGAATGTATTTCACGTACATGGAGATGCCGACAGAATATTCCCCATCAACAACCTTACACCTACACATGTCATAAAAAAGGGTGGTCATTTCATGATCATGAATAAAGCCGCAGAAGTAAATGTCGCGCTTAACCAGATTTTGGCGTCTTAATATTTGCGCCGGCATTCCCTTACATTCCATATTTAAAGAATTTTTCGACCTGGTTTTCAAAATTGACTATTATGAAATATTTTATTAGAAGAATCATAGGACTCGGTATTTTTTCAGCAGTGGTTTGCAATGCAGGCGCTCAGAATGCATTTTTTACAGATGCGCTAGAAAATTCGTTTACTACACCTTCTCAAAAAAGAGTGATTATTCCTTCAAAATACCGGACTGTTCAATTAAATAAATCCGGTTTACTAAATTTTTTACGGATCATACCTTCTGAAAAAAACGTCTTAAGCCGGAATGTAAGTCCTGTTATCGAGGTGCCTATGCCGGGTGGTGGAACAGCAAAATTTCACATCTGGGAAAGTTCTGTAATGGAACCAGCGCTGGCGGCAAAATATCCGGATATCAAAACTTTCACGGGGCAGGGAATAGATGATCCTACTGCTAATATTAAGATCGATTTTACCCGGTTTGGTTTTCATGCGATGATCATTTCTTCATTGAACGGCGCCGTGTTTATTGATCCCTATTCACAGGGAAACACCACACACTACATTTCTTATAATAAAATCGATTTTGCCAAAAAAGGGAAGTATAAAGAACTCCCGGTTGTCAAATTAAAAGGGAGCCTCAACCGTCCTGCATCTCCTTTGGATGTGCAGGCCGGATCATGCAATGGCACTCAGCTACGAACGTATCGCCTTGCCCTTGCAGCCAATGGTGAATACACGGCTTTTCAAGGGGGCACGGCAGAAGGTGCAATAGCGGCCGAGGTTACCACGATGAACCGCGTTAATGGTGTTTACGAACGGGAGATGTCTATACGAATGATATTGGTGGCGAATAATAACCTGTTGGTGTATACCAATAGCGGCACCGATCCTTACACTAATGCGAACCCGAATAATATCATGCTCTCGGAAAATCAAAATAATATTGATGCCGTAATTGGAAATGCCAATTATGACATCGGTCACGTTTTTAGTACGGGCGGCGGGGGAGTGGCCGGGTTAGCGGTTGTTTGTGTTACCGGGGAAAAGGCCCAGGGGGTTACCGGCACAGATTCGCCGGCTGGCGATCCTTATGACATTGATTATGTAGCACATGAAATGGGGCACCAGTTTGGTGCCAATCATACTTTTAACTCGGATAATGGCGCCTGTAATGGAAACGGTGAATCTTTGACCAATGCGGAGCCGGGGAGTGGCAGCACCGTTATGGCGTATGCGGGTATTTGCGGTACCGACGACCTTCAGGCCAACAGCGATGCTGTATTTCATGCCATGAGCTTTAACGAGATAATTGACAATACCACCCAGGGTGACGCAAGCAGTTGCCCGGTTGTAACAGCCACCGGCAATACGCCTCCTGTTGTAAATGCAGGTGCTGATTACATCATTCCTAAGTCGACGCCTTTTAGTTTAACGGGAAGCGCCGCCGATGCCAATGGAGATGTATTAACTTATAGCTGGGAACAGATCGATGTGGGCGGCCCCTTTGGTACCTGGGACAATCCATCTGGAAATGCCCCGCTTTTCCGTTCATTTATACCCAGGCCCACACCCGTCCGTTTTTTTCCACGGCTCGCAGATGTTATCAGCAATAACATTACCAAAGGAGAGGTATTGCCGGCTTATGCCAGGGTTATGCATTTCAGGTTAACGGCAAGGGATAACCGCGCAGGCGGCGGGGGAGTATGTGTTGACGAGGCTGCTATTACGGTCAATGCCGTTGCCGGACCTTTCGTGGTAACCTATCCGAACGCCACCGGCGTAAGCTGGCTGGTAAATGACTTTAAAACAATTACCTGGAACCCGGCAGGTACCGGCGCCGCTCCGGTCAACTGCGCCAATGTAAAAATCGAATTGTCAACCGACGGGGGACTAACTTTTCCTGTTACGATTTTGGCAAGTACTCCTAATGATGGAACTGAAGAGATACAGGTGCCAAATAATGTCACGGCTGCCGCCAGGATAAGAATTACATCGGTCGGCAATATTTTTTACGATATGTCAAATGCGAATTTTTCCATCCAGGCTTCACCGGTTGCAGATTTTGTATTTAACAGCCCGGTGCCCGCTACTTCCTGCGGAGGCACCAGCCTGGCAACAACTTTAAAAACAGCGCCGTTAAGTGGCTTTACCGCGGCAATAAATTTATCGGCAACCGGTAATCCGGCCGGAACAACGGTAACTTTTGGCGCTTCTCCGCTTTCGCCGGGCAGCGCTACAACTGTTACGCTCAATAATACCAATACCCTGGTAAACGGCACTTACAATATCACTGTCACCGGTGTTGCCGGCGCGGTAAATAAAACAAGGATAATTTCTTTCGTGGTGAATGCGATTCCACCGCCGCCCGCCGTTCTTACAAGTCCTGCTAATAATGCGACAGGGATATCGACGCAGCCTTCTTTTAACTGGTCTGCCGTTGCAGGTGCCAGTTATTATAAATTAGAAATATCCAAGGTAAGCACCTTCAGCCCGGTGGCACAAACTGTTACCAATATCACTGCCCTGCCAAGAGTATTGACTTCGCCCCTGGCTGAAAATACTGTCTATTACTGGAGGGTGACGAGCACAAATAATTGTGGCACAGGAGCAAGTTCAGCAACCGGTGTTTTTAAAACCGGTATTGCAACCTGTAAAAATAGCGTAGATGCTCCGCAGGAAATTTCAGTAATAGGAGCTCCTACTGTTCTATCTACCATCACCGTTCCGGCCGTGGCTGGAGTTACCATCAATGACCTGAATGTAGTGCGCCTTACCGGTACTCATTCTTATATGAATGATCTCACGGTTTCTCTTACCAGCCCCGCCGGCACGACCGTAGTTTTATTTAATGAAATTTGCCCTGGTGGTGCGGAAGACTTTAATATTAACCTGGATGATGAAGCTGCTATCGCTATTCCTTGTCCTCCGACAAACAACCAGACTGCCAGGCCACAAAACCTGTTGTCTGCTTTCGATGGGGAAAGCAGCGTTGGAACATGGACACTAACTGTAAAGGATAACGCTAACCAGGACGGTGGTAGCCTGGTCGGCTGGGGACTTGCTTTTAATGAGTGTACTGTAATTGCCACCTCCATATATTCCCAGTTATGTCCGCCTGCCGCAAATACATCACTCAGTTCAGATCTAACGGGTGCCTCCTATCAATGGCAGGTAAATACAGGCAGTGGATTTGCTAACATTACAGATAACCTGTTGTACTCAGGAACAAACACAGCGATGTTGCAAATAAATAATGCGCCGTCGTTGTGGAACGGCTATCAATACCGTTGCGTGGTGGATGGCAATAACAGTACGGTACTGACTTTAGGCTTTACTACTTACTGGAATGGTTCGGTAAGTAATGCATGGGAAAATCCGGCCAACTGGAGTTGTAACAGTGTGCCGGATGCAAATACAGATGTGATCATTAATACGGGAGCAGTAGTAGTGAAATCAAGCGCCATTTGCAGGAGCATCAAAGTAAATCCAACTTCATCCGTAACAGTAAACGCAGGGTTTAAGATAACAGTAGCACATTAATAATAATACAGAAGTGATAACTAATAAACCGTCTGACGTCCCGTCTGACGGTTTGTTAGTTATCGCGGTAAAAGGAAAAGTCATCTAAAAAAATTGCATCAACCGCCCTGTCATTAAAATATGGTCAGACGAGACGTCAGATCATATTTTAATGACTGATATTATACTTTAACCGCAAGCACAATACCAGGTTATATTTCAATAATGCCAGCGGACAAAGGCTTCCATTGCTGCGTATTTCGTTAAACCTAATTGCGCATACAGGTCGGCGGTATTGGCGTTTCTTTCTTCTGCCCGTTGCCAGAATTCCCTGCTGTCGCTACCCTGGAAAGGCACCATGTCTTTTTGCGACTGGTGAATAAATATGCCGTATCGTTTTTTCATCACCTGGTCCGGGCTCATGGGGATAGCCATTTCGATCTCCGAAATATCCCATTCCTGCCACGCGCCTTTATAAAGCCATACCCAGCAATCGGTCAGCCATTCATCACCTTCCGCTTTTATTCTTCTGAATGATTCAAATATGATATCCAGGCAAACCTTATGGGTGCCATGCGGATCGGCGAGGTCTCCGGCACAAAATACCTGGTGAGGTTTTAACTGCCGCAGCAATGCAACTGTCCGTTGCACATCTTCTTCGCCCATCGGATTTTTTTGAATGGTACCCGTTTCGTAAAAAGGCAGGTTTTGAAAATGTATCTGGTCATCTTTAAGTCCGACATACCGGCAGGTGGCTTTGGCTTCACACCTCCTGATCAGGCCCTTGATCTGCCGTATTTGATCAGTATCCGACTGGTTCGTTTTTTTATTATCAAGGAACTGCCGGGCCTTGTCTAAAATAGCCGTCGAGGTACTGCTGTCAATGCCGCTCAACTCTTCAAACCCTACTGCAAAGTCAAGGAAACGGGTTACGAATTCATCTGTAACAGCAATGTTCCCGCTTGTCTGATAGGCCACATGTACTTCGTGCCCCTGGTCGTGTAAACGCATGAATGTACCGCCCATGCTAATGATGTCGTCATCAGGATGGGGGGAAAATATAACACATCGTTTTGGCTGTATCTCGCTTCTCTCGGGGTGACCCGGGATCACAGCATTGGGTTTGCCACCGGGCCAGCCCGTAATGCTGTCGCGAAGCATATAATAAACCTGCAGGTTGATCTCATACGCATCCCCTTTTTCAACCAACAGTTCACCCAGGGAATAATCATTGTAGTCCTTATCAGTAAGCATCAACACAGGTTTACCCGTTTTAAGGGTCATGTTGGTAACCGCTTTGCGGATCATCCTGGGCGTCCATTCTATTTCACCGGTGAGCCAGGGGTATTTTATACGTGTCAGGTCCGCAGCTGCCTGCTCATCGATAATAAAGAGACAATCATTGTGGGTCTGCAACAGGCTTGCAGGTACCTGTTCGGTTACGTTACCTTCTACCGCTTTTGCAACAATCGAAGCTTTCATACCCCAGGCTAGCAAAATGATGCGCTTCGCTTTTATGATGGTAGAAATGCCTGTTGTAACGGCTAATCTTGGTACCCGGCTTATATTTTGAAAATTTTTTGCATTGGCTATGCGGGTCGAGTTCTCGAGGGTAACCAGTCTTGTTTTGGAATAGATGCTGGAGCCGGGCTCATTAAAACCAATATGCCCGTTATTTCCGATACCAAGTATTTGCAGGTCGATACCCCCGGCTGTATCTATGCTTACTTCAAACTCGTGGCAGTGCTTTTTAATATCCTCCTTATTCCATTCACCATCGGGTATATGAATATTTTCCGGCCTGATGTCAATGTGGTTAAAAAGATATTGATGCATAAAGCTCCAATAGCTTTGAACCGCTTCTCTTTCCAATGGATAATATTCATCCAGGTTAAAACTGATTACATTCTTAAAACTCAATCCTTCTTCTTTATGCATCCGCACAAGCTCCCTGTACAGGCTGATGGGCGAAGAACCTGTTGCGAGGCCAAGTACGCAATGCTCGCCAAGAGATTGTTTTTGTTTGATAAGAGCCGCAATCTCACGGGCGGCGAAAATTGAACCTTCTTTTGGAGTAGCAAATATTTGTACGGGGATCTTTTCAAATGACTCAACCATAACAGGATTTTTAAGGATTTAATAAGGCGTCAAGATAATAAAAAGAAATTAATACTGCATTTACATTCGGTTAAATAAACGTAACAACGTATTAAACAAAGGTGCCCGACCAGTATTTAAACGGGCTGTCTTTTAGTAAAGACTTTTCATTTTTTTAAATATGGGCCTGTTAAACATTTCAAAACATTTTTCATGTAATTCCTTGTCAAACGTTTAATTATGGTACTTTTGGCACTGATAAAATTTTACGTATGAGCATTGGTTGGATAATTTTCATTGTAGCCACATTCGGCTGGCACATTGGTATGTACGGTATGTTCGTAAAAGCCGGTATCCCCGGCTGGAAGGCTCTGATACCATTCTACAATACCTGGTGCATTGTCGAGAAAATTAAATTAAAAAAATGGTGGTTCGTTTTTCAATTTGTTCCTATTGCCGGGCAATTCGTCACCATCTGGATCACTATAAAATTTGTGGAGCATTTCGGCCGTTTCGGGTTCTGGCACCATGCCCTTACAGTTTTTTTGCCATTCATTTATTTCCCTTATCTCGGGTTTTCAAAGAACGAAAGATATGCCGGTGAACTGGTTGTAAACAATTATAAAAAATCAGGCGCCAGGGAATGGATCGATGCGGCAGCATTTGCGGTAGTAGCTGCTACACTGATCCGTACATTTATATTTGAAGCGTACACGATCCCTACACCGTCGATGGAAAAAACATTGTTGGTGAACGACTTTTTATTTGTAAGTAAATCAGCATACGGCCCGCGTATTCCAAACACGCCGATCGCCATGCCTTTTGTTCATCATACCATCCCCGGCTTAAATATTAAATCATATTCCGAATGGATCCAGATCCCTTACACCAGGTGGTTTGCAACGCCGGTGAAAAGAAATGATGCGGTGGTATTTAATTTCCCAGCCAATGATACCTTGATCAATGATGAAGAAAACTATGGGTCGAAGCGCACTTATTACGATGCGATAAGAGACATGGGGCGCGACAGGGTCTGGCAGAATTTCAATGACCTCATCATTACAAGGCCAGTAGATAAGCAGGAAAATTTTATAAAGCGATGTGTGGCCATTCCGGGTGACAAACTGGAAATAAAAAATGCCGTTTTATATATCAATGATGTACAACAGCCATTTCCGGTTGAATCGGAATTAAATTACAGGGTTCAGACAAGCAGTCCGCTCGATGAAGAAGAGTTGCAATCATTTGGTATTCATACGGATCCTGAATTGGGCGAGTTCATGGGCTTTAGCAGCGGCATGTACCGGATCAACATGACGCCGGGCGAAAAACAAAAAGTCGCGGCATTAAAAAATGTAATTAAGGTCGATGTAGAGATACACCCCGTTAGCAATGACCTGTATCCTTTTTATGACACCGCTGCACATTGGAGCGTAGATAATTTTGGTCCTTTATGGGTTCCTAAAAAAGGCTCATCCATTCAGTTAACCCCGGATAATTATACCCGCTACGAACGTTGCATCCGGACCTATGAAGGCAATGAATTGGAAAAGCGTGGAGACAAAGTAATACTAAATGGAACTGAAGTTACCAGCTATACTTTTAAGATGGATTATTACTGGCTGATGGGCGACAACCGCCATAATTCTTTAGACAGTCGCTATTGGGGATTTGTACCGGAGGATCATGTGGTAGGTAAGGCATCGCTTATATGGTTCAGCTGGGAAAAGGGACCGCGCTGGAAAAGGATATTTAATGTAATCAGATGATTTTACTCCGCGGATAACCGCCAGGAGTTTCGCGTTTAGCGAAAAGCAATTCATTCCTCCCGGTAATATCACCGGGAGGAATTTTTATCTTAAGCTAATTTGAGGTAGTTTAAATTCCACTTAAAAAATCTGTTAAGGGATTAAAGCGGAAGAATGGAAAAAAATATATTATGACAAAAAAGGACATCAATTTTTCGGTGGATGTGTACGGTTCGGTAGAGGAATTGAATAGTGCGGACAGGGATTTACTGATAGCAGCACAACAAGCCACCAAGCAAGCTTATGCACCATATTCAAAGTTTTTGGTGGGAGCCGTTGCGGCCCTGGCAAATGGCCAAACGGTGACAGGCACCAACCAGGAAAATGCATCTTACCCTGTTGGTATATGCGCGGAGCGGGTATTGCTTTCCTGTGCTGCTTCGCTGTACCCCGGTGTGCCCATAAATACCATTGCTATCAGCTATGATAACCTGAACGGGGAAAGCGACCATCCCATTTCGCCATGTGGCATTTGCAGGCAAAGCCTTTCAGAATATCAAGAGCGTGTAAACAGCCCGATCCGGTTAATAATGAGTGGAATGAAAGGAGAAGTTTATGTTCTGGAAAGCGCAAAGCAATTATTGCCGCTTTCTTTTAGCGCTGATGATTTCAACTGAGTACGCCATAAAAATATGGACCTACGTCTCGTGTGACCATCTTTTATGGACGGGGCGTAATTAATAAGACTTGATACTTCAATTTACTTTTTCAACCGGATTTCCACATTTTTCATTAATCGACTTACTATATCCACATCTACTTTTTCAAAACAATGTTTGAACGCCGTTTGCATATTTTGCTTCGTGGTCCAGCAACCATTTTTTTCTCCACAAGTCGCCGCCATATCCGGTCAGGTCCCCGTTACTACCTATTACGCGATGACAGGGAACAATGATACTCAGGGAATTTTTGCCATTGGTGGTGCCGACTGCACGGATGGCTTTTACATCGCCGATGCGTTTTGAAAGTTCCGTGTAACTGATTGTTCTTCCATAGGGTATGCCTGTTAAAGTAGTCCACACTTTTTGCTGAAAGGCAGATCCTTCCTGTTGCAGGGGCAGATCGAACTGTGTTCTTTTACCTTCAAAATATTCAGTTAATTGCTTTTTGCATTGCTGGATCAAGAGATGATTGGTTTCTTTTAAGTCTGTGATTACTTCACCCTGGGTACCACGCCTGGCAGTATTGGCGAAGAGCAAAGCAGTAATATGTTCATCAGTCGCTTTTATTTCAAGGATGCCAACCGGCGATTGAAAAAATGAATTTTGTGTCGGCATTTAAAATATATTGAAAAATTTGGATGAATGTTTGCTGGATTGAGTAAAATACAATTTCTTTGAACTGGAAATATCGATAAACATGAATATGATTAAAAGTGAGAGTAAATTTATAGAAAAAGCGATGAATGCGATTGCAGACCCGTGCCGTTTATCTATCCTGCAGGAAATATCCCGCAAAGGAGAAATATGTTGTGGGGATGTGCAGGGACTTACCGGTCTTTCCCAGCCCACCTGTTCACATCATATCAGGCTATTGTCTGATAGTGAGCTGATCGAGTGCAGGAAAGAAGGGCGGAACCATTATTTTACCCTTAATAAAAATAATTTTAAAAAAGTAAGCTCGTTCCTGGAAAAATTTCACCAGGAAGAAGTGGTGGAAGGATGATGATAAGTCTGAAAACTTGTTCCGGTCCTCAACCTACCTTACAACCATTGCCGACCGGTATTGTTGGTTGTAGTAACACAACTTCGTTGTTTTCATCGTAAACGCCCAGTACCAGGCATTCGCTAAAGAAATTTGCTATTTGCCTGGGAGGAAAATTTACTATTGCAATCACTTGTTTGCCGACAAGGGCCTCCTTTGTGTACAGGCTTGTTATTTGCGCCGAAGATCTTTTTATGCCCGATTCTCCAAAATCGATGGTGAGCTGGTAAGATGGCTTTCTTGCCTTCGGGAATCCGGCGACAGTCAATACTGTCCCAACCCGGATATCGATCTTTTCAAAATCATCCCAAGTGATCATATCGCAATGGCTTTAAGTACGGCATCAATATTTAACCTTCCGAAAATATGAGGAAATTCCTCGTTTACCGAAGGTGCCAGTTCATATTTTAATTTAGCCGTTAGTTTGCTTTCATCAATGTGCAACAACAACAGATCGCTTTGCCCGGTGTAATATCTTTCCAATACACCCTTCACCTGGCCTTCCTTACTCGCATGGATAAAACCTTCTGCAGCCAGGGAATCAGCTTCATAAAATCCTTGAGCCAGTGCCGCTTCCCACCGATTTTTGGTTATTACATGATAGATCATTCCTCCAGCAATTTCACAAGCGTTAACAATTCGTCCATCTTGTAGCGGTTCCGGTCATTGTCAAAACATTTACTCAATTCTTCCAGCAGGAACCTGATGATGCGCTTATTATTTAACTGCCGGAAATAAGAAGAAGAGGGCGTGACCGAGATCCGCTTAAAATAATTTTCAACGTCTTTGTGAGAATAAATATGGCCGTTCAGCGGATCAATAAAAAAATTTATCTTTTCAGATACATGTCCGGCAGGGTTCATGAATTCATATTGGGAATCAAAATAAGCAAGTATAAACTGCCTGGGTATATCAGTGGCTTTCACAGGAATGTCCAATAGGTTGCACAATATCAAATATAAGATCCCGTTGCTGATCGCATTGCCTTTTTTTGTTTCCAGTGTCTTGGTAATTAAAAAATCTTCAGGCTGGCTGTAAGATATTTCAACGCCTTTCAGCTTGCAGTAATTATATAAAATACTGGTGATCACATTGATCTGTTCCAATGGCGTCAGGTAATTATTTAGTTCCAGCCAGATATTGCGCCGCATCTTTTCAATTTCCTGTTTCGCCTGGATCTCCTGCATTTCAGGATAATGGTAGCGTGCAGCCAGCAAGGCTCCTTCCAGTAATTCGCAACTACCATTTTTCCAATTTAGAAAATCAGTTGTCAGGTCCCGGAAATGTAATTTATGGATAATGGTTTCTATCCTTTCCTGTACATCTTCGTTATGGGTAGTTTCCCATAAATTTTCAAGATTGGGTATGATCTCCTTACCAAAAGAAATGATTCTCGTACTAACGGTACTATACACTTCCTCGTCCGGATCATCTATCAGGTGAAACAACGCCGATATCTCTTTATCTTCCTTCAATTAAGCTCCTTTTTATTTATTTAACTTCAAGTTCGTAAAAGGATTTATAAATAACTCGTTAAAATTTTCCACAGGAGGTGTAAAAAATAATTACACGAAGTCTAAGGCACGAATTAACCGAATTTAAAAAATACAATGCAGATAGAAACCATTTGAGTTTGTTAACCGATCTTTAAGGATGATTTTGCTGCGGAAACCCTTCAAATAATAACTGGTTACAAGATGATAGCTATGAAGAAAATATACGGTATTTTTTTTGCCACGATTGTTTTTTTTCAATGTGCCGGGCAGGAAACTAAAACCGCCAGTGCTGAAATGGGCAATGTAAAAGTGACTTTCACCCTGGATAACTATGGCAAACCCTTGTACGATGTTACTTATAAAAGCAAAACAATAATTGCCCCTTCCGCTTTGGGTTTTTCATTAAAAGATGATACTGCTTTTTACAGGTCATTTATATTGCTTTCAGTAGAAAGAAAACAATTTGACGAAACATGGGAGCCGGTATGGGGCGAAACAAAAACTATCCGGAACCATTACAACCAATTGACTGTTCACCTGCAACAAAAAAATGCGTCGGGCAGATTGCTTGATATTGTTTTCAAAGTATTTGAAGATGGCGCAGGCTTTCGCTATGAATTTCCAAAACAGCCGACCTTAAAATATTTTGTCATATCCGATGAGTTGACACAATTCAATCTTACCGGCGACCATAAAGCGTTTTGGATACCAGGTGATTATGATTCCAATGAGTATGAATACAGTTTTACCAACATCAGTAAAATTGATAACAGGGAAATAGTGGAAAAAAGTACGGCGATCGCTGTGCGAACGGCACCCGACAGGTATACTGTGCAGACACCGCTGATGATGAAAACTACTGGTGGCTTGTATATCAATATCCATGAAGCAGCACAGGTAAATTACCCGGCCATGCAATTACATGTTGACACGAACACCCGGCATCTGACAAGCAGCCTGGTACCGGCGCCCGGGGGCGACAAAGCTTATGTACATGCACCTTTTAATACGCCCTGGAGAACAATTATTGTAAGCGATAAGGCGGTCGATTTACTTAGTTCCAAAATGATCCTTAATTTAAATGAGCCTTCAAAAATTAAAAATACTTCCTGGATAAAGCCAATGAAATTTGCAGGGGTTTGGTGGGAAATGCAGACAGGAATTGGTGGCTGGAATTATTCGAATTACCCGGACAGCACGGATGCGAACGGCAATTTAGTTCCTAATAAAACGCATTCAGCCAATACCGAAAATGTGAAACGTTACATCGATTTCGCAGCTGCCAATGGAATCGATGGCGTATTGGTGGAAGGTTGGAACACTGGCTGGGAAGATTGGTTTGGCAACTGGAAAGAAAATGTATTCGACTTTGTAACGCCTTATCCTGATTATGATGTAAAGGCCTTACACCTGTATGCTGCCGGTAAAGGTGTGCAAATGATCATGCACAATGAAACGTCTGGTTCTGCCACCAACTATGAAAGGCAAATGGATACCGCATTTCGCTTCATGAAAAATAATGGCTACAATTCAGTAAAGACGGGCTATGTAGGAAAAATAATCCCGCGCGGGGAATACCATGACGGGCAATGGATGATGAATCATTATGAAAGGGTCGCAGCTAAAGCGGCTTATTACAATGTAATGATAGATGTACATGAGCCCTCGCGGCCTACAGGTTTACAACGTACCTGGCCAAACTGGATGGCCAGTGAAGCGGGCAGGGGAAATGAATACAATGCATTCAGCACAGGTAACGCGCCGGACCATGAAACGATTTTGCCTTTCACCAGGCTGATGGGCGGCCCAATGGATTACACACCCGGGATTTTTAAATTAAAAAATTATGGCGCGGATACTGCCAGGCGGGTCCATACTACCCTGGCGAAGCAACTGGCATTGTATGTGACGATCTACAGCCCGGTACAAATGGTATCCGACCTTCCACAAAATTATATGACACACCCGGATGCCTTTCAATTTATAAAAGATGTACCGGTAGACTGGGATGATACAAAGATAATCGAAGCCGAACCCGGTGAATACATAACTATTGCGCGAAAGAAAAAAAACAGCACTTCGTGGTTTGTCGGGGCGATAACGGGATCGCATAAACGCAATGCGAAAATACCCCTTGGTTTCCTGGATAAGAAGGTCTCGTATATGGCGACAGTTTACCGGGACGCGGCCAACGCAGACTGGAAAAATAACCCGGAAGCATACGTGATAGAAAAAGTAAAGGTAACCAGCACCAGCATATTAAATTTAAACCTGGCAGATGGAGGCGGTGCAGCAATCAGCATTGTAAAATTCCCATAGATAACAAACCATGTTTGTTCATCTCCGTTTCCATTGGGGCTAATCATATATAATTCATAAGCCGATGGGCACCCTGTCAGGAGCGCCCATGCGTAATTTAATATACAAAAACGAAATTTTATTTTTTACTAACCACCGCCTTTTTAGCTACGGCCCTTTTCTTTGCAGGCGCCTTTTTATCAAATGCTTTTGGCTCCTGTGTCAATATCATTTTCTTTACCGTATCAAGTTCGATAGTGGCCAGTTCGTCCGGTGTATATTTTCCATTGGCGCCGGCGGTGAGCTTTAGCATTTTTTTACCGAAGCGTATGAATGGGCCCCAGCGGCCATTTTCAATTGCGATCTTTTCTTCGGGCCACTGCCTGATGAAGCGGGTGGCTTCTTTCTCCAGCTTTTTTTCGATCAGCTCGTCACAATCTTTTTGGGTAAGCGTATCAAAATTATAGGCCCTTGGTATATTGATAAAAAGGTCGTTCCATTTTATGAATGGTCCAAAGCGTCCTTTGCCTTTCGTGATTGGTTTTTCATCAAACCAGCCAATTGGCGCATCTTCTTTTTGTTTGGCACTGATAATTTGTATGGCCCTTTCAAGATCCACTGTTGAGAGGTCTTCGCCTTTAGGAATAGAGACAAACTGCTCGCCCCATTTCACGTAAGGTCCGAAGCGACCAATATTTATGCTCACTTCCAGGTTATCATGTTCGCCCAGGCTGAGCGGCAATTTAAATAGTTCCAACGCTTCTTCCAGGCTGATGGTTTCAATACTTTGGTTAGCCTTTAGTTTTGCGAAGCGTGGTTTTTCTTCATCATTCTGTGAGCCTATCTGCACCATCGGACCATAGCGGCCCATCCTCGCCGTGATCGGTTTACCGCTTTCATCCACACCCAATACCCTTTCACCGACCGCCCTTTCCGCCGTCTCCAGCGTATGCTCCACACCGGTATGAAAAGGCGTATAAAAATCCCCCACCATTTTGCTCCATTGCATTTTGCCTTCCGCTACTTCATCAAATTCCTTTTCAATATTTGCTGTAAAGGAATAGTCCATTACTTTGGTAAAATGGAGGTTTAAAAAATCCGTTACCACTAATCCAAGGTCTGTCGGGAACAGCTTTGATTTTTCAGCGCCGGTATTTTCCTGCTCCATAATTTTCTCAATCACATCGTTCTTCAATTTCAATATCCTGAAATTTCTTTTTACACCTTCCTTATCCCTTTTTTCTACATAATTTCTTTTTATGATAGTCGAGATCGTTGGGGCGTAGGTACTTGGTCTTCCAATGCCCAACTCTTCCAATTTCTTTACCAATGAAGCTTCTGTATATCTTGCCGAATGCTTCGTAAATCTTTCAGTAGCGGTCATTTGGTTAAATGACAATACCTGGCCAGGAGCTAAATTAGGCAACCTGCTTTCGCCTTCTCCTTCTGCAGCTTCGTTGTCTTCTTCATCGTCACTGCTTTCAATGTAAACTTTCAGGAACCCATCAAATTTTAATACCTCACCCGTAGCCGTTAGTTCCTGGTTATTGGTACTGATATTTATTTTAGCAGTTGTTTTTTCCAATTCCGCATCACTCATTTGCGAAGCAATGGTACGTTTCCAAATGAGTTCATACAGCCTGCCAAGCTCCGGGTCATTTACCGTATGATTTTCCATGTAAGTGGGCCTGATGGCTTCATGGGCTTCCTGTGCGCTTTGGTTTTTATTTTTATACTGGCGCACCTGCAGGTATTTATCGCCATAGCTGCTTTTGATCTCTGCCTTGATCGCATCCATGGCGGTCTCACCAAGATTCACGCTATCCGTACGCATATAAGTGATCTTACCGCTTTCATATAATCTTTGCGCCAGCAACATCGTTTTACTTACACCGTAACCAAGTTTCCGGCTCGCTTCCTGTTGCAGGGTAGATGTTGTAAAAGGCGCTGCGGGTGTACGTTTACCCGGCTTTACCTGGATATCTCTTACTGTATATTTTGCGCCGAAGCAACTCTGCAGGAATTTTTCCGCATCCTCTACCTGGTCGTATTTTCCACCTTCTGCTTTAAAGTTCACCGACCTGTTATTGTTATCGGTAGCTGCCAGCGAAGCTTCTAATTTGAAACTGCCGGTTGCTGTAAACTGGTTGATCTCTCTTTCTTTTTCCGCTATTAATTTAACCGCTACACTTTGAACGCGGCCGGCACTCAATCCGCCACTCATACCGATCTTTCTCCATAATACCGGGCTTAATTCAAAACCTACCAGCCTGTCGACAACGCGCCTGGCTTGCTGCGCATTCACCAGGTTCATGTCGATGATGCGTGGATTTTTTACAGCTTTCTCAATCGCCGGTTTAGTGATCTCATGAAAAACGATCCGCTTGGTGGTTTTTGGATCAAGGCCCAATACTTCTGCCAAATGCCAGCTGATGCTTTCTCCTTCACGGTCCTCATCCGATGCCAGCCAAACCTCCTCACTTTTTTTAGCAATGCTTTTTAATTCTTTAACGACCCTTTCTTTTTCCGCCGGAACTATATAAGTAGGTTTAAAATTGTTGTTGATATCGATACCCATATCATTTTTTTCCAGGTCACGGATATGACCGAAACAACTCTTTACTTCAAAGTCTTTTCCTAAAATGCCTTCAATGGTTTTCGCTTTCGCAGGTGACTCTACTATTAACAGATTCTTCGCCATAATGAACAGTATATTTTGCGCCTGGTTCCAAAATAGGGGGGTAGGGCAGATTGTATTTTAAATATTTTTTTATCATTGGCTTGCTACCAAAACCGCATTCATATTGCTTTGTACGGTATATATACAATAAATTTCACACACATTTTTGGGAGCAAACGGAAGTGCAATATTACTTTAAAATTGAAAAATCAAAATAATTCTTACAAAATCAGGCATTCTTCATTGCGATTATAAAAACTCAAGGACTTCTTTTTTTATGTCGAGGTCACCATAAATTTTTCTATGTCCAAGGCCCTTGGTAATAACAAAACGTACGTTCGGAAAATTTTCCTGCTTCACTTTCAAAGCATCTTCCAAAGGGGTGATATCATCATCTTCGTCATGCAGCCAAAGCACCTTTGCCCTGATATGTTGCATGGCCCTTTTTATGGAAAACCATTCTGTCTGTTGGCCGCTTTTCTCAAAAATAATTTTATCAAATTCTTTTCTCACTTCCTCATCTTTTAATTGCAGCATTTTAAAAGCGGCGTCAACTGCGGTGCTTGTTTCGGTAGCAGGCGCGATCAGGGCGATCCTGGTATCGTCGGTATGTACTGTTTTTTCAATGGCCAGGCTAAGCGCCATCCCTCCAAATGAATGGGCGAGGAAACCTTTCACCGGGCCATACCGTTTCAGTACCTCTTCGATCATCTGGCAATATTGTACCGCGTTGATCCTGGTTCCTTCGCTGCTGCCATGGGCGGGTGCATCAAAGGCAAGCACCTCATATCCTTTAGCCACCAATGGTGATATGTACTGGTGAAACTTATGCGCCGCTGAACCAAAGCCATGTAATATCAGGATCTTGTGTGGCTGCTCGTGGTTCCACCTGAATCCGTTTACTTTCAATCCGTTCAGTTCAAAATGTAATGGTTCTGCCTCTTCAAAAATAGTGGGCGTCCTGGACCTGGATTTCAGGAAGGGGGTACAAAACAAATCAAATGCTTTTTCCGCAGCAAGCCTTTTTGATACAGCGGTCATCATTTTAAATTTTGCCCGGATGTAGCCAATTGCTATTTTTTGCTTTAATTTCATTTTGTCAAAGATACACTTATGAAAGTAGTAATTATTGGAGCGGGAAATGTGGCTACGGTATTTGGAAATATTATAACAAAGGCAGGACACGAAATAATACAGGTGGTTAACAGGAATATTGTCCACGCGGAAATTCTCGCAAATAACTTTGGATGCGCTTTTACAGATGATGCGAAAATGTTGGTTACAACCGCGGATATTTATTTGGTAGCCCTGTCTGACACAGCGTTAAATGGCATCAATGAAACTTATTTCCTGGGGGATAAAGTAATTGTACACACTGCTGGTTCTGTATCAAAAGATGTGTTAAAAATGGTATCTGTTAATTATGGTGTATTGTATCCGCTGCAAAGCCTGCGTAAAGAGAACCTGGATCTGCAACAGGATATTCCTTTATTGATTGACGGCAATTCGGATGATACGATATCGATGATTGAAAAATTTGCATCGACCTTATCATCTATCGTCGCTAAAGCAAATGATGAGCAGCGAATGAAATTACATGTAGCTGCGGTTATCGTAAATAATTTTTCTAACCACCTGTATACGCTGGCAGCGGATTACTGTAAAAAGGAAGGCGTCGATTTCAACATGTTGCAACCATTGATCGAAGAAACGGCCCTGAGGTTAAGAGATCATCTGCCGGGTGACATGCAGACAGGGCCGGCAGTAAGGAAAGATATTGCAACAGTGGACAAGCACCTTCGTTTATTATCGCAACATCCTGCACTAAAAAAACTATACCTGAAAATATCCGAAAGTATTATCAACCCGGATGCGCCTTAACGCGACTAATGATCAACAGGTAAATATTTTTTTACCACTAAATTTCAGGCATCGGTTCTGGAAATTCAAAAAATTCAGGAAGGTCTTTTATAATTAGAAGGGTACTATTTCCACGGCCAAACAACATCGGTTTGAACCTTGTAAGGATCTTTGGCTTTGCCGGTTGAGTCAAAGGCATCACCAATATAAATTTCGTAAGGATCGCCTTTTGATTTCTTTTTGTGGTCCTTTAGCCAGTCGCCAAGCGCTTCATAAGCTTGAGGCAGTAAATCATACGGGCCGTAAAAATGAGCCACCACAATACTGTCGAGCCCGATCTGCTTTACATACACACCCGCTGGTAATTTGGCAGGCTTTTTATCTATGGGTATCCCGGCTTCAAAAAAGTAAGGCGCTTTTTGCCCCTTGTACCAGGCCATCGGTGCACCGGTCATTTTTAAATTATTTTTCTTCATGACCGCTCCCAGTTTAGGGCCATAAATTTCGCCCAGTTTCAAACTTACTCTTTCAATCGTTGAAGCGCTGTCTTTCATCACCAGCACCAGGCGTTTGATAGAAAGTGTATCACCTATATTGATTACCGGCCCTTTTTTTGTCTCCACTTCCGGCGTTGCTGGTTTGGCTGTATCTTTTTTTGTTTCCCCGGTTATTTTCTTTTCCGGCTGATTGTCATTACACGCAACGGCGAATAGTAGTGTAATAATGAAAAGCCCGTACAAGAAAAATTTATTGTCCTTCATAAAAAATATTAAAGGTTGAAATTAAAACGTTAAAGTAAACAAATGCTTTATTATAAGCAAACAAATTCACATATAATGTTGACGGTAAATGTTCGCCCTGGAACTAAGTTTTTCTAAAATGGTAATTCTACAGTAGGTTTGCACCCAAACTTTGTAAAATCTATCCATCAACCATTTGCACATGAGTTTACTGCAGCTTTTTAAGCCGATAAGAACATTTATTTTCGACGTTGACGGGGTACTGGCTACTGACATATTGGTGATTATGCAGGATGGCGACATGGCGCGTAACATGAATAGTAAAGACGGGTATGCGCTACAGCTGGCAGTAAAAAAAGGTTACAATGTGGCAATTATTTCAGGTGGTAGTTCTGAACCGGTGCGACAAAGACTGGAAAGGTTGGGAGTGAAAAATGTATTCCTGGGTATCCATGATAAAAAAGAAAAGTTGCTTGAATACATGCAGGAAAATGAATTACACCCTGAAGAGATACTTTATATGGGTGATGATATTCCTGATTACCTGGTAATGAATTTGGTGGGACTTCCCTGTTGCCCTGCGGATGCAGTGTGGGAAATAAAGCAGATATCGAAATATATTTCGCCTGTCACCGGAGGAAAAGGATGCGGGCGGGATGTGATTGAAAAAGTACTTAAATTAAACGGGCACTGGGACCTGGATACTTCAGTGGCATCTAAGTAGAGGCAGAAGGATGTTTATGGGTGGAGGGTTGATTATTTTTGTTACTGATCATTATTTGCAAGGCAGGATCATATATTTTGTAGTTTCTATAACCGGTAACGAATGCCCATGATTACCGCTTGAATAATCAATACTCAACTGGCAATACTTAACAATAGCGTCAATAAATAACGATCAATAATCAATAGAGATTTAATCAGCCATCAACATTAAGCAACTGAAAAAACAGCATGAAATTATTTTCCGCCTTTCTTCGTTTAATACGCTGGCCCAATCTTGCTTTCATTGCGCTTACCCAATTGCTTTTTTTTTATTGCATTATCGTTCCGGCATTGCCCGAAAGCTATTACCTGCAGGGCACTAAGTTAACGCCTGCGATTTTTTACCTGTTGCTTGTCGCATCTGTACTGATCGCGGCGGGAGGTTATATTATCAACGATTATTTTGATATCAATATTGACCAGGTGAATAAACCGGAAAAAATGGTCATTCAGAAAATCATCAATCGCCGCTGGGCCATTATCCTTCACATGATCATTACGCTTACGGGCCTTGCACTAAGCGCTTATGTTTCATTAAAGACCAGCCTGGTAATTGTGGTAGCAAATACCGTTTGTGCGTTACTGTTATGGGTTTATTCTACCACTTTCAAAAAGAAATTGTTATCGGGAAATATTATTATTTCGGGGCTGACTGCCTGGACGGTGCTGGTATTATATTTTGCCATAAATCCTACACTCGCTTTAACCCGCGGACTTTCTTCTGATATAGCCGCCGGCATGAACAGGATATATAAATTCGCTGCGTTGTATGCCGGCTTTGCCTTTATCATTTCATTGATAAGAGAAGTAGTAAAAGACATCGAGGACATGGAGGGTGATGCGCGTTATAACTGCAAAACCATGCCGATCGCCTGGGGCGTGCCTTCTACCAAGGTTTTTGTAGGGGTCTGGCTGGTGGTACTTATCGGTGCCCTGGTGGTGGTACAATTTTATGTACTGCAAATAGGCTGGTGGCTCAGTGCCCTGTACGTATTATTGCTGGTCATCAGTCCACTTTTCTGGATATTGAAAAAAATATACCAGGCGCAAACAAGCGCGCAATATCATTATATCAGTAACCTGATAAAACTGGTGATGCTTACCGGAATATGTTCTATCATCCTGGTCAAAATATATTCGTGAAAGCAGCCTTGCCTCAGCCAATAAATATTTTAAAATGAACTCTACCGATATTTTTCTTAGCGACTCTACCGGAATTATTTTGGCTTCTCAATCACCCCGCCGCAAACAATTATTAGAATGGGCGGAAGTACCTTTTGAAATAATTGTAAAAGAAACCGATGAATCATATCCAGCCGGTTTGTCCGTAGAGGATACTGCCGTGCATATTGCGCGGAACAAAGCGTTGGCCATTCAGCAAGATCACTCGATTACCAAACCAATTTTAGCAGCAGATACGATCGTTGTGCTGGGCGACAGGATCATCGGGAAGCCAAAAAATGAAGAAGATGCTGTCGCGATCTTATCGGCACTATCAGGAAAAAAACACCGCGTGATCACCGGCGTAGTGATATTGAACAATGGCAAAGAGACCGCATTTGCAGATGTTACCGAAGTAGAATTTCATGAACTCACCACCGGCCAGCTCACTTATTATGTCGATAAATACAAGCCTTACGATAAAGCCGGCGCTTATGCCATCCAGGAATGGATCGGAGTCGTCGGTATCAAGTCTGTCTCGGGAGATTTTTATAACGTGATGGGCCTGCCGGTAAGCAGGGTAGTACAGGCACTGCAGGAAATATTTTCTCCAGGCGCCGGTTAATTTTTTACTGATATCATCTTATAAAGTATTACCTAAACTTCATAAATTATTATGTAGCTGAAGCTTCATGCGCCGAAGACAACCTTATTTTTACCGGCGCACTTTATGATCATCCTAACAGTAAAATAAATCAGCCTGGTAAATTGACAAGCCAGTCGCCAGCCATCCCGTCACTATAAAACTATCCTATGAACGAACGGCTGCTGCAATACATTTGGAAACTTCAATATTTCACCAGGAGCGAACTGGTAACTTCAGATGGTGAAAGTTTACTAATTGTACAGCCAGGAAATATCAACAGCAACCAGGGCCCTGATTTTCTCGACGCTAAAATTAAGGTCGGCGATACAACCTGGGCCGGTAACATCGAACTGCATATTTTGTCATCGGACTGGAACAACCATAAACACAGCAGCGACAGGAACTATGGAAATGTGATATTACATGTAGTTTGGCAGGATGATATCAAACTGGACCTGCCGTTTCCGGTCCTCGAATTGCAAAGTAAAGTCTCCAAAATACTGTTGGCGAGCTTCGATGAACTGATGAATGCCAGATCGTTTATAGCGTGCGAAACACTTATCAGTACCATACCGCCCCTTACCTGGATTGCCTGGAAAGAGCGGTTGCTGGTAGAAAGGATGCAAAAAAAAGCAACCGTTATCCTGGAATATCTTGAAAATAATAGCAATCATTGGGAAGAAACTTTCTGGTGGCTGATTGCAAGAAATTTTGGCATCTCGGTCAATAGTGATGCTTTCGAAAAACTGGCCCGCTCATTACCGGTGAGTATTTTGGCCAAACATAAAAACCAGATACACCAGGCAGAAGCGATGTTATTCGGGCAGGCAGGCTTGCTCGAAGATGATTTTACAGAGGCATACCCGCAATTGCTGCAAAATGAATATCGTTTCTACCAGAAAAAATACAGCTTGCAACCGATCCGGATCCCACTGCATTTTTTAAGAATGCGCCCTTCCAATTTCCCCACGATAAGGCTGGCGCAACTGGCAATGCTGGTTCATAACAGCACCCATTTATTTTCTATTGTAAAAGAAACAATCCTGCTGGACGATGTAAAAAAACTCCTGGGTGTTAAGGCAAATGATTACTGGCACTATCACTACACTTTTAATGAAGCAACCGCTTTCAAAGAAAAGAATCTCGGCGCCCAGATGATACATTCGATCATTATCAATACGATCGTTCCTATATTATTTGCCTATGGCCATTACCATAAAGAGGATTTTTATAAAGAAAAAGCGTTGAAATGGCTCGAACAGGTGGCAGAAGAAAAGAACAGCATCACGAAAGGATTTATGCAATTGGGGATCGAAAATAAAAACGCCTTTGATTCCCAGGCGCTCATTCAATTGAAAAATGACTACTGCAATCAAAAACGCTGCCTGGACTGTGCCGTGGGCAATAAATTGTTGAGGCCTCAAAACTTTAATGGTGCGTCAGGCTAACTAAATTTTCATCTACGTTTAACCTCTGCTGATAGTTTAAAGGTTTTTACAGTGCAGATCACCCGGTAATGAACCGGCTTAGCCTTGCTTACTTTTGTAAGCTATAACAATCCAATACCCTTCAAATATGCGTACCTCTAATAGAATTGTTGGTTTTCGTTTGTATAATGCAATAAACATCAACCCAAAAAAATTAACAACGATTTTTGAAATTCCGCAGGTGGTTTTTCGTTCCTGAATTTATTAAGGTAGATATGTAAGCCCGGAATATTATCTTATTGATTTTAAGTCGATTGCATTACCAGGAAATAGGAAGAGATTTGTTTTATCAGCGCTGTTCGAAAGATTTTTTTGCATGGATCAATGGTTGGATATTATTTTCGCAATTGTTTCTTTTGGTAAATGGCAGGCGCTATACCTTAAATTGCTTTCATATGTCGTGGTTGCTGTCATTGTACTATTTTTGTATAAATTTACTGAAGTAAAAACCTATTATGCGTAAATTATTGTTTATCTGCATGGCTGTGGTTGCCACGCTGCCTTCATTGGCTCAGAAATCAAAAAAGGAAAAAAAGGATGAGCGTAAGCAGCGTATCAATGAACTCATCAAGCAGGAAGAAGAAGGGGTGATCGCCTATCACAAGCATACTGCCTTCGGTTTTAAACTTACTTCTGATGGATATGGAGCATTTTTCGAAGTGGGCAGGGCCAAATCTATTAAAAAAGCGCTCTTATTTCAACTGGATATATCCGAGAGAAAACATCCCAAAGAAGACAAGCAAACCAATATTTCTATTCCTTCATCCCCTTTTATTTATGGTAAGATCAATTACTTTTATCCCGTAAAACTTGGGGTGCAGCAACAGTTACTTTTCGGCAATAAAATAAACCGGAACGGGGTGAGCGTAACCGGAAATTTTGGAGGCGGACTGACACTGGCCTTGTTGAGGCCGTACAACCTGGAGGTAAATGACAAGTTGAAGGGCGGCAGGAAATTCATTCGATACGAAGGCATGGACAGCACGTTGGTAAGTACAACGACGGTTCCTCCAACTTACCAGCCTGACAATATTCTTTTTACTGACAATAACTCACTGCAAGAACTACAGGTTTCCGGTTCAGGGCTTGGCAAAGGCTGGGGACAAATGAAAGTTACACCCGGGTTGTATGTGAAGGGTGCTGTGCGTTTTGATTATGGGAAGTACAATGAAATGCTGAGCGCTGTAGAAGTGGGCGTTACTGCGGATTATTACACCAAAAAAGTTCCACAGCTTGTTTTTTCTGATCCAAAACAACTTTTTATCAGCGCCTATGTAACTCTAATGTTTGGAAAACGTAAGTAAACTATGAATGAAGCTGAGTTTAATGGTGTTGGAACTGAGGGGTGATAGTATTGTTATTTAATGTTGAGTCATTATGGAAAACCTGCTTCCCTGGCCACTGT
>JBDSLD010000406.1:0-3617 GCA_039916545.1 Ferruginibacter sp.
TTTTATAATCGAACCATTTTACATCTCCGTTCTTCCTGGTGTAAGGATAATCGTAACGCAGGGTTTCGCCATTTAAAAGACGGGCTATGGAATCTTTATAGACATTTTTTCGGGCAAGATGAATATAATCGTATATGCTTGATCCAACCAGTATTTCCTGCCCTGTATTCAGGTAAGTGATTTCTCTGGATTTATTATTAAACGATTTAATGATTCCATTACGATCAGTAAGAATAAACCCTTCAGAAGTGCTTTCAAAAATTGCTTGCAGGTTCGATTCAGACTCCCGCAATGCCTGTTCCGCATTCTTCGTATCGGTTACATCCTGGGCCACCCCGTATAGCCCGACTGGATTTGATTCACTATCAAATCTAACCCTGGTTTGAGAATACAATTGCCTTATGGATCCGTCCCTTCGGATTATCCGGTGAAAAAAATCGGAATTTTTGAAACCTGATTTTGTACGGTCAGTTGCTTTTAACACATGGGCCAGGTCTTCGGGATGAATAAATGAAATCCATGATTTGAAAGTTTGTTCCCTGTTTTCCGGGCTGAGACCATATATCCGTAGTTGTTCGTCAGACCAGATGGCGATGCCGTTTGCGTAGCTAAGTTCCCAACTGCCCAGGTGGGCGATGGCCTGTTCCTGCTTCAGACGCAATTCGCTGGCAGCAAGTCTTTCATCAGCCTGTTTTTTGAGCTTTTCTTTTTCAAAAATATCCAGGGCAAATGAGATGTCCGTACTCGCTTCCTCAAGCAGGGTGATCTCCGTTAAAGTAAAAAAATCAGTTTCGGCGGCATAGAAGTTAAAAGTGCCGATTATTCTACCTGCTTTCTTTATAGGTAATACCATTGCGGCACAGATACCTGGATCTATTGCAAGCTGTTTCCCTATAGTTGATTTAAAATCATTTTTAATATCATTGCATAACCAATAATTGTTTTTTTGCAAAACTTCATATTGCGGACCGCCATTTTCATAAGAAGCATTCTTGAAACGGGAAAGGTCGCTATCAGGCATTCCGCCACTCTCCGTGAGGTTTATCTCTTTCTTTTCCAGGTCAAATATGCCTATCCAGGCAGCTTTAAACTTTCCGATAGTAATGGCAATATTACAGGCTTCTTTGAAAAGCGTGTTTTCATCCCGGATATGTACGATCGCCTGGTTTATATGACTGATGAAAGCGTACAAGCGGTTGGCATGTATTATTTTTTCTTCTGCAAATTTCCTCCCGGTTACATCGCGAAAATTGTCCACGAAGCCGCCGATTGACGGATCATGGAGCATATTCGTTATTACGCCGTCTACCCATCTCCAGCTACCTTCTTTGTGACGCATCCGGACTGCTTGTCCTTTTACCGGCTCTCCAGGCTTGGCAATTGCCTCCTGCATGATTGCAACCAATGTATGTATATCTTCCGGATGCGACAAGCTTAACAGGTCCAGCTGCATGCCCTCTTCAGCCGAATAACCCAGCACATTTTTCAAAGAGGGAGAAACATACAAAGGCTTTCCTTCCGCAGATAATATCGCCATACCATCTGCGCAGTTTTCAATAAGGCCACGGAACCTATTTTCATTCGTAACCAGCTTTTCCTGCTCCAGCCTGCTCACCGTTATATCCCGAAAGTTGTCAACGATTCCATTTATTGCCGGGTCATGCAGAAAATTGGTTACGGTCGCTTCTAGCCATCTCCAGCTTCCATTTTTGTGCAGCATGCGCCCGGTATGCCCTTTGATGGCTATACCGGGATTAGCCAGCACCCGCTCCATAACAATCGCCAGTGCGGGTATATCATCCGGATGTGCAAGGGTTAATATGTCCAGTTGCTTTATCTCTTCTTCGGTATAACCCAACATACGTTCTACAGAAGGGGAAACATACGTGGGCTTGCCCGCCGCGCCAAGTATTACCACTGCATCCGTGCTGTTTTCCACTAAAGCACGAAACCTTTTTTCTGCATTTACCAGGTTAGTAAAATGAACCTGGCGCTCCTTTTCAAGCCTCAGTTTCTCCAGGGAATTTTCAATAGCGCTTGGCAAACGGTTCAGCCTGTCTTTTAAAATATAATCACTCGCCCCTTTGCTAATTACATTCACTGCAAACTCATCAGACATTGTTGAAGTGAGAAGTATAAAAGGAATTTTCAAACCAGTTTGCTGAAATATAGCCAACGCTTCTGTTGAATTAAAAGAAGGGAGCGCATGGTCAGCAAGTATAAGGTCCGGACCAAATTCTTCCAATGCTTTTATAAACTTATCTTTTGTATCTACTACAAGGCTTTCATAAACAATCCCGCCTTTTTTTAACGCATTCCCTATCAGAAATACATCGCTGTGCAGGTCCTCCAGGTGTAATATCCTTAATTTTCCCGTATGCATAAATCACTATTAATTTTTCTGCAGGAAGCTTGGTGCAGTCAGGAACGGGGAGCGTATTGGGGCCTGGCATCTCAATGCTGTTCTTGCTGGTCAGGAACGATAATTATTATTTTGGTACATTATTTACAACAAGCCAGTAGAAGCCAAGATCGATAACAACTTTTTTAAAATTTTCGAACCCTACAGGTTTAACTACATAACTGTTCACCCCAAGGTGATGACTTTCTATAATGTCTTTTTCCTCATTTGATGAAGTCATCATCACCACCGGGATATATTTGGTTCTTTCATCAGCTTTAATGACACGAAGCACATCCAGCCCGCTTACCTTCGGCATTTTTAGATCAAGGAATATTACCCTGGGTTTATCGTCCATATTTCTTCCCTCATAAGCTCCCCTGGCAAAAAGAAAATCAAGCGCCTGTACCCCGTCAATAACATGAACAACAAGATTCGCAAGGTTGTGTTTCTTTAATGCTCTCATGGTAAGCATCGCATCAGATTTATTGTCTTCCACTAATAGTAGCATAGCAAGGTTTATGGTAATGGATTTACTTTTTCGGCTCTATTTGATTGGCAATGAGATATAAAAGCAGGCGCCTTCACCCACCTTGCCCTCTGCCCAAACTTTTCCATGATGCTTGGTAATTATTTTTTGAACGATCGCAAGACCTACGCCGGTTCCATCAAATTCGTGGCTGCTATGCAGCCGTTGAAAAACTCCGAACAATTTATCATAATAGTCCATATCAAATCCTGCCCCGTTATCTTTTACATAATAAACACAATCATCATTTTCCAGGTACGATCCAATCTCGATTACAGCGTTTTTCTTTTTGCTTGTATATTTAAATGCATTGGAAACAAGGTTAACGAATACCTGCTTTACCATACTCCGGTCACCTCTAATATTTTCAAGTTTTTTTATAGTTAGATCAACGATCCGTTTGGGCTCCAGTTGCTTTTGTTCCGCGATCACCACACTTACAAGCTGATTTACATTTATATCGCCTTTTGAGACGTGTTGCTTGCCAATTCGTGAAAATGCCAGCAGGTTATCTATCAATTCCCCCATTTTATCGGAATTGGTAATTACTTCGTTTAACAGGCTCTTCGCATCTTCCCCTAACTGTTCAATATAATCTTCTAATAAAACCTGGGTAAAGCCATTTATTGCCCTTAAAGGTGCCCGCAGATCATGCGAAACGGAATAAGAGAAAGATTCCAATTCTTT
>JBDSLD010000407.1:0-2690 GCA_039916545.1 Ferruginibacter sp.
GCAGTCGTTTCCTGGTGAGTCACCCCCAAAAGGGTCACTCACCAGGAAATGACGCCCGTGCTGTTATCGCCAATGATAAAAATAGATGGATAGGTTTCACAAGTGCCTTATAACACGGCACAAAAAAACCGAAAGCAATGCCTTCGGTCACTTCTAAATTTACAATTACTTATTTACTCATCTCCGTAAAATATTGATGAAAATAGGGGATTGTTTCAATGCCTTTGTAAAAATTCTCCACATTGAATTTTTCATTCGGACTGTGCAGGTTATCACTATCCAGTCCAAACCCCATAAACACTATTTTTATGCCGAGTTCTTTTTCAAACAACGCACATATCGGAATGCTGCCACCGCCACGTACAGGGATAGCGGCTTTCCCAAAAGTAGTTTCTATCGCCTTTGCCGCTGCCTGGTACGCCTTGCTATCGATGGGCGTCATGTAAGGTTCTCCGCCATGATGTTCAAATGCATCTATAGTAACTCCTCCGGGAGCAATTTTCTTAAAATACTCCAGTAGCATGGAAGTTATTTTTTCCGACGACTGGTTAGGAACAAGGCGGGCTGAAATTTTAGCCATTGCTTTTGCAGGCAATACTGTTTTGGCGCCTTCGCCCTGGTAGCCGCCCCAGATGCCATTTACTTCTAATGTGGGCCTTATTCCTGTTCTTTCGTTGGTGGTAAATCCCTTTTCTCCCCATAATTCTTTTATGCCGAGGTCATCCTTATATTCCTGCTCATCGAATGGCGCGGCAGCCATTAATTTTCTTTCCTCTTCCGTTGAAGCCACTACATCGTCATAAAACCCGGGAATGGTAATATGGTTGTTTTCATCATGGCAGGAGGCGATCATTTTTGCCAGCATCGTTATCGGGTTTGCTACTGCACCACCATATACGCCGCTATGCAGGTCACGCTCCGGACCTGTTACCGTTACTTCGATATAACTTAATCCACGCACACCGATATCAATGCTCGGCGTGTCAAGACTGATCATGGCAGTATCGCTGATCAGCACAACATCCGCTTTTAACAGATCCTTGTGTGCCGAAACAAATTTGCCCAGGTTAGGTGAGCCGACTTCCTCTTCTCCCTCGATACAAAATTTAATATTATTTGTCAGTGTATTGGTTTGTATCATTGTTTCCAATGCTTTCACGTGCATGTACACCTGTCCCTTATCGTCGCAACTGCCACGGGCAAATATTTTCCCATCAATGATGACCGGATCAAAAGGGCCGCTTTTCCAAAGTTCCAATGGTTCAGCAGGCTGCACATCATAATGCCCATATACCAATACAGTAGGCTTTGCCGGGTCGATTATTTTTTCTGCATAAACGATCGGGTGACCTGCTGTGGGATATATTTCTGCTTTATCTACACCGGCTTCCAACAGGCGTTGTTTGACGCTGTTGGCACAGTTGAGCATATCCGGCTTATTTTCACTTTTGGCACTTACGCTGGGTATGCGTAAAAGGTCCAATAATTCGTTAAGGAAGCGGTCTTTATTCTTTTCCTGGTAGTCTTTCCAAACTTGCATCTGATAAATTATTTGTTATAAAAAAATATTAAACAGGCAACGAAATTAGGGCTTTTTTGTCGTGTGTTTTTTTCTCTTTCATTAACTTAAATTTTACAAAAAAGGTGGGCATTTTTTGGTTGAACTATTAATAGCTTCCTACCTTTGTTCCAGATTGTTAGCCAATTTATCAGCCTTTGTTTTAGTTGTACTTAATCAATACTTCTGAGCAGAGGCTGAGTCTATTTAGACGGGTCTGGTTTTATACTTGAGCAAGGCAATTGACACAGCAATTTCCGCTTCGCTGAGGAATAATTTTTATAATTGATGGCATGCCAAAATTAAAAACCTCACAGGGGTTTAAAACCTGTGAGGCTGGTAATATTTTTTGAAGAAAGTCTTTCAATCAGATACTGTTGAATCTTTCCCCTACATAATTCCAGTTCAATATCTTCCAAAAGTTTTCAATGTAATCTGCCCGGCGGTTTTGATAATTTAAATAATAAGCATGTTCCCATACATCCAATCCAAAAAGAGGAAAGCCTTTTACTTCCGCATTATCCATTAACGGGTTGTCCTGGTTAGGAGTAGAATTTATTACTATTTTTTTATCGCTTGTCAAGGTAAGCCATGCCCATCCGCTACCGAACCGTGCCATAGCTGTTTCGGCTAATTTCTTTTTCATCGCATCGAAGGAACCAAAGTCTTTATCGATCGCAGTTTGCAATTTTCCGGATGGCTGCGCATTGGCATTGGGCATCATGCATTTCCAGTATAATTCGTGGTTGTAATGACCACCACCATTATTACGCATCTTGGCGGAATATTTTGAGATATTACCAAGCAGGTCTTCCAGTGGTTTAGACATGTCAACTTTTTCAGCCGCCGCGGCCTCCTTTAAATTTTTACTGTATGCTGCTGCATGTTTGCTGTAATGGAGCTCCATTGTTTTAGTATCGATGGATGGTTCAAGGGCAGCATATGGATAAGGTAAAGGTGTCTGATCAAAGCCCGTTTTTAAGTCGTTGGCCAAGGAAGCGCCCAGCGGTGAAATAATCGATGCCTTATTACTGCTTTCTGCCATCAGTGAGGTGATAGCTGGTAACGCTATCAATGTCGCTACTCCTGCTTTTGCCGATGTTCCAAGAAAATTTCTCCTGCTAGTTTGTTT